>NZ_JBFAIN010000008.1:0-291423 GCF_040654735.1 Saccharopolyspora sp. NPDC050642 | reverse complement strand
AAGAAACCACCAACCACCGAAATGGTCGGGGGCATAAAAGAACACTAACCAAAACAGTCCGCTGTTGAGTTCTCAAAGAACACACCCACACCATCACCCCGACCCCTTATCAGGACCGCAGCTCCGGGGAGCATTTTCTTTCTCGCTTTTGCTGTCGACCAGAGTAGCAGGCCCTTTTTTTCGGCTTTCCCGGGGGGTCACCCCCGCCGGATCGCCGTATTTCGGCTCGCTATTCCGCCCGGCCGCAGCCAAGCACTTTTTCATCAAAGATCTGGTCGGAAACCGCAACCTCACCGCACGGACAATCAAGCCGGCTGCTGAATTTCGATTTCCTGATCGGGACGCCCACTCTACCACCCTGAGGAAGGAGCTTGGTTCGCGACCCCGCGCCAGTGCCCGGTCCGTTTTTCATCGGCCCGTTCCGCGCTGACTTGAAACAATTTACGCCTCGTTCAGCGTCGAGTCAAATCGGCTCGAATCAGCACCGGCGGAGCCCGAACATGCAGCTCAGCGCCCCTTTCCGGTGCTGATTCCAGGCTAGTCCACGACCCGAACGCCCGCAGTGTGACGCTTGCCACGGCGGATTACCAGCCAGCGACCGTGCAGCAGGTCGTCCTTGCTCGGCGACCACTCCTCATCAGCGATTTTGCCGTTGTTGACGTACGCGCCGCCCTCCTTGATGGTGCGCCGCGCCGCGCCCTTCCCGGTGGCGAGACCGGTTTCGACGAGCAGGTCCACGATCGTCGGGGCGTCGGCGAGCCGGGCTTCCGCCGTCGGCACCGCCGCCATCGCCGCGTCCAGGGTCGCCTCGTCGAGCTCGGCGATCTCGCCCTTGCCGAACAGCGCCTGGCTGGCCGCGACGACCTTGCGGGTCTGATCCGCGCCGTGCACCAGCGTGGTCAGCTCCTCGGCGAGCTTGCGCTGGCCGGCCCGCAGCTGGGGCCGCTCCACCGTGCTCCGCTCCAGCTCGTCGATCTCCTCGCGGTCGAGGAAGGTGAACAGCCGCAGGTACTTCGCCACGTCGGCATCGGCCGCGTTGACGAAGTACTGGTACCAGGCGTACGGCGTGGTCATCGTCGGATCCAGCCAGACGTTGCCGCCGCCGGTGGACTTGCCGAACTTGCGGCCCTCCGAGTCGGTGACCAGCGGCAGGGTCAGCGCGTGCGCGGCGGCCGACTCCTGCTTCCGGACCAGGTCGACGCCGGCGATGATGTTGCCCCACTGGTCCGAGCCGCCGAGCTGGAGCCGGGTGCCGTACTTCCGGTACAGCTGCACGAAGTCGTTGGCCTGCAACAACATGTAGCTGAACTCGGTGTAGGACATGCCGTCGGTTTCCAGCCGCCGCTTGACGGTCTCCCGCGCCAGCATCGTGTTCACCGAGAAGTGCTTCCCGATGTCCCGCAGGAACGCCGTGACCGGCAGGTCCGCGGTCCAGTGCGCGTTGTTCTCCATGATCGCGCCGGTCGGCGAGTCGTCGAAGTCGACGAACGCGGACAGCTGGGCGCGGATCTTGTCCGTCCACTCCAGCACGGTGTTCTCGTCGTGCAGGTTGCGCTCGCCGACGTCGCGCGGGTCGCCGATCAGGCCCGTGGCGCCGCCAGCCAGGACCACCGGCCGGTGCCCGGCCTGCTGGAAGCGGCGCAGCGTCAGGATCGGGATCAGGTGCCCGGCGTGCAGGCTGGGGCCGGTCGGGTCGAAACCGGCATAGAGGGTGAGCGGCCCCTGGTCGAGTTCCCGTCGCAGCGAGTCGAGGTCGGTGGATTGCGCGATCAGGCCGCGCCAGGTCAGCTCGTCAAGGATGTTCTCACTCACGCGTCCAAGTCTCGCTCATGCGAGCAACCCGGTTTACGTCCGGGCCTGGATGCGGCGGCGGCCGCCGCGCCGGTACGAGCTGACCGCCGACGAGCCGTCCACCCAGGTCCGCCAGGGCAGGTCCATCGCCGCGGCGACGCCGACCCGGGGTCCGCTGCGGATGTCGTCCTCGCCGACCGGGGTGCCGTTGTACAACCGGATGGATGACTCCGGGTCGGTGAGGTCGACGCCGTTGTGCTCGCGGGTGATGCCGAGGACCCCGGCCAGCCGGGCGGGCCCGCTGGCGAGCTGGGTGTCCTTGCGGACCGCCGGGCGGCGGGAGCGGGCGAGCTCGGCGCCCGTGGTGATCTCCCCGGCGCGCAACAGCACCGCGCCGGGGACACCGTCGGTCAGGCACACGACGTTGATGCAGAAGTGCATCCCGTACACGAAGTACACGTACAAGTAACCGGCCGGACCGAACATCACGGCGTTGCGCTCGGTCCGCCCGCGGTAGCAGTGCGACGCGGGGTCGTCCAGGCCGCGGTAGGCCTCCACCTCGACCAGGCGCACGCCGACCTCGCCCTGCGGCCCGGTCGACCGCAGCTCGCAGCCGAGCAGGCGGCGAGCCACCCACAGTGGATCGAGGGCAAGTTCGTCGCGCGTCACCTGACTCACAGGCAAGACACTACCGGTCGTGCCCAAACCGTGATCACTTAGACAGCCACTCGCGATGTTGCCGCACGTTGTCGACGACGCGTTCGCGCTGCTCGGCCACCCGGTTCGGGGCGGTGCCGCCGTGCGCGTCGCGGGAGGCGATGGAGCCCTCGACGGTCAGCACCTCGCGCACCTGCGGGGTGAGCGCGGGGTTGGCCGCGGCGAGTTCCTCGTCGGTCAGGTCCTCCAGCCCGACGCCGCGGGCCTCGGCGGTGCGCACGCACTCCCCCGACGCCTCGTGCGCGACCCGGAACGGAACGCCCTGGCGCACCAGCCACTCCGCGATGTCGGTGGCGAGGGTGAAGCCGGCGGGCGCCAGCTCGGCGAGCCGCCCGGTGTGGAAGGTCAGGGTGCCGAGCATGCCCGCCATCGCGGGCAGCAGCAGCTCCAGCTGCTCGACGGAGTCGAAGACCGGCTCCTTGTCCTCCTGCAGGTCCCGGTTGTAGGCCAGCGGCTGCGCCTTCAGCGTGGCCAGCAGGCCGCCGAGGTTGCCGATGAGCCGCCCGGACTTGCCGCGGGCCAGCTCGGCGACGTCCGGGTTCTTCTTCTGCGGCATGATCGAGCTGCCGGTCGCCCAGGCGTCGTCGAGCGTCACGTAGCCGAACTCGGCGGTGTTCCAGATGATCACCTCTTCGGCGATGCGAGAGAGGTTCACGCCGAGCATCGCGAGGCAGAACGCCGCCTCGGCGGCGAAGTCGCGCGAGGCGGTGCCGTCGATGGAGTTGTCGACGGCGCCGGCGAAGCCGAGCTCGGCGGCGACGGCCTGCGGGTCGAGCCCGAGCGAGGAGCCCGCCAGAGCGCCCGAGCCGTACGGCGAGAACGCGGTGCGGGCGTCCCAGTCGCGGAAGCGCTGGACGTCGCGCAGCAGCGCCTGGCAGTGCGCGAGGAGGTGGTGCGCCAGCAGCACCGGCTGCGCGTGCTGCAGGTGGGTGCGGCCGGGCAGCACCGCGTCGGGGTGCTCGGCGGCCTGGGCGACGAGGGCGTCGACGATGTCGAGGACGCCCGCGACGACGCGGCGGTTGGCGTCGCGCAGCCACATCCGGAACAGCGTGGCGACCTGGTCGTTGCGGGAGCGCCCGGCGCGCAGCTTGCCGCCGAGTTCCGGCCCGACGCGTTCCAACAGGCCGCGTTCGAGGGCGGTGTGCACGTCCTCGTCGTCGATCACCGGCGTGAAGGTGCCCGCCTCGACGTCCGCGGCCAGGACGTCCAGGCCCGCGAGCATCCGCTCGAGTTCGTCGGCGGTGAGCAGCCCTGCGCGGTGCAGCACGCGGGCGTGGGCGCGTGATCCGGCGATGTCGTAGGGCGCCAGTCGCCAGTCGAAGTGGGTCGACAGGCTCAGCGCGGCCATCGCTTCGGCCGGGCCGGAGGCGAACCGGCCGCCCCAGAGCTTGGTCGGCTCGCTGCCTTGCTGCGTCACGGTGTTCCCCCGGTCTGGTGTGGGTCGTCGTCATCCATTGTGGACCGCGGCGTTTCGGCGTCCGCTTCGGATTGCCCTTCGCCCGCGGCCATGTCGGTGAACCGGGCGGCCAGCTGGTGCCCGGTGAGGGGCTCGCGGGCGACGATCATCACGGTGTCGTCGCCCGCGATGGAGCCCACCACCTCCGGCAGCGCCGCTCGGTCTATGGCGCTGGCCAGGAACTGCGCCGCGCCGGGCGGGGTGCGCAGGACGGTCAGGTTGCCCGCGCCGTCGGCGCCGACGAGCAGCTCGCCGAGCAGCCGGCTCAACCGCGACGTGCCGCCCTGCACGCCGCGGACCGGGCTGCCGTCCTCGGGGATGACGTAGACCGCCGCCCCGCCGTCGGCACCCCGCAGCTTGACCGCGCCGAGTTCGTCGAGGTCCCGCGACAGCGTCGCCTGGGTGACCTCGATGCCGTCGCCCGCGAGCAGCTTGGCCAGCTCGGTCTGGCTGCGGATACCCATCGACGCGACCAGTTCGATGATGCGGGCCTGCCGCGCGACGCGGGTCGTCATGGCTGTCGCACCAGCCACGCCAGCAGCGCCTTCTGCGCGTGCAGGCGGTTCTCGGCTTCGTCGAACACCGCGCTGGCCGGGCCGTCGATCACCTCGTCGGTGATCTCCATGCCGCGGTGCGCGGGCAGGCAGTGCAGCACGCTGGTGTCGGTCTTGCCGGTGGCGGCCAGCAGTTCGGCGTTGACCTGGAACGGCCGGAACGGGCTGACCCGGTCCTTGCCGTCGTTCTCCTGGCCCATCGACGTCCAGGAGTCGGTGACCAGCACGTCCGCGCCTTCGACCGCGCCGTTCGGGGTGTTGAACAGCTCGACGGAGCCGCCGGTCTCGGCGGCGCGCTTCCGGGCCGCGTCCAGCACCCAGTCCAGCGGGCGGAAGCCCGCCGGCGCGCCGATGCGGACGTGCATGCCGGCGGTGACGCCGCCGACCATCAGCGAGTGCGCCATGTTGTTGGCGCCGTCGCCGAGGTAGGTCAGGGTGAGGCCGGCGAGCTTGCCGTGCCGTTCCCGGACGGTCTGCAGGTCGGCGAGCACCTGGCAGGGGTGGAACTCGTCGGTGAGCGCGTTGATCACCGGCACCCGGGACACCGAGGCCATCGCGTCGATGCGGGCCTGCGCGAAGGTCCGCCACACCACGGCGTGGACGTAGCGGGACAGCACCCGGGAGGTGTCCTCGATGGTCTCCTCGCGGCCGAGCTGCATCATCCGCCCGTCCACGACGATCGGCTGGCCGCCGAGCTGGGCGATGCCGACCTCGAAGGACAGCCGGGTGCGGGTGGAGTTCTTCTCGAAGAGCACCGCGATCGACTTGGGCCCGGCCAGCGCGTCGGAGCCGTGCGGATCGGCCTTGAACTGGTCGGCGAGGTCGAGGACCTCGGCCTGCTCGGCGGGCGTGAGGTCGTCGTCGCGGAGGAAGTGCCGGGGCATCAGTGGTTCTCCTTGGCAGCGTCGAGCAGCGCGGGCATGGCGGTGAGCAGCCGCCGCACCTGGTCCGGCCGCACGATCAGCGGTGGGGCCAGCCGGATCGCGTCGGGCTGGATGGGGTTGATCAGGAATCCGGCGTCCTGCGCGGCGGCGGCGATCTTGGCCGACACCGGTTCGGTGAGGCCGACGCCGATGAGCAGGCCCGCGCCGCGCACCTCGCCGATCAGCGGGTGGTCGAGCTGCTGCAGGCCGGTGACCAGTTCCTTGCCGACCTGTTCGACGTGTTCGAGCAGCCCGTCGGCGGCGATGGTGTCCAGCACCGCCTGCGCGGCGGCGCAGACCACCGGGTTGCCGCCGAAGGTGGTGCCGTGCTGGCCGGGGTGCAGCAGGTCGCCGGCGGCGCCGATGCCGATGCAGGCGCCGATCGGCAGGCCGCCGCCGAGGCCCTTGGCCAGGGTGATCACGTCGGGCACGACACCGGCGCGCTGGAAGGCGAACCACGAGCCGGTGCGGCCGATGCCGGTCTGCACCTCGTCGAGCACCAGCAGCGCGCCGTTGCGGGTGGCGATCTCCCGGGCCGCCTGGAGGTATCCCTCGGGCGGCACGATCACGCCGTTCTCGCCCTGGATCGGCTCCAGGAACACCGCCGCGGTGTTGTCGTCCACTTCGGACTCCAGCGCGGCCACGTCGCCGTAGGGCACGTGCACCACGCCGGGCGGCATCGGTTCGAAGGGCTGCTGCTTGGCGGGCTGGCCGGTGAGCGCGAGGGCGCCCATGGTGCGGCCGTGGAAGCCGCCGTGCGCGGCGACCAGCTTGGCGCGGCCGGTCAGCCGCGCGATCTTGAACGCGGCCTCGTTGGCCTCGGCGCCGGAGTTGCAGAACAGCACCCGGCCCTGGCCTGCCGCGCCGGCGAGGTCCAGCAGCCGTTCGGCGAGCTTGAGGCCCCGCTCGTGCACGTAGAGGTTGGAGACGTGGCCGAGCTTGCCGATCTGCTCGGAGACGGCCTGCACCACGGCGGGGTGCGCGTGGCCGAGCGCGTTGACCGCGATGCCGCTGAGGAAGTCCACGTAGGTCTTGCCGTCGGCGTCGGTCACCTCGGCGCCCGAACCGCTGACGAGGGTCAGCTTCGGGGTGCCGTAGTTGTCCATCATGGACGCTTGCCAGCGCTGCGCTCCCGCGGCGTTGGTGGTCATCAGTTCTCGCCTTCCTCGGTGTTTTGCGGGACACCCGCACCCGGTCGGACCGCATGAGCAGAAAGGAAGTGAGCGTTGCTCATGCGTCCTCCTCCACCTGCGCCGGCAGTACCATCGTGCCGACTCCGGCGCTGGTGAACACCTCGAGCAGGACCGAGTGCGCGAGGCGGCCGTCGATGACGTGCGCCCGCGGCACCCCGCCGCGCACCGCGCGCAGGCAGGCCTCCATCTTCGGGACCATGCCGCTGGACAGGCTCGGTAGCAGTTCCGCCAGCTGGTCGGCGTCCAGGCGCGACACGAGCGAGCCGCGGTCCGGCCAGTTGGTGTAGAGGCCCTCGACGTCGGTGAGCACCACGAGCTTCTCGGCGCCGAGCGCGACCGCCAGTGCCCCGGCGGCGGTGTCGGCGTTGACGTTGTGGACCACGCCGTCGGCGTCCGGGGCGACGGTCGAGACGACGGGGATGCGGCCGGCCTTGATCAGGTCGAGCACCGCGTCGGCGTTGACCGACGCCACGTCGCCGACGAGCCCGACGTCCACGGCTTCGCCGTCGACCGTCGCGGTGCGGCGCTCGGCGGTGAACAGCCGGGCGTCCTCGCCGGACATGCCGACCGCGTACGGCCCGTGCTGGTTGATCAGCCCGACCAGTTCGCGCCCGACCTGGCCGACCAGCACCATGCGCACCACGTCCATGGTCTCCGGGGAGGTCACCCGCAGGCCGCCGCGGAACTCGCCTTCCATGCCGAGCCGGTCGAGCATCGCGGTGATCTGCGGTCCGCCGCCGTGCACCACCACCGGGTGCAGTCCGGCGAGCCGCAGGAACACCATGTCGTGCGCGAAGGCGCGCTTGAGCTCATCGTCGATCATCGCGTTGCCGCCGTACTTGATCACGACGGTCGCGCCGTGGAAGCGCTGCAGCCACGGGAGGGCTTCGACGAGGACGCTGGCCTTCTCGGCAGCGGTGGCCAGCCGGTCGCCGGCTTCTTGCTGGGTCATGACGAGTACGCGCTGTTCTCTTCGACGTAAGCGTGGGACAGGTCGGTGGTCAGGATGGTCGCCGCGTGCTCGCCGAGGTGCAGGTCCACGACGATCTCGATGGCGCGCCCGGACAGGTCGGCCTCGCTGCGGTCGCGGGCCTTGGTGCCGTTCGCGTAGAGCGTGACGCCGTTGGTGGCGATCTCCAGCTTGGCCACGTCGATCTCGGCGTCGACCCGGCCGAGCGCCATCGCGATCCGGCCCCAGTTCGGGTCCGAGCCGAACATCGCGGTCTTGACCAGGTTGTCCTCGGCGATGGTGCGCCCGATGGCGACCGCGTCGGGCTCGCTGACCGCGCCGCGCACGGTGATGTCGATGGTCTTGGTGGCGCCTTCGGCGTCGTCCTGCAGCTGGCGGACCAGGTCCGTGCAGACGGTGGTGAGCAGCTCGGTGAAGTCCTCTTTGGACGGTTCGACGCCGGAGGCGCCGGAGGCCAGGACGAGGACGGTGTCGTTGGTGGAGGTGCCGCCGTCGACGTCGAGCCGGTCGAAGGTGACCTTGGTGGCCGCGCGCAGCGCCTCGTCCAGGTCGTCGCCTGCGATCACCGCGTCGGTGGTGATGACGCTGAGCATGGTGGCCAGGTTCGGCGCGAGCATCCCGGCGCCCTTGGCGAAACCGCCGACCGACCAGCCCGCGTCGTGCTTCCCGAAGGCCTGCTTCGGCTTGCTGTCGGTGGTGAGCACCGCGGTGGCCGCGTCGAGCCCGGCCTGGCCGGTGGCGTCCAGCGCCTTGGCCGCGGTGTCCACACCGGACAGCAGCGCGTCCATCGGCAGCCGCTCGCCGATCAGGCCGGTGGAGCACACCGCGATCTCGATGGCGCCGACGCCGAGCACGTCGGCGACCTTCTCGGCGGTGGCGTGGGTGTCCTGGAAGCCTTCCGGGCCGGTGCAGGCGTTGGCGCAGCCGGAGTTGAGCACCACCGCGCGGAGCTTGCGCTCCGTCAGCACCTGCTGCGACCAGAGCACCGGCGCTGCCTTGACCTTGTTGGTGGTGAACACCCCGGCCGCGGCCTGTCGCGGCCCGTCGTTGACGACCAGCGCGACATCGCGCGCGCCCGCGGCCTTGATTCCGGCGGCGATCCCCGCCGCCCGGAAACCGGCGGGTCCGGTCACGCTCATTGGCTCTCCTCGATATCCACGGTGTGCCCAGCGGAGGTCAGCACCTCGGCGGCCCGCACGGCCGAGTCGGCCGGGACCAGGATCCAGTCGGTGTCGAATGTGGACAGGGTGAAGACGCTGATCTCGGCGTCGGCCAGCGGCGCCAGCAGCGCCGCGAGCACGCCGGTCAGCGCGAAGTCCAGCGGGCCGTCGATCTCCAGCGCCCGGAACGGCCCCTCCACCCGGACGTCCGGGCCGGACTCGGCGGCCAGCGAGTACGGGAAGATGATGGTGCGGCCCGCGCCGGTGGTCAGGCTGCCGTGGATCGGCGCGGTGCCGCCGGTCAGCGCCAGGTTGACGTGCGCCGGGACCATGCCGACGGCCAGCTGCTCAGCGTGCAGCCGGAGCTTCAGCCGGCTCATGGCGCCACCCCGACCAGCGGCAGCCCGGTGGTCTCCGGCAGTCCCACCGCGAGGTTCATGCACTGCACGGCGCCGCCGGCGGTGCCCTTGGTGAGGTTGTCCTCGGCGCCGACGATGATCAGCCGCCCGGCGTCAGAATCCACCGCCAGCTGCAGGTGCACGGTGTTCGCGCCGAGCGTCGCGGAGGTCTGCGGCCAGTGGCCCTCGGGCAGCACGTGCACGAACGGCTCGTCGCCGTAGGCGTCGAGGTAGGCCTTGCGCGCCGCGTCCGCGTCGACGCCCTCGCGCAGCGGGGCGGAGCAGGTGGCGAGGATGCCGCGCGGCATCGGCGCGAGGACCGGCGTGAACGACACCTTCACCGGCTCCCCGGCCGCGGCACTGAGGTTCTGGATCAGCTCCGGCGTGTGCCGGTGCGCGCCGCCCACGCCGTAGACGCTGGCGGAGCCCATCACCTCGGCGGAGAGCAGGTGCGGCTTGAGCGCGCGGCCGGCACCGGAGGTGCCGGTGACCGCGACGACGACGGCGTCCGGCTCGACGAGCCCGGCGGCGAGCGCGGGGACGAGCGCCAGCGAGGACACCGTCGGGAAGCAGCCGGGAACGGCGACGCGGCGGGAGCCGCGGAGCAGGTCGCGGGCGCCGGGGAGCTCGGGGATGCCGTAGGGCCAGGTGCCGGGGTGTTCGCCGCCGTACCAGCGGGCCCAGTCGGTGGGGTCGTTGAGCCGGTGGTCGGCGCCGCAATCGATGACGATCGCGTCGTCGCCGAGTTCGGCCGCGATGGCCGCGGAGTGGCCGTGCGGGAGGGCGAGGAAGACGACGTCGTGGCCGGCGAGCTCGGCGGCCGTGGTGTCGGCGAGGATGCGGTCCGCCAGCGGCAGCAGGTTCGGGTGGTGCTGCCCGAGCCTGGTCCCGGCGTTGCCGCCCGCGGTCAATGCGCCGATCTCCACCTCGGGGTGCGACAGCAGCAGGCGGAGCAGTTCCCCGCCCGCGTAGCCGCTAGCCCCGGCAACTGCCACTCGAACCGTCATGCGGATGATTATGCACTCCCATGCAACATTAATCAAACGAGCGTTCGGCTGCGCGGCGAACGCCACATTCACCCAGCTAGACGAGGCGAACGGGCCGTTCACCCCAATCCTCCCACCGAGCGATCTGTGGGCGCTGGGCGTCACCCTGGCAGCGGCTGCGCTGTTCGTGCCCGGCTTCGCGATCTCGGTCTTCGCCATCGTCGCGACGCCGCGCGCCACCGGCATCCGCATCCTGGCCGCCTGGACGACCGCTCGCTGATCTAGCCGCCGTCGCGTTCCAGGCCGTTCCGGAAGGGTTCGGCCGGAACTCGCCTGCCGGGCGACGAAAGTCCGGTGCTGCCCGACGAAAGTCCGGACCTGCGCCGCGACCGGTGTCCTGGCCCCGCGCCCGCCATACGATTCCCCGATGACCGATGTCTGCACCGGCGGACGACTGCGGCGCTGGCTGCCGTTCATCACCGCGGCGTTCGCGATCCTCGGCGCCGCCTTCGCGCTCGCCGTGCTGCCGGGACCGCCGACCGCCATCGCACCGTCGATCGGCGTCGGGCTGCTGGCCCAGCTGGCGGCGACGGTGCTGGTCGCGCGCCTGCCCGCGCATCGGCACATCGGGATGGCGGCGGTCGCCGTCGTCGCAGGAGTGATGCAACTCGCCGACTCGCCGTGGCGGACGCTGATGGTCGAGCAGGGCGTGATCTGGGTTCCCCTCGCGCTGGCGTGGGCGACCGCGCTGGTGGTGGAGGACGCGCGCACACCGCGGCAACTGCGCATCTCGGGCGCCATCCTGCTCGGCTACCTGCTCGTGGTCGGGGTGCGGGCGACGCTCGACGGGGACTCGGCCCTCGCCGCCGTGCTGAGCGCGGCGGGGCCCGTCCTCGGCGGTGTGAGCGTCAGCCTGTCCCGACGGCTGCGCCAGGCCCGCCGTGACCGCGTCGCGGCGCTGGCCCGCGAGCGGGCCGCCGCGATCCGCGAGGCGCGCGAGCAGGAACGGCAGAAGGTGGCGGCGGAAATGCACGACACGCTCGGGCATGTGCTCACCCTGCTGGTGTTGCACGCCAACGCCCTCGCTGTCACGACGACAGAGGGCAATGCACGGCAGGCCGCCGAGCAGATGAGCCGCCTCGGCACCGAAGGACTGGCCGAACTGCGGCAACTCCTGGACCTGCTGGGCACTTCCGGCCACGCCCCACCGCCGGAGGTGGCGGAACTGGTCGACGAGGCACGCGCCGCCGGCCAGTCCGTGCAGCTGGTGGTGGCGGAGGAATTCGCCGCCGTGCCGCAGTCTCTCGCGCGAACCGTGCGGCAGGTGGTGCGGGAAGGGCTGACGAACGCGCGGAAGCACGCGCCAGGAGCCGAAGTCCTGGTCGAGATCGAGGTGGCCGACACCATCGACGTCCTGGTGCGCAACGGCCGCGGCGGACCGGATTCCGGCCCCGGCAACGGAATCGGGCTCACCGGCCTGCGACGACGGGTCGCGCTGCTCGGCGGGCACTGCGAGCACGCACCGACCTGCGACGGCGGCTACGCTCTGCGGGCGAGCCTGCCTGCAGGCGATTCCCCAAGCGCCGACGAGCGGGATGGCACGTGGACCGAGCTGACGCACCTGCCGTGACCGGTGACGCCGTGCACGTCGTCGTGGTGGACGACGAGTCGATGGTCTGCGAATTCCTCTGCATCATCCTGTCCGCCACCGGTCAGATCGTCGTCGACGCGGTGGCCCACGACGGCGCCGCCGGCGTCGAAGCCGCGGCGCGCCACCGGCCCGACGTGGTCCTGATGGACCTGCGGATGCCGGGGATGGACGGCGTCACGGCCACCGAGGAGATCCGCAAGCTGCCCGATCCGCCGGTCGTGGTCGCGATGACCACGCTCGACACCGACGAGCACGTGCTGGGCGCCCTGGACGCGGGCGCGACCGGGTTCCTGCTCAAGACCACTCCCCCCGCTCAGCTCGTGCCGCTGGTGATCGCCGCCGCGACGGGCGCGTCGGTGCTCTCCGAAGAAGCGGCGCGGCGGCTGCGGAAACGCCGCGAGGCCGAGCCCGGCCCCCGGCCCGATCCCGAGCTGGCGGCGCTCGGCGAACGGGAGCGGGAAGTGCTGGCGCTGGTCGCGGAGGGCTTGCCGAACGCGGACATCGCCGCCCGGCTCTACCTCAGCGAAGGCACGGTCAAGGGCCACGTCTCGCGGCTCATGGCGGTGCTCGGCTGCGAGAACCGGACGCAGCTCGCCCTGCGCGCCGTGCGCGGCTAGCAGCCGGGGGCACCCCGCTTCGACTTCGGCGCGGCTCTCCGGGCATCATCGTTGCCGATGACGATGACCCCACCCCGCCCCGGCACGGGTGCCCGCCGTTCGATGTCGATCACGACGTCGGGCCCGGTCGGGCAGCGGGTGCGGTTGCGGCGCGTCGAGCCGGCCGACCGGCGCGCGCTGATGCGGTTCGACCGGGAATCGTCCGACACCCACTACCCGAAGTTCGACGGCTACCGGCACTGGGGAGCGCACCGGGCGCACCACGCCGACTCCGGCGACGACATCCAGCTGGCCATCGAGACGCTGCTGGACCGGACGCTGGTCGGCTCCTTGTCCGCCAGCCAGGCCGAGCCCGGTTCCGGCCGGTTCGGCTACGGCATCGGGATCGGCCCGCAGCACCGCCGCCGCGGCTACGCCGACGACGCGATCAACGCCCTGCTCGCGTTCATGTTCGGGCGGCTGCGCTACCGCAAGTGCGAGGTCGGGATCTACGACGGCAACGCCGCTTCCCTCGCGCTGCACGGCAAACTCGGCTTCCGCGAGGAAGGCCGCCTGCGCGACCCGGAATTCCTGTGCGGCGGAGCCCAGTGCCTCGTGCTGATGGGCATCACCGCCACCGAGTTCGCCGCCCGCAACTTCACTCCCCGATGACCGGTGGCACCGACTCCGACAGGTCCGTGCCGAAATGGTCCTGCTTTCCCTGGTAGTTGGAGCCCCGGCGTTCCTGCTCGCCGAACGACCAGGCGCCACCACCCGAAGTGGCTGCCCCGGCATCGGTAGCAACCCAGGTTCGCGCCCTGGTACTCGCCGCCCGCCCGGTGCTGTCCTGTTCCAGCCTGCCGATGAGGTACTTCCGCAGGCCGTTGAGATCCAGTTCCCCGCTGGGGCGCACGAAGCGCTGCACGTCGCGCACGAACGTGACGACTATCGACACCGCCGAATCCCGCGCGGCCTCGGCGAACATGTCGAACCAGGACTGCGCGGTCCCGGCGTCGACGTCGCACGCCGCCGCGCAGTGCTCCATGGCGTCCGGCAACCAGCGGTGCGCGGCCCAGCACAGCCGGTGGTAGAACTCTTCAACCAGCAGCGCCCGCCATTCCCAGTCGTACCAGGCTGATTCACCCGGCAACGCGAGTTCCTGACGGCTCCGGTGGAAGTGCTCGGCCAGCGTTTGATGGCGTAGCCGGAAACGCCGCGGCGCGCGACCGCGTTCGTAGCGCACCATCGTCTCCCGAACCACTTGGTGGTACCGGAGACGGCCCTGGTTTTCGTGGACGAACGGGCGGTCACGAAGCCAACGGAACAGATCGGCTGTGCCTTCCTCCGCTCCCAACGCGATCAGGATGTCCTCGTCGAGGCCCCGGGGCAGCGCGGCCAACACGGCATCCTCGCGGCGCTGCTGGTCGGGTACCCAGTTAAGGAACCGCGCGACCGCCATTGCCGTCGGGTCGTGCGCATCGTGCCCCGGCTCGGCCAAGGTCGCGACCAGCAGCGGAAGCCCACCTGACAGTTCGAGCACGACGTCCACCAGGCCCGGATCGCGGACTCCCCTGCGGTTCAGCAGGGTTCGGGCCTCCTCTGACGTGAACGGATCGAGCCGCCAGGTCACCGTGATCGAGGAGTACTCGCCCCAGCTGTTGGGATCCAGCGGGTGCTGCCCGGCGACGCCAAGGATCAGGGCGACGGGAAGTTCGCCGTAGTGCCCCTGCAGCATGCGCAGCAGCCACGGCTCGATGACCTCGGAGGTGCGCTCGTAGTTGTCGAACAGCATCACCAGCTGGCGGTGCTGGGCGAGCTTCCGCAAGTCCTCGACCAGGAACGGGGTGAGTTCCTCGACTGGCGACAGCAGCAACCGGACATCGGCCTGGCTACCGAACTTCCGCGCGAAGTAGCCCCGGCACTGCTCCATCCACGCCTGGAGCCTCTCCGGCGGGACGGCGTCGGCGACCGGTCCGAGCCCCGGTGCGGCCATGCGCACCACACCGAGGCCGAACCGGATCGCCGTCGACATCACCAGTTCCCGGGCCTCCGACGGCGCCTGCGGATCGGACAGCACGTCGTCGTGCCTGCGTTCGTATTCGGCGAGGCGCTGGGCGAAGCCGCGGGTCTCGCCGCCCTGGCCGGCCAGCTGGCGGGCGATCGCGCCCATCGCCGCCACCAGGTTGGACTCGTTGTCGTCGGTGACCGCCACCAGCGCCTCGTGCTGCAGCGAGATCTCCCGGAGCTGGCGCAGCAGGAACGTCTTACCGATACCCGCCTGCCCGTGCAGGCCGAACACGAACTTGCGGTCCACCGGCGGCAATTGCAGATTCGTGCGGAAGACGCTGCACTGCAGGCTGCGGCCAACGAACTCGCTGCCCTGCCGTTGCCGCAGGATCTCCTGCAGGCTCCGCGCACCCCCTGCTCCGACCACCCGGACATACTGCCAGGAAGTCGATCTACCGAGTGGCGGTTCGGAGAAGATCCACTCGTGCCGCTTGCGTCAACTGGGTTCGGCTCGGCTGCGCCGCTCCAGGGCGTATTCCGTGGCGATGCGCAGGAGCATCTCCTTCTCCACTCGCAGCAGCTGGTTCTCGCGGCGGAGGCGGTCGAGTTCCGCTCGTTCCGCCGTCGTCAGGTCCGTGCTCATCGCAGCGGGTCGAACGGTTGCAGGAGCGCCGGGCGCTTTCCGGTGGTGATCTGCTCCGCCAGCAGGCGCCCGGTGAGCGGGCCCAGGGTCAGGCCCCACATGCCGTGGCCGCCCGCGACGTAGGCGCCGGGCATCTTCGTCGAGCCGATCAGCGGCAGGCCGTCCGGCGTCACCGGGCGGCCGCCGACCCACTCGTCGCGGCGTTCGTTCCAGCCGACGCCCTTCAGCAGCGGGCGCGCGGAGCGCACGATCGCTTCGATGCGGCCGCGGTCCAGCGGATCGTCCGCCGGGCGGAACTCCATCGTCCCCGCCACCCGGAGGCCGCCCTGGTACGGCGTGCACGCCACGCGCGCCGCGGGCAGGTAGATCGGCCCCGGCACGGGCTGCTCGGTCGGCACCGTGAACGAGTAGCCGCGGCCGGCCCGCACCGCGGTGCGGACGCCCAGCGGCTTCGCCAGCCGGCTCAGCCACGCGCCGGTGGCCAGCACGACCGCCTCGGCCGACACCCGCTCGTCCTGCTCCGACTTGACGGTGACCTGACCGGAGCCGCGCAGCACCTCGCGCACCCGGAACCCGGTGCGCAGCTTGCCGCCGCGCTCCACCACCGACTTCGCCAGGCTCCGGGTGAATTCGCCGGGGTCCACGAAGCGCTGCCCCTCCACCCGCAGCACCGCCGCGATGCTCGACGACAGCTGCGGCACGTCGACGTCCGAAGTGGACAGTTCGCGGACCTCGACGTCCTGGCCGCAGCGGCGGATCTGCTCGAACTCGTGCCGCAGCTCGGCGACCTGCTCGGGCTTCTCGAACGCCGCCGTGATCGGCGCGGGCACCGTCGGCGCGGACACGCCGCCCGCGGTCAGCGCATCGAAGGCGTCCAGGCACTCGGCGTTCATCGGGACGAACGCGCGCATCGACCGCTGCCAGGCCCAGGGCGTGCACCGCCGGGCGAAACCGGTGAGGAAGGACCACAGCCCGGGATCCACCGAGGCCGGCACGTACAGCGGCGCGTCCCGGTCGAACAGCGACCGCAACCCGTAACGCAGCACGCTCGGCTCCGGCAGCGGGATCGAGAACCCCGGCGAGAGGTAACCGGCGTTGCCCCAGGACGCACCGGCCGCGACGTCCTCGCGGTCGAGCACCGTGACCTCGACGCCGTGCTCCTGCAAGAACCAAGCGGTCGACAAGCCGACCACACCCGCGCCGATCACCACGGCCCGGCGCGGAACCCCGTCGATCCCGTCCTCGCGCATGCTTCCTCCTCGAAACGTCTTGAGGTGGAGCCTGCCCCGGCGGCGGCGCCGCGCCAGTGTCGGAATCGCACAAATCGCGGCGCCCCGATTGGCCGGAACCGACTACACGGCGAGCGCGATGATCATCGCCAGCCTGGCATCGGGGTCGTCCAGGTCCAGCGGCGTCAGCTCCGCCATCTTCCGCATCCGGTACCGGACGGTGTTCGGGTGGACCTCCAGCCGCGCCGCCGCGGCACCCAGGTCGCCCTGGCATTCCAGCCACGCCCGCAACGTTTCGACGTAGCTCGTGCCGTGCTCCCGGTCGTGGCGGCGGAGCTCGACGACGGGGCCTCGATCCGGCACCCGCCCCGTCGACGCGACGTGCCGCAGCCGCCGCAGCAGGATCTCGTGCCACGCTTCGTCGTAGACCACGGCCGCGACCCGGTCCGCCCGCGTCGCGTGGATCGCCAGGCTCTCGTCCGCTTCTTGCCTGCTGTCCACCAGCTGCGCGGGCTCGGCCGGGCCGCCCACCCCGACGAGGACCGTCGCATCGCCAGCGAGTTCCCGGACCAGCGCCCGCGCCCACTCGCAAGCCGGCTCAGCGTCCTCGTGCGGCAGGATCGTGTAGACGGTGTTCGCGAACAGCGCGCTGCGCCCGGGCCGCGACCAGCCGAAACCGGTCGTCGCCCGCTCGAAGGCGAGCAGCGGCGCGGCCTCCGGCGCGCCACCGGTGTGCACCTGCACCGCCACCACGCGGTACCTCGTGCTGCGCAGGCCGAGGCGACTCAACGCCGCGGCGGGGTCCTCGTGCCCCTCCAGCAGCCCGGTGACCAGGTCGGATTCGACCTGCCGCTCCAGATCCGCGCTGGCCCGGGCGCGGAGCAGGTGCAGCGCCGCGGTGCGCGCGCCGCTGACCAAAGCGGCCTGGTGCGCGGCCGTGAGCGCGTGCTCCGTCACCACCCAGATCGAGCCCAGCAGCTCCTTGCCCGCGCGGACCGCAACGACCGCCCTGCCGTGCAGGGATTCCGGCCCCAGCGGAGCCACGAAGATCGGTTCGTCGGAAGTCTCCAGGTGCCGGAACACGCCGCGCTCGGTCAGCTCCCGCCGGATCTCCGCGGGCACCCGCCGCCCCAGGATCGTGGCCAGCCGGGCCCGGTCGGCGCTGTGCTGGCGGCTGGAGTACGCGAGCACGCCGGAGCGGTGGTCCTCGATCGTCACCGGGCCGCCGACCGAGTCCGCGAGCGCGTCGGCCAGCGCGAACAGGTCCGTCGGGCCCCGGCCCGCCTCGGTTTCGCGACCCTCCAGCACCAGCCCGTAGATCACGGCCGCCAGCTGCCCCCACGACACGGCCGGATCGACGAGCACCACCGTCACGTGCCGGTCGCGGGCCGCCGCGAGCGCCCGCTCGCCGAGTTCGGTGCAGCGCAGCACGACCACTTCGGCGCGGGTGCTCGAGAGCAGATCCGCCGCGCCGTCGGTGTCGACGCCGACGGCGAGCAGGACGTCCTCACCGCCTGGGGCGGGGTCGGCCGGGTCGTGCAGCGCCACCGACCGCAGCTCCGTGGACCTGGATCGCGGGGCGTTGCCCAGCCGGGCCCCGAGACCGCCGAGGACGTTGATCAACCGATCCAGCTTGACCACGGCCGCTCCTCGGGTGACAAGGCCGCAATTTCCATTGAAATCGAATCTTCGATTTCAATGGAAATTGCGGCTGAACAGTCAGGCGCGGAGGCTGGCGCCGAGGCGCTCGGTGGCGGCTCGCACCGCCGCGTCGCGGGCCTCGGTGGCCTCCTCCTGCTTGAGCGTCCGGTCCGAGGCGCGGAAGCGCAGCGCCAGGGCCAGCGACTTCTTGCCTTCGTCGAGCTGCTCACCGGCGTAGACGTCGAACAGCCGCACGTCCTCCAGCAGCTCGCCGCCACCGGCGCGGACCGCGTCGATCACGTCGGCCCCGGCCACGCCCTCGTCCACCACCAGGGCGATGTCCATCAGCACCGGCGGGTACGCCGAGATCTGCGGTGCCGGGCGGCGGTCGGTCAGCGGCAGGGCGTCCAGGTTGAGCTCCATCGCGCAGGTCCGCTTCGGCAGGCCCAGCGCCTCCACGACCTTCGGGTGCAGCTCGCCCGCGTGGCCGACGACGACGTCACCGACCTTCAGCTGCGCGCACCGGCCCGGGTGCCACGGCGCGAGCTCGCCCGCGCGCACCGTCAGCTCCACACCGGCGGCCTCGGCTACGACGCGAGCGGCCTGCACCGCGTCCGCCCAGTTCGCCTCGCGGCCCTTGCCCCACCAGCCGGCGTGCTCGCGGTTGCCGCCCAGCATCACGGCGACGTGCTTCGGCTGCGCCGGCAGCGACGCGTGCAGCGCGGCGATCTCCTCGTCGCTGGGCCGCGACGCCACGCCGACCGAGGGCACCGCGGGCTGGTTCTCCGCGGGCTGCACGACCTGTCCGATGTGGAACAGCGCGAGATCGCGCTGGCCGCGGGAAACGTTGCGCTGCAAGGTTTCCGCCAGCCCGGTCAGCAGCGTCGTGGTCAGCAGCGAACGGTCGCTCTCCAACGCGTTGAGCACCGTCATGGTGCGCCGCCGCGGGTCGTCCTCAGCGAGGCCGAAGTCGTCGAGCGTCGCCTTGCCGACGAACGGGAACGGCAGGACCTCGACGTAGCCCTCACTGGCCAGCGCGCGGGAGACCGCGCGCTCGCGGCGCTGCTCCGCGGTGAGCCCGCGCCCGGCCGGCGCGGCGGGCAGCACCGAGGGGATCGTGTGGTACCCCTCCAGGCGCAGCACTTCCTCGACCAGGTCGTACGGCTGCTTCAGGTCCGGCCGCCACGTCGGCGGGGTCGCGGTGACCACGCCGACGCCCTCGTCGGAGGTGCCGACCTCGATGCGGCAGCCGATCTGGCTCAGCCGCCGGGCGGTCACGCCGCGGTCGTAGTACACCCCGGCGATCTTGTCCGGCAGCGCCAGCGGCATGGTCACCGGCTCGGGCTGCTTCGGCTCGCCGACGTCGGTGCGGCCCGGCGCGATGGTGCCGTCGCCGTAGCGGACCAGCAGCTGCGCGGCCAGCTCGGTGGCCACCGCGGCGATCGCCGGGTCCACCGTCCGCTCGAAGCGCTTGCCCGCCTCGCTGGGCAGCTTGTGCCTGCGGATGGTGCGGGCGATGCTGGCCGGATCCCAGTTCGCCGCCTCCAGCAGCACGTCGTGCGTGTTGTGGCCGATCTCGGTGGACTCGCCACCCATCACGCCGGCCAGCGACACCGGGCCGCTGTCGTCGCAGATCACGATGTCGTCCGGGTCCAACTCGCGGCTCAGTCCGTCCAGGGTGGTCAGCTTCTCGCCCTGCTCGGCGCGGCGCACCACCAGCGCGCCGGTCACCTTCGTGGTGTCGAAGGCATGCAGCGGCTGGCCCAGCTCCAGCATCACGTAGTTGGTGACGTCCACGGCCAGCGAGATGGACCGCATCCCGGCCAGCGCCAGGCGGCGGCGGAGCCACCACGGGCTCGGCGCGGTCGGGTCGACGCCGGTGACCCGGCGCAGCACGAACCGCGAGCAGGCGCTCGGGTCGCGCAGCTCCACCTCGCGCGAGGGCCGGTCGTCGGCCGGGACCGGGCGGGTGCCCGGGTCGCCGAACGGCACGTCGAGCGCGTTGGACAGCTCGCGGGCCAGGCCGCGCACCGAGAAGCAGTAGCCGCGGTCCGGGGTGATGGCCAGCTCGATGATCGAGTCGTCCAGCCCCACCAGCTCGACCGCGTCGTCCCCGGGGTCGGCCGAACCGGGCGGCAGCACCAGGATGCCGTCGTGGTCCTCGCCGATGCCCAGCTCCTTGGCCGAGCAGATCATGCCCTCGCTGACCTTGCCGTAGGTCTTGCGGGAGGTGATCTCGAAGTCGCCGGGCAGCACCGCACCGGGCAGCGCGACCACGACCAGGTCGCCCTCCTGGAAGTTGCGGGCACCGCAGATGACGCCCTGCACCTGCTGCTCGCCGGAGTCGTCCGCGCCGACCTCGACCTGGCAGAACCGGATCGGCTTCTTGAACTCGGTGAGTTCCTCGATCGCGGCGACGCGACCGGCCACGAGCGGGCCGCGCACCTGGGTCAGGTGGACGACCTCTTCGACCTCCAACCCGATCCGGATGAACGCTTCGGCCAGCGTCTCCGCGGTCGTCTCCTCGGGCAGCTCAAGGTGCTCGGCCAGCCAGGAAACCGGAATCCGCACTTGGTCAGGCCTTTCTCTCGTTCAGGTGGGTGGTGTCGGTGGGCATCAGATGCCGAACGGCTGGGTGAACCGGACGTCGCCCTCGACGATGTCGCGCATGTCCGGGATGCCGTTGCGGAACTGCAGCGTGCGCTCCAGCCCCATGCCGAACGCGAAGCCCGTGTAGACGTCGGGGTCGACGCCGCAGGCGCGCAGCACGTTCGGGTTGACCATGCCGCAGCCGCCCCACTCGACCCAGCCGGCGCCGCCCTTCTTCTCCGGGAACCACACGTCCATCTCCGCCGACGGCTCGGTGAACGGGAAGAACGACGGCCGCAACCGGGTCTTGGAGTCCGGGCCGAACATCGCCCGGGCGAACGCGTCCAAGGTGCCCTTGAGGTGCGCCATCGTCAGGCCCTTGTCCACCGCCAGGCCCTCGACCTGCGAGAACACCGGGGTGTGGGTGGTGTCCAGCTCGTCGGTGCGGAAGGTGCGGCCGGGGCACACCACGTACACCGGCAGGTCCCGCTCCAGCAGCGAGCGGATCTGCGACGGCGAGGTGTGGGTGCGCAGCACCAGCCCGGAGTTCTCCGGACCGACGTAGAAGGTGTCCTGCATGGTGCGGGCCGGGTGGTCCTTGCCGAAGTTCAACGCGTCGAAGTTGAACCACTCGGTCTCCAGCTCGGGACCCTCGGCGACCTCCCAGCCCATCGCCACGAAGGTGTCCTCGACCTGCTCGGCGAGCTGCGTGATCGGGTGCCGCGCGCCAGCCGGAACGCGGTCCCAGGGCAGCGTGACGTCGACCGTCTCCTCGCGCAGCACCCGCTCGTCGCGCTCGGCCTGCAGGGCGGCGCGGCGCTCGTCGAATGCGCCCTGGATCGCCTCGCGGGCCTGGTTGACGCGCTTGCCGGCCTCCGATCGCGCCTTCGGCGGCAGCGCGCCGATCTCCCGGCGCGCGGTCAGCAGCGGCGAACGGTCCCCGAGATGCGCGGGCTTGACGGCCGCCAGCGCATCGAGGTCGGTGGTCGCGGCGAAGGCTTTGCTGGCCTCGACCACCGCGCGGTCCAGCGTCTCCGGCGACAGCGCGGCGACCTCTTTCGGGTCGTACGGGTCGTTGGCTCCAGACATCGTTAGTGCGTGACTCCCGTTGATCCGACAGGCATCAGTGCCCGATTCCCGGACCGGTGGCCCGGGGGCGGCGAACCTGCTCGTTGGCATACGACTCAAGCCGCAACCTGACCCCTGGATTCTATGCGACGGCCCCAACCGCTTTTCGCGGAGATCCGGTGCCGACACGCGGTCCCGGACCCGGCCGGTTCGCGATTTCACGCGAAATCGTCAACTTCCCCGAAGCGCGGACGGGGAAATCGCCGGGCTTCACCGGTGCTGGGCGCGGGCCGAGGCGTAGAGGCAGACCGCCGCGGCGGTGGCCAGGTTCAGGCTTTCGGCGCGCCCGTACAGCGGCACCCGCAGCGTGGTGTCCAGCTCGGACTTCACCTCGTCCGGCAGGCCGTGGGCCTCGCTGCCGAACACCCACGCCGTGGGCTCGGCGAGCTCGCCGTCGCGGTCGGCCGTGTCGAGGTCGCCCGAGGCGTAGCCGTCGGCGCCGACCAGCCGGAGCCCGGCCGCACGGCAGGCGGCGAGCACGGCGGAGACGTCGCGGTCCCGCGCGACCGGCAGGTGGAAGAGGCTGCCGGTGGACGCCCGCACCGCCTTGCCGTTGTAGGCGTCGACGGTGTCGCCGGCGAACAGCACTGCACCGGCACCGGCCGCGTCCGCGACCCGGACCACCGTGCCGGCGTTGCCCGGGTCTGCCACGCCGACCAGCACCGCGACCAGGTTCGGGCGTTCGGCGAGCGCGTCGGACAGCGCGGTGTCCGGCAGGTCGCAGACCGCGATCAGGCCCTGCGGGGTCACGGTCTCCGACAGCGACGCAGCGGCGCGCTCGGTGACCAGGTGCACCGGCACCGACTCGGCGCGCGCCCGGTCGAGGAACTCGGCGTGCCGGGACTGCTCGGTGGCGAACACGTCGCGCACCCGCAGCACCCCGGCGGCGTGCGCGGTCAGCGCCTCGCCGACCGCCTGGGCGCCTTCCGCGAGGAACGCGCCGGCCTTCTCCCGGCCGGCGCGGCGGGTGAGCTTGCGAGCGACCGCGACCCGGGTCGATCGCTCCGTCAGCGGAGTCGTCGTCCCGGGTCGCGGTGCAGCGGAGGGGCCTTCGGTGATCAGGCCGCACTCTCCGGCAGGTTCTTGCGCGCAACCTCGACCAGCGCGGCGAACGCCTGCGGGTCGTTGACCGCGAGCTCGGCCAGGATCTTCCGGTCGACCTCGACCTCGGCGGCCTTCAGGCCCTGCACGAACCGGTTGTAGCTCAGGCCGTGCTGCCGGGTCGCGGCGTTGATGCGGGTGATCCACAGCTTCCGGAAGTCACCCTTGCGGGCCCGCCGGTCGCGGTAGGCGTAGGTCATCGAGTGGAGCATCTGCTCCTTGGCCTTGCGGTACAGCCGGGAGCGCTGACCGCGGTAACCACGGGCCGACTCGAGAATGGTGCGGCGCTTCTTCTGGGCGTTGACTGCCCGCTTGACGCGTGCCACGGGGTCCGTCCTGTCATCTCATCGGGGGCGGGGAACCGCCCGTGCGGGTTGCTGGAACTGCGTTGCTGACCTGCTGCCGGGGAGCAGCGGGTCGGGGTTCAGCGACCCAGCAGTCGGTTGATGCGCTTGACGTCGGCCTTGGCCACCGCTTCGGTGCCCTCGAGCCGGCGGGTGACACGGCTGGACTTCTTCTCCAGGATGTGCCGACGACCGGCCTGCTCGCGCCGCAGCTTGCCCGTGCCGGTCACCTTGAAGCGCTTCGAGGTGCCCTTGTGGGTCTTGTTCTTCGGCATCTTCTCGTCCTCGTTTCGTACTGATGCCGGGCGGGGGCGCGGACTGCGTCCCGGCCCGGCGTCACATCACGAGCCCTGCGGACTTACGCGTTCGCCTTGGGCTTGGTCTTGTTCGTCTTGTGCGGCGCGAGAACCATGATCATGTTTCGGCCGTCCTGCTTCGGGTTGGCCTCGATGAATCCGAGTTCGGAAACGTCGTCGGCCAGTCGCTGCAGCAGGCGGAAGCCCAACTCGGGACGCGACTGCTCACGACCACGGAACATGATCGTCACCTTGACCTTGTGACCCTGGTTGAGGAAGCGGGTCACGTGGCCCTTCTTCGTCTCGTAGTCGTGCGGGTCGATCTTCGGCCGGAGCTTCTGCTCCTTGATGACGGTCTGCTGCTGGTTGCGACGCGATTCGCGAGCCTTCTGCGCGCTCTCGTACTTGAACTTGCCGTAGTCCATGAGCTTGCAGACCGGCGGGCGCGCCTGCGGGGCGACCTCGACAAGGTCCAGATCCGCTTCCTGGGCAAGCCGGAGCGCGTCCTCGATTCGGACGATCCCGACCTGTTCACCGTTGGGTCCGACCAAGCGGACCTCCGGAACCCGGATGCGGTCGTTGATGCGCGTCTCGGAGCTGATGGGCCCTCCTCGGTTCGATGGCTTAGTAACTGCACCGCGGCGCGTAGAGCTCACCCCGGAATGCAGAGGTCCCGCCGGCTGCCGCTTCCGCGGGCCGCGGGACCCTGACTCCAAACCGATCGAACCGGTACCGCAATACCGTTCGTGCCACCGATGGCTCTCGCCATCGACAGGACCGGAACCCGGAAGCCTGTGGCGGCTACTCGGGTGGGAGCGGGACTCCACTTTGCCGCCCCCGCCTTCGCGGGGGCTGGTCGTGCGTGTCAGGGTAGCAGGCGTGACCGAACCGCAGCCAACCCCGTCCCCGAACGCGTCCGACCTGCCAGGTGAGCCGGTACCCGACGCGGACATGGAATTCAACGTCCGCGAGCTCGCGGATGTTCCCAGCGTCGAGGTGATCAGCCGGGCGGCGGTCATGCTGATGTCCGCGGCCGCGGAGAAGCTCGGGCTGGCCGCCGAGGACCCGGACACCGCGGCGGAGCGCGACCTGGACGAGGCGCGTCGGCTGATCACGGCGCTGGCCGGGCTGGTCACCGCCTCCGTCGAATACCTGGGGCCGCACGCGGGCCCGGTCCGCGACGGGCTGCAGACGCTGCAGCGCGCGTTCCGCGAGGCGTCCACCCACCCGGACGCCCCCGGTCAGGGCCCGGGCGAGAAGTACACCGGCCCGGTGTACTGAGCTCACCGGACGAGCAGGAAGACGCCGAGGCCGATCGCGGCCACGCCCAGCGCGAAGCCGATGGCCTCGCCGCGCGGGGCCGCTTTCTCCAGCGCGATCAGCGCGGCCAGGACCGCCATCCACACGAGGTTCATGGCGCCCGCGGCGAGCAGCACGACGGTCAGCGCCCAGCAGCAGCCCAGGCAGTACCCGCCGTGGCGCATGCCCACCCACAGCGCGCCCGCGCGGCTGCGCAGGGCGGTGTCGCCGTGGCGCACCAGCAGGGCCAGCGGCGAGCGGCAGCGGGCCAGGCACCAGCGCTTCAGCGGCGTGACCTGGTACGCGCCCGCGCAGATGAGCACGGCCGCGCCGACCCGCACCGACGCCTCCTCGCCCCGCATCGCGATCGCGTCGAACCCCCGCAGGACGGCGTAGGCGGGCACCCCGGTGGCGCTCCAGACGACCAGGTAGCCCGCCGTCAGGGCGGCGACGGTGCCGCGGCGGGCGTGGCGCGCCGCGGCCAGCCGGCGCACGCCGATGGTGAACGGCGTGCTGGCGGGCAGCATCATCGCCGCCATCATCACCGGCCAGATCAGCAGGAACAGCGGCATGGCGGACATCGCCGGCGCGCCGGTGAGGATTCCCGCGCTCATGTCGGGCATCGCCGCGAGGCCGGTGATCAGCCAGGCCGTCCCGGCGAGCGCGAGCAGTGCGGCCGCCAGCGCGAGCTCCGCGCGCGACCAGGTGCGCGGGGCCGGGATGCCGCGCCGGGCGGCGGCGCGGGTCATGCCGCGTCCGGTCCCGTCCAGTCGAACGGGATGAGCTTGCTGGAATTGCCCACGCGCTCCCAGCTGAAGCCGTACGCGTCGGCCCGGTCGGACGTCGCCCTCCCCCAGGTCGCCGGCGGCTGACCGGGGCCGACCTCCGCGCCGGGCAGGTTGTGCACCTGGACGCGAGCGCCTTCGGCGCTGGTGGGGCCGGTGAGCGCGGTGACGACGGCCTCCGCGCAGCCGGGGATCCGCACCCGCCAGGAGGACAGGTCGTCGGCGATGGCGACCTCGATCGGGCTCGTCTCCGCGGCCACGATCTCCGGCCCGAACAGCTCGCCGAACTGCTGCGGCCAGCCGCCGGCCCGACCGGTGAAGATCGTCCGGAGCGCGGCGTACTGCGCCTCGCCGGCGCGTTCGTCGAAGAACACCGCGGCGCGGGCGTCGTGGTGCTCCCGGGTCCAGATGTTGCCGGTGAAGGACGCGAGCATCGCGACGTTGAGGCCGCCGAGATCCAGGTCGCCGTAGTTGCCGGCGCGGATGTGCCAGAGGAGGACGCCGTCGCAATCGCCGTAGGTCGGCGGCTGGGCGAACGAGCAGGGGCACGGGATCGCGCACTTGCAGGCGTCGAACCAGACGCCCGCCAGGTGCCATTGCGCAACTCCGGGCGCGTTCATGTCGATCCCCCGAGGCGCGTCGGTGGTGGTCCGCCGCCAGCATCCGTGATCCGCATCCCCATCGGCACGGCCGAAAGACCCGCGCGGTGGCGCGTATTGCACCCGGCGCAATGCACAGTGGACCGCATTGCATTTCGCGCAATGCACAGTGGACGGTAAATACCCGAAATCCTTGCACTGCCGCAAGATCTTGACCACCGCCCGTCACTGACTTAGCGTTTGTTCGCTCCACACAACAAAAGATTCCAGGGGTGAACGTGGCCGATCCGGTCGAGTTACTCGCGAACCTCGTTCGCATTCCAAGCATCAATCCGCGAGAGCGCGCTGAACCGGCCGAAACCGAGCTCGCCGAGAACATCGCTCAGTGGGCGTCCGAACACGGAATGCAGTCGCACACCGAAGAAGTCCTCGACGGGCGACGGAACGTGATCGTCACGCTACCCGGCGACGACGACCGCCCGCTGCTGCTCGAATCCCATTTGGACACCGTCGAAACCGACGGCATGACGATCGACCCGTTCGACCCGGTGGTGCGCGACGGGCGGCTGTACGGGCGCGGGGCGTGCGACGCGAAGGCGCCGCTGGCGGTCTTCCTGACCGCGATGGCGCGGCTGGCCGAACGCGGGCCGAGGCCCCGGACGGTGGTGCTGGCGGGCGTCGTCGACGAGGAGCACCTGTACCGCGGCGTGACCGCGCTGCGCGCCAGCGGCCTGCCCACCCCGGTCGGCGCGATCATCGGCGAGCCCACCGAGCTGCGAATGGTGGTGGCGCACAAGGGATGCATGCGCTGCCGCATCGAGGCGCACGGCGAAGGCGGGCACAGCTCGCAGCCGTGGGACAAGACCAACGCCATCGAGGTCGCCGCCGACGTGGTGCGCTACCTGCAGCGCGAACACGCCCCGCGGCTGGCGGCGCTGGCCCGCCCGCTGGTCGGCCCGCCGTCGCTCGCGGTCACGCTGATCGAGGGCGGGCAGGGGCCGAACGTCCTGCCGGACAGCTGCGTGCTGACCATCGACCGGCGGACCGTCGGCGGCGAGGACCCGCACGAGGTGTGGGCCGCGCTGCGCGCCGAGCTCGCCGACCGCTGGCCGGTGACGGTGCACGAGCCG
This sequence comes from Saccharopolyspora sp. NPDC050642, assembly GCF_040654735.1. Taxonomy (NCBI): domain Bacteria; kingdom Bacillati; phylum Actinomycetota; class Actinomycetes; order Pseudonocardiales; family Pseudonocardiaceae; genus Saccharopolyspora; species Saccharopolyspora sp. NPDC050642. The sequence continues at coordinate 264,237 of NZ_JBFAIN010000008.1, read as the reverse complement.
CACATCGTCGACTACTCGCTGGACAGCGACCCGGCCGATCCGTTCGTCCGCACCGTGGCCGGGAGCCTGCGCGAATCCGGGCTGGACGCGGCGCCGCTGGGCGTCGGTTACGGCACCGACGCGAGCAAGATCGCCCTGGACGGGGTGCCCGCCGTGGTGTTCGGGCCGGGCTCGATCGCCTGCGCGCACACCGCCGACGAGTCCGTTCCGCTCGACGAGGTCCGCACCGCGGTCGACGTCGTCGAACGCGTCCTGCGCACCGGAGGTGCCCCGGCATGACGACCACCGCAACGACCACGACCCCGACCCGCCGGCGCTTCGGCGTGCTGGCCGCGGACTTCATGATCCTCGGCCTGAACTACGCCGACCGGGCCGCGTTCGGCATCGCCGGGCCGCTGATCATCGCCGAGTTCGGCTTCTCCAACGCCGCGTTCGGCTGGCTGGCCAGCATCTTCGCGCTCGCCTACTCGCCGTTCGGGTTCATCGGCGGCTGGCTGGCCGACCGGTTCGGGCCGCGCAACGTGATGGGCTGGGCGGTGATCGCCTGGTCGGCGTTCACCGCGCTGACCGCCGCCGGCGTCGGCTTCGTCAGCCTGCTGATCATCCGGTTCCTCTTCGGCGCCGGCGAGGGTCCACAAGCGACGGTCACCGCGAAGCTGATGCACAGCTGGTTCCCGAAGCGGGAACTGGGCACCGCGCTCGGCATCGCCAACGCGGCGACGCCGCTGGGCGGCGCGATCGCCACGCCGGTCGTGGTCGGCATCATGCACGCCACCCAGGGCAACTGGCGGATCCCGTTCCTGGTCTTCGGCGCGCTGGGCGTGCTGGCCGCGGTCGGCTGGTTCGCCGTCGTCCGCGACTCCCCCGAGGAGCACCCGAAGGTCAACGCCGCCGAGCTGCAGGCGATCCGCGGCGGCCAGGCGGCCGTGAGCGTCGAGGAGCAGGCCGACGCACCCGGCTTCTGGCGCTGCGTGGGCAAGCCCGCGGTGTGGGCGACCGCGATCGCGTACTTCGGCTACGCGTGGATCCTGTGGACGTTCGTGTCCTGGTTCCCGAACTACCTCGTGCAGGAGCGGGGCATCGACCTGGACGAGCTGGCGATCTCCGGGGCGATCCCGTGGGTCGGCGGCTGCATCGGGCTGATCGTCGGCGGGGTGGCCACGGACTGGCTCGTCCGGCGGGTCGGCGACTCGGCCGCCCCGCGCCGCTGGATGGTGATCGTCTGCCTGACCGCGACCGCGCTGCTGTTCGCCCTGGTGTCGACGCTGACGAGCACGTTCGCCGCGGTGCTGGTGATGACCGTCGTGGTGTTCCTGCTGTACCTCACCGGCGCCCAGTACTGGATCATCGTGGGCGAAGCGGTGCCGGCGTCGCGCTACGGCGCCGTCTCGGGCGCGGTGCAGATGTTCGCGACGTCCGCGTCGATCTTCGCGCCGCTGGTGACCGGCTACCTCGCCGACTCGGCGTGGGGTTGGGGCGGGGTGTTCGTGGTGGCGGGCGCGATCACCATCATCGGGCCGGTCCTCCTGCTGTTCGCCGGCCGCCGCTGACCGGGCAACGAACGAAGGGCACCTCCCGCGCGGGAGGTGCCCTTCGTTCGTTGCTACGGGTTGATGGCCAGGAAGAGGAACGCCGCCAGCAGCGCCAGGTGGACGCAGCCCTGGAGTCGGGTGGCGCGACCCGGGACGACCGTGAGGACGCTGACGATGACGGTCAGGGTGAACAGCACCAGCTGGGTTCCGCCCAGGCCGAGGTGCAGCGGGCCGTCCAGCCAGATCGTGGCGAGCGCGATCACCGGGATGGTCAGGCCGATGCTGGCGATCGCCGAGCCGTAGCCGAGGTTGAGGCTGATCTGCATCCGCCGGCGGCGGGCGGCGCGCACCGCCGCGATCGTCTCCGGCAGCAGCACCAGCATCGCGATCACCACGCCGACGAAGGACTGCGGGAAACCGATCGCGTCGACCGCGGCTTCGATCGCCGGGGATTCCAGCTTCGACAGCCCGACGACGGCGACCAGCGCGATCAGCAGCAGCACGATGCTCACCACGGTCTGGCGGCCGGTCGGCGGCGGCGCGTGGTCGTCCTCCGGAGCGACGGTGCCCTCGTCGGTGACCGGCAGGAAGAAGTCGCGGTGCCGGACGGTCTGGGTGAACACGAAGGTCGCGTACAGCACGATCGACGCGACCGCGGCGAAGACCAGCTGCGACGACGAGTACTCCGGCCCCGGCACCGTGGTGGTGAAGGTCGGGAACACCAGGCTCAGCGCGCCCAACGTCGCCACCGTCGCCAGCTCCGCGCCGGTGCCTTCGGCGTTGAAGCTCGTCACGCCGTAGCGCAGGGCGCCCACCAGCAGGGACAGCCCGACGATGCCGTTGGTGGTGATCATGATCGCGGCGAAGATCGTGTCCCGGGCCAGCGTCACGGTCTCCGGCCCGCCGGAGACCATCAGCGTGACGATCAGCCCGACCTCGATGACCGTGACGGCGACCGCCAGGACCAGCGAGCCGAACGGTTCGCCCACCTTGTGCGCGATGACCTCGGCGTGGTGCACGGCGGTGAGCACGGCCCCCGCGAGCAGGACCGCGAGGACGATCACCATGCCTATGCCGAGTCCTTTGCCGGGCCAGGCGATGGCCAGCGCGACGATCGCGAGCACCGGTACCAGCACGTTCCAGGACAACATCGAACGCAGCGACATGTGTCCACAGTAGATCGCGCCCCGCTCGGAACGGTGGAACTCACTGGCGTCCGGCGCGGCGGCTTGCCAGGCTGTCCGAGGAGGTGTGTCGAAATGGTTTCCGTCGATCGGTTGCTGGTGTTCGCCGCGATGTCCTTGGTGATCATCGCGGTACCGGGGCCGAGTGTGTTGTTCGTAGTCGGCCGGGCACTGGCGCACGGCAGGCGCACCGCGCTGACCAGCGTCATCGGCAATGCCATCGGGTGCTACCTGGTCGCCATCGCGGTCGCGCTCGGCGTCGGTGCGGTGGTGGCGCAGTCGATCGCGGTGTTCACCGCGATCAAGGTCGCGGGCGCGGTGTACCTGGTCTACCTGGGCATCAAGGCGCTGCGCAGCAGTCGCCCGCTGGCGGCGCAGCTGCCCGAGCAGGCGCCGGCCTTCGGCGGCCTGCGAACGCTGCGGGAGGGCGTGGTGGTGGGGGTGGCGAACCCGAAGACGTTCATCTTCTTCACGGCGGTGGTCCCGCAGTTCGTCGATCCCGCGCTGGGCCACGTCCCGGTGCAGATGCTGCTGCTCGCCCTGATCCCGATCGGCATCGCGCTGGTCTCGGACAGCGCCTGGGGCCTGTTCGCGGCCACGGCCCGCAATTGGCTCGCCAGCGCCCCGCGCCGCCTGGCGATGGTCCAGAAGGCGGGCGGCTTCGCCATGATCGGCCTCGGTCTCTCCGTCGCCGTCACCGGCCGCAAGGAATGAGCGAAGGGCGCCTCCTGCCTGGAGGCGCCCTTCAGATCGAGACGATCAGTCCAGCACCGCGAGGGCGTCGATCTCGACGAGGAGCCCGGCGGGGAGGCCGACGTAGACCGTCGTGCGGGCCGGGAACGGCTCGCCGACGACGCGGGCGTAGGTCTCGTTCATCTCCGCGAACTGCGAGACATCCGTCAGGTACACCCGCAGCATCAGCACGTCCTCCAGGGAGCCGCCCTCGGCCTCCAGGATCGCGATGATGTTGCGCAGGCACTGCTCGGTCTGCTCGGGGACGCCGCCCTCGACCACCTTGCCGGTCGCCGGGTCCACGGCGGTCTGGCCCGAGACCTGCAGGATGTTGCCCTTGCGGACGCCCTGCGACAGCGGGATGCTCGCCGGCGGCTTGGGGGCTTTGTCAGTGCTGACCACGGTCCTGGCCATCAGACTTCCTTTCCTTTCGGGTTCTTGCGCTGCCACCCCAGCTCGGCGGAAACCTCGCCGGCGGCGCGCAGCACGTCGTCGACGAGACCGAGCAGTCCGTCGAAGTCCAGCAATACCTTGGGAACCGAGAGCGACACGGCGGCGACGGCCTCGCCGCGGTGGTTGCGGATCGGCGCCCCGACGCAGTGGATGAAGTCCTCGTGCTCGCTGCGGTCCACCGCGTAGCCCTGGGCCCGCACCCGGTCCAGCTCGGTCAGGAACCGGTCGGCCGAGTCGATCGTGTTGGCAGTCATCTTCGGGTACTTGAGCTGCTCGGCGAACCGGCGGCGCTGCTGCGTCGGCCAGTCGGCCAGCAGGGCCTTGCCCACGGCCGTGCAGTGCACCGGCGCGCGGCGGCCGATGCGGGAGTACATCCTGACGGGGTGTCGGCTGTCCACCTTGTCGATGTAGACGACCTGGTCGTCTTCGAGGGTCGCCAGGTGCACCGTGTGCCCGCTGATCTCCCCCAGCTCGACCAGGTGGCGGCGGGCGACGGTGCGCACGTCGAGGTCTTCCAGCGCTTGGTGGGCCAGGTCGAACAGGGCGCTGCCGAGGCGGTAGTGGTGCACGTCCTCGCGGCGCACGAAGCGGCCCGATTCGAGGGTGCGCAACAGGCGCATGGCGGTGGATTTGTGCACGCCCAGGCGCTGCGCGAGCTGGTCGAGCGTTTGCGGGCCGGCGGCGAGTGCGGTCAGCACGGTCAGACCGCGTTCCAGGCTCTGGCTCACCGACCACTCCGTCCGTTGACGTGCTGCGCCGCTGATGGTACATACCTACCCGGCATTTTACGCAACCGGCGTTGCAGTCTACGCAATAGGAGGCCTTCGTGTCGACACGGGGGATCAACACCGCAGCGGTGCGCGCGCTGCACGACGAGCGCATCGACTGGCGTTTCAAGGGCATGCCGTCCGATGCGTTCGGCAGCACCGTCGGCGAGTTCCTCGCGCAGCGCCCGAAGTTGCACGAGGCAGGCTTCGTCGGCCCGCTGCTGGTGCTCGATGATGCGGCCTTGCGGCACAACCTGCAGACCATGGCGGACTGGTGCGCCCAGCACGGCCTGCAGCTCGCGCCGCACGGCAAGACGACGATGGCCCCGCAGCTCTTCGAACTGCAGCTGGCGAACGGCTCGTGGGGCATCACCGCGGCGAACCTCAGCCAGCTGCGGGTCTACCGGGCGTTCGGCGTGGAGCGGATCATGCTCGCCAACCAGCTGCTGGATGCCAGCGGCCTGGCGTGGCTGGCCGACGAGCTGGACGCCCACCCCGAGTTCGAGTTCAGCTGCTTCGTGGACTCGGTGCGCGGCGCGCAGCTGATGGCCGAGGCGCTGGCCCGGCACGGCGCGTCTCGGCAGGTCGACGTGCTGGTCGAGCTGGGCAGCGACGGCGCCCGGACCGGCGCGCGCACGATCGCGGAAGCGCGCGAGATCGCCGACCTCGTGCTGGAGAACCCGATGCTGCGGCTCGTCGGCGTCGGCGGCTACGAAGGCGCGCTCGGCCACGACATCAGCGAGCAGTCGCTGTCCGCAGTGGACGGATACATGCGCCGATTGCGGGAGCTCGTCGCGGAACTCGCTGAGGCAGGCCACTTCTCAGGACTGGACGAGGTGATCGTCACCTGCGGCGGCAGCGCCTACTTCGACCAGGTCGCCGAGGCGTTCACCGAGCCGTGGCCCGCCGGGCTGCCGGTGGTGCCGGTGCTGCGCAGCGGCGGATACCTGCTGCACGACGACGGCTTCTACCGGGTCCGCTCGCCGTTCGGCCGCGAGCACCGGCTGACGGGCGAGGAGCGGCCGTTCCACCCCGCGATGCGGGTGTGGGCGCAGGTCACCTCGCGGCCGGAGGAAGGCCTGGCGCTGCTGACCATGGGCCGCCGGGACGTGTCCTTCGACCAGGACCTGCCCGAACCTCAGGTGATCCGCGGTGCGGACGGCGAGATCCGGGAGCTGGCCGCCGGTTCGTGCGAGGTGACGTCGCTGGCCGACCAGCACGCGTTCCTGACCGTGCGCGGCGCCGACCTGCAGATCGGCGACTGGATCGGCTTCGGGTTGTCGCACCCCTGCACGGTGTTCGACAAGTGGACCCTGATCCCGGTCGTCGACGGCGACACCGTGATCGACCTGGTGCGCACGTTCTTCTAGGACGACCGCGCGATCGCACGCACCTCCGGGTGCGACGAGGACCGAACCACCTCCGAAGGGTTCCATTATGGACATCGTGGTCCACGGGGCTCGGGTCGTCGACGGAGACGGCGGCCCGGGTTACCTCGCCGACGTCGGGATCGAACGCGGGCGGATCGCCGAGATCGCCGGGCCGGGGCGGTTGAGCGGCAAGCGCTCGATCGACGCCGACGGCCTGGTGCTCGCGCCCGGCTTCATCGACATGCACGCGCACTCGGACCTGCAGATCCTGGCCGCGCCCGACCACACCGCGAAGGTGTCGCAGGGCGTGACGCTGGAGGTCATCGGGCAGGACGGGTTGTCCTACGCGCCCGTGGACGACGCCACGCTGGCCACCGTGCGCGCCCAGATCGCGGGCTGGAACGACGACCCGCCGGGATTCGACTGGAACTGGCGCAGCGTCGCCGAATACCTCGACCGGCTCGACACCGGCATCGCCGCCAACGCCGCGTACCTGGTGCCGCAGGGCACGCTGCGGCTGCTGTGCGTCGGCTACGACGACCGCGCGGCCACCGACGCCGAACTCGACCGGATGCGCGAGGTCCTGGCGCGATCGCTGGACGAGGGCGCCTTCGGCATGTCCTCGGGGCTGACCTACACGCCCGGGATGTACGCCGACACCGGCGAGCTCGCCGCGCTCTGCGAGGTGGTCGCGGCCCGCGGCGGGTTCTACAGCCCGCACCACCGCAGCTACGGCGCCGGCGCGCTGGCCGCGTACGCCGAGATGATCGAGATCAGCAGGTCCACCGGCTGCCCGCTGCACCTCGCGCACGCCACCATGAACTTCAGCGTCAACAAGGGCAGGGCCGCCGACCTGCTGTCCATGTTGGACGAAGCGCTCGCCGGGGGCTGCGACATCAGCCTCGACACCTACCCCTACCTGCCGGGCAGCACCTCGCTGCACGCGCTGCTGCCCAGCTGGGCGATGGAGGGCGGCGTGGCGGCGACCCTGGAGCGGCTGCGGGATCCGGCGCAGCGGGCCAGGATTCGCGTCGTCTTGGAGGACGAGGGCTCCGACGGCTGCCACGGCGTCCCGGTCGAGTGGGACACCATCGAGATCAACGGCGTCCGCCGGGCCGACAACGCGCACCTGGTGGGGCGCACCGTCGCCGAATCCGCCCGCGCGGCCGGGCAGCAGCCGACCGAGTTCTACTTCGACGTGCTGGTGTCGGAGGAACTCGGCAGTTCGTGCCTGATGCACGTCGGCCACGAGGAGAACGTGCAGGCCATCATGCGCCACCGGGTGCACACCGGCGGCAGCGACGGGCTGCTGGTCGGGGCCCGCCCCCATCCGCGCGCGTGGGGCACCTTCCCCCGCTACCTGGGGCATTACGTGCGCGAGCTCGGGGTGCTGGGGCTGGAGGAATGCGTCCAGCACCTGACCGCCCGCGCGGCCGACCGGCTCGGCCTGACCGACCGGGGCCGGGTCCGCGAGGGATTCGCGGCGGACCTGGTGCTGTTCGACCCGGAAACCGTCGCCGACAAGGCGACTTTCGACGAGCCCCGCCAGCAGGCGGCCGGCATCCCCTACGTCCTGGTCAACGGCGTGCCGGTGATCGACGAAGGCCACCGCACCGACGCCCTACCGGGCCACGCACTGCGCAAGCCCGCCTGAAAATGGATCTCCGGACTCATTTTGCGTGGCGGTGCGGGTAGCGGAACCTCAGGCGCCTTCTCGCTGTGGGATCCCCGACTCATGAATGCCAATTCACCACGTCAGGGCTGTCCTCGCGAGAAGCCCCCTGAGAACCCGCGGCGGTGCCGGTTGCGTGCGTGGGCTAAGCGGCTGCGCCGCTTAAGAACAAACTGAACCCGATGCTTCGCCCCTCCCCTCCCCCTCCCCCCTCCCTAGGAGCCCCGCAGTGGACACCTTCCTCCACTGGCTGCAGCACGAGACCTCCGGACTGCTCACGTTGTGCGCGGTCGGCATCGCGGTGCTGCTGCTGATGATCATCAAGTTCCGCATCGAACCGTTCATCGCCCTGATCGTCTCCGGGCTGCTGATCGCGCTGGCCGCCGGCCTGTCGGTCCAGGAGATCGTCGGCACCGCGCAGAAGAGCAGCGAATCGCTGCTGGAAGGCGGTTTCGCCGGAATCCTCGGGCACATCACCGCGATCGTCGGCCTCGGCACGATCCTCGGCTCGATGCTGGAGGCCTCCGGCGGCGCGCAGATGCTGACCCGCAGGCTGCTCGCCGCCTTCGGCGAGCGCCGCGCGCCGCTGGCGATGGGCCTTTCCGGCTTGGTGTTCGGCATCCCGGTGTTCTTCGACATCGGCATCTTCGTGCTGGCGCCGCTGGTGTACGTGGTGGCCCGGCAGGGCAAGCGGTCCATCCTGCTGTACTGCCTGCCGCTGGTGGCCGGGCTGTCCATGACGCACGCGTTCCTGCCGCCGCACCCCGGCCCGGTGGTGGCCGCCGGGCTGCTCGGGGTGGACCTGGGCTGGGTGATCCTGATGGGCTTCGCCTGCGGCATCCCGGCCTTCATCGCCAGCGGTCTGCTCTACCCGGTCTGGATCGGCAACCGCATCTACCTGCCGGTGCCGGAGGACATGCTGGCCGCGGCCGACGCGGTCGCCGAGAAGAACGCCGCCGAGGGCCGCCGCGACCCGAGCCTGGGCACCGTCGGGTTCATCATCGGCCTGCCGATGGTGCTGATCCTCGGCGCCACCTTCGGCAGCGTCACGCTGCCCAAGGGCAGCACGGCGCTGAACGTGCTGACCTTCTTCGGCAACCCCACCGTGGCGCTGACCATCGCGGTGCTGCTGTCGTTCTGGCTGCTGGGCACGCGGCGCGGGATGACCGGCAAGGAGATCTCCGAGCTGACCGGCGCCGCGCTGCGCCCGCTGGGGATGATCCTGCTGGTGATCGGCGCGGGCGGGTTCTTCGGCAAGGTGCTGGCCGAAACCGGCGTCGGCGAGGCGCTGGCCGGGTCGCTGCAGTCCACCGGGCTGCCGGTGCTGGTGTCGGCTTACGTGATCAGCAGCGGCCTGCGCATCGCGCAGGGTTCGGCGACGGTGGCGATCGTGACCACCGGCGGCATCATCGCCCCGCTGCTGCACGCCGGCGACTACTCGCAGGCGCAGCTTGCGCTGATCGCGGTGGCCATCGCCGCCGGTTCGATCATCGCCTCGCACGTCAACGACGGCGGCTTCTGGATCATCAGCCGCTACTTCGGCATCCCGGTCAAGGACATGCTGAAGAGCTGGACGGTGCTGGAGACCATCCTGTCGGTGGTGGGCTTCGCGATGGCGGCCCTGCTCAGCGCGCTGGTTCCGTAGCCACCGCTGGGCCGAACGGCCGGAAGGACGCCGATTTCCTTGCTGCGGCGTCGGAAATGCCCGTAATCTTCAACGGATTGTCAACTGAGGAACGGGTTCACCGACGCCGACGCGAGGAGTGTCCGCATGGGCCTGAGCAGACGGTCGTTGCTTCGATCCGCTGGTGCCGCAGCGGGTTTGGTGGGGTTGACGCCGGCGCTGGCGGACGCCGCCGCGCCGATCCCGGCGGATGCGCCGACCCCACCGCGTGGCCCGGGCGAAGGGCTCGGTCCGTTCCGCAAGCTCGTGGTCCGCGGCGTCAACGTGATCGTCGGGACCGGCGGCGAGGTGCGCGGCCCGGTGGACGTCGTCATCGCGGGCAACCGGATCCAGCAGATCATCCCGGCGGGCGCGCCGTCGCAACCGCTCGCGCCGGACCGGGCGCCGCACGACGCCGAGCACGAGATCGACGCGACGGGCATGTGGCTGCTGCCCGGGTTCGTGGACGAGCACGCCCACAGCGGCACGGGCGGTTCGCCGCGGACCTACGCGTACAAGCTGTGGCTGGGCCACGGCGTCACCACGGTGCGCGGCGTTTCGCTGACCAAGAACGCCGATGCCGTCGCGGACCAGGAACACAGCGAGCGCAACGAGATCGTGGCGCCGCGCATCGTCAACTACCAGACTCCGGGCAGCGGCTGGGAGGACGGCCCGGTCGATTCGCCGGAGAAGGCGCGCCGCTGGGTGGACTGGGCCGCGCGGCACGGCGTGGACGGCATCAAGTTCTTCGGCGAGGGCCCGTACGGGCGACCGGAGATCGAGGCCGCGATCGCCCGGGCGAAGCGGCACGGGCTGGGCACCACCATGCACCACTCGCCGCCGATCTACCCGCAGCTCAACGCGCTGGAAACCGGTCGGCTCGGCCTGGGCACGGTGACCCACTTCTACGGCCACTTCGAGGCGCTGCTCAAGGAGGGCCGCGAACACCCGAAGCCGCCGGACTACGACTACGAGAACGAGGCGTCGCGCTGGCGCGCTGTGGCCGAGGTCATCGACTACACCTTCCCACCGGGTTCGCCGCAGTGGCGGTCGTACCTGGCGCGGCAGCTGGACAACGGCGTGACGTTCGGGCCGACGTTCGGCGTCTACCTGGCCGGGCGGGACCTGCTGCGGGCGCGCGGCCTGGAGTGGCATCCGCGGTTCGCGCTGCCGTCGCTGTGGAACTTCTGGGAGCCGAGCCCGGAGGCGCACGGCTCGTTCTACTACGACTGGCGCACGGAGGACGAGGTGCGCTGGAAGCGCTTCTACCTGCAGTACATGCAGCTCGTCCACGACTACAAGGCGATCGGCGGCCGCATCGCGGGCGGCACCGACCCGGGCTTCATCTACAACCTGTACGGCTTCGCCAACATCGCCGAGCTGGAGATGCTGCGGGAGGCGGGGCTGTCGCCGATCGAGGCCATCGAGGCGATGACGTACGGCACCGCGCAGACGCTGGCCGAGCCGACCGGTGCCGCGCCGGAGTTCGGGCTCGTCCGGGAGGGCCTGCTGGCGGACCTGGCGATCGTCGGCGAGAACCCGCTGCAGGACCTGAAAACGCTGTACGGCACCGGAACTCCCCGGCTCGACCCCGAAACCGGCGACATCAAGCGCATCGGCGGCGTGCAGTGGACGATCCGCAACGGCATCGTCTACGACGCGAAGCGCCTGCTCGCCGACGTCGCCGAGATGGTGCAGGCGCAGAAGGCGGCCGGCGCGTGCCGGGACGTCGATCCGGACTGGAGCACCGCGGGCCCCTGCGGCGGCAACCCGGGCGCCGACGTCGCTCCCGCCGCGAAACCCGCGAAGCGCGCGGCGGCGCTCCCCTGACCACTAGCGCGGTGCAATGCGGATCACCTCCGATCTCTCCCGGTTTCTGCTTGGCTGGTCGTGTTGGCGATAACGACCACGGGAGGTTCGCATGGCGCTCACGCACTGGGGGTTCATCTACACGGCAGCGGGCAGCACTTCGGGCGGCGATTTCAACGTCGTCGACACCGGCGAGTGCCGCACCGTTCTCGTCGGGGTGGACAAGCCCGAAGAGGGCATTGAGGTCGCGCGTCGTCTGGTGGAGGAGGGTGCGCAGCTGATTGAACTGTGCGGCGGGTTCGGGCCGGTTTGGGCCGGGCGGATCATCGAGGCGATCGACGGCGCGGTCCCGGTCGGCACCGTCGGCTACGGCCCCGAGGCCGTCGACCAGGTGCACGCGATCTTCTCCTGACCCGGGCGACCTTAGGCCGTTTTGGTCTAGTCCAATCACGCGCGATGCGGCAGACTGACCCGCGATCATCCACCGAACAGGGAGAACATCGTGCGGGACAACGCAATGCCGCGTCGCCGGTTCCTCACCGCGGTCGGCGCAGTCGGCTTCGCCGGTGCGGCCGGGATCGCCACGACCAGCACCGCCTGCGCGGCACCCCCGGCCGCAGCGCCGCACCCCGCCGCGCCGGCGACGCACCACCAGGCGGGCCTGATGACGCTCATCGGCAGCTACACCTCGGCGAACCCGCCGGGCCGCGGCCTGGAGGTCGCGATCCGCAACGAGGCCGGCGTGCTCGAACCGTCCGGAGTGGTCGACGGGGTGCCCGACGCGTCGTTCTTCGCCTGGTCGCCGGACCACAAGTTCCTGTACGTCACCAACGAGATCCCGCAGGGCACGATCACCGCGGTGGACCTCTCCGCGCACCACCCGGTGGTGCTCAACAGCCAGCCCAGCGGCGGCGCGGGCCCGACGCACATCGCGATGCACCCCAGCGGCGAATTCCTGTTCACCGCCAACTACACCGACGGCACGGTCGCCGTGCACCGCCGCAACGCCGACGGCAGCATCGGCGAGTCCACCGACCTGGTCAAGCACCCCGGCTCCCAGCCGCACGCCCACCAGGTGCTCGTCGACCCCACCAAGAGGTGGGTCGTCGCCGTCGACCTCGGCGCGGACGCGGTGTTCGTCTACGCCTTCGACACCGCCACCGGCAAGCTCACCCAGCACCAGCACCTGGAGCTCCCGGCGGGCACCGGCCCCAGGCACCTGGCGTTCAACTACACCCGCGCCTACCTGCTGGCCGAGCTGAAGTCCGAGATCACGGTGCTGGACTGGGATCCGGAGGCCGGCCGGTTCACCCCAGGCCAGGTCGTCGGCACCCGCGAGCCCGACGCGTCCGGCGAGAACTTCCCGGCGGAGATCGCGATCTCCCGCGACGCGAAGTTCGCCTACGCCTCCAACCGGGGCGACGACAACATCGCCACGTTCGCCATCGACGAAGCGGGTCTCACCTTCCAGGGCACGACGCCGACGGGCGGCAGCTGGCCCCGGCACTTCGCCCTGGACCCGGAGCAGACGTCCCTGTTCGTGGCGAACCAGCGAGCGGGCACGATCACCCGCCTGGCCCGCGACCCCGGCACCGGGGTCCTCACCCCCACCCAGGACAGCTACGCCTGCCCCTCGGTCGCGGCCATCACGTTCCACGGATGACCCGATCACCGCCGGCGTTCCTCCCGAGCGCGGCCGGGCGACGCAGGAAAGGCGATCGCCCGGCCGCTCGGCTCGGTCGTGCTTGGTATTTCCGCTGCCAAGAGCCCGAGCCGAAGCCGCCGGCTCGCAGGTGGCCGACCTGCGGATTCCGACGGCTGGAGCTTTTCGACATTCCCGCGGACGAACAGGATCAGTTACAGCCGTCAGCCGTCCTTCTTCAACCGGGTGATCCTCGTTTCCGAATCTCCGGAATGCGACGAGATCAGAAGCGCATCGGAATCGGTACCACTCGACGGAAGTCGGCGAATGGTGAAGGTGGTCGTGCGGTCGGCGTCCTCATCCCGGAGGATGTGCTGCTTGAAGCCGGCCGTTTCGGCGTGATTCAGCATCAGATCCACGACCCTCGCGACCGCCTCACCCGCCGCCGCGTACGACCGCTGCTTAGCACTGGAAGAGGGATTCTGCGCCGCTTTGCGACACGCCTCCTCCAATTCGGGAAGGATGGAGAGGAGACTCTTCTCCACGAAATCGAAGATGTCGCGGAAATTGTTGGGGTCACTGATGTAGACCCCGCCCTCCTCGTCCACGATCGTGAGCTGCCACCAGTCCCGGCCGGTGGTGAACGTGCCGGTGTGGTACCTGACGACCATGTCTGCGCCCGTTGTCTCGCCGGGCTTCACTTCGGTCCACGTGTGGTCGTCTTTGTAGTTGTCGCTGTACTTGTGGGCTATAGCAACCTTGACAAGGACTTTTCCGGTCTCATTCCGCACGGCGACGTTAGCCGTCCGCTTGTTGACGTCAAAGATGCCCAACAGTCCTCCTCGCCGGTCTGGTGCAAACGCGCCGAAAGGGCGACACCGAAAACACTACGATCTTGATGGACGCCGGAACGCCACCATTCGAGCGAATCATACGAATCGTTGCACCACACCCGATCAGTGCAATATATCCCCCAAGGCCTCGGAGCATCCGAAATAAGTCGAGCAAAATTCGCAAGAAATCAAAAACAAGCAGAACCATTCACAAATTTCGAAACCGCCGACACAGCCGGCCGGATGGCGGCGCAATGAGTCCGACCCACCTCGGCGAAGCAGGCTCGCGCGATATCCTCGCCCGCCGGATCGGAACATCATTGCAAAAACGCCTGCCATGACTGCGCAGAGAGTGCAGTCTCGGGACCGATCTGGAATCCGCCGACCGGCCCTCGATCACCCTCGCGCGGAAGCCCAGGTGCGACAAAGCAGCGCGTCGGGTTCCTTCGCTGGGGAGCCCGCTCGGGCGCTGAAGGCGACTCCCGCGATGTACTCGCCGTCCGCGCACTGTCCCTTGTAGTGGCCCGTGGCGAAGTCTCCGCCGCGGGCCTCCGGCGGGCGGGCGTCCGACCTGCCGAACCAGAGCGCGCTCCCGGTCGTTTCGAGCCCGTTCGCGACCTTGCCGCACACCGTCGACGACAGGTCCGCTCCCCTGGTCGCGTAGCCGACGACGAAGGAATCCGGCGGGCACTGGAACTTCGTGAAGCCCGGCGCCCAGTCGTCGGTCACGTGCCGCTCGTCGCGGACCACCTCGTAGCCCGCATCCCAGCCGCCGCCTCCGGTGTCGGTGCACAGGCCTCGGGAACCCGTGTGGCTCAGGCCGATCAGGCGCTGACCGTCCGGGCAGGCCGCCTTGCCCGCGCCCGGGTCCCAATCCGGTTCACCTCGCAGCCGGGCCGACTGCACGAGGTCGCCGTGGTCCACGTCCAGCATCCGCCAGGTGTCGGCCGGTTTCGCGGGGCTCGCCTCGGCGTTCACCAGCCGGTGCCAGGCTTCCGCGCGCCAGTCGTCTCCGTCGTCGACGAACATCCGGTTGCCCGCGGCGTCCCAGTGCACCAAGCCCCAGCCGTTGCCCTGCCGGTTCTCGTGCCAGCCGACCAGCGGCCAGTAGGCGAAGTCGGTGTCGTTGGCGACGAGGAAGTCCACGAAGTTGCCGAACCAGGCCCGCTCCTTCGGGTCCTGCTCGTCACGACCACCCACGCCGAACTCGCTGATCCACAGCGGCGCGGTGAAGTGCTGCCCCTCCTCGGTGACGAAGAACGCCTGCCGGCGCAGCACGTCGTAGAGCTGGTCGCGGTCCATGTCCCGGTACCGCGGATCGTGCGTCTCCCCCAGGCCGGTGGCACCGGTGTGGTTCGGGCCGGTGTAGCCGTAGAAGTGCGCCGAGTACACCAGCTTTCCCGAGGTCACCAGCGTGTGCGACAGGGTGCGAACCGGTTCCAGCGTCGGCCTGCCGTGCGGGAAGCCGTCCAGCGGGATGCCGGTCCAGTTGATGCCTTCGATGATGATCAGCAGGTTCGGGTTGGCCTCGCCGAGGATCCGGTCCGCGGCGCGTTGGGAAGCCGCGAACCAGTCGTGGTTGTCACCGAGTCCCCAGTTCGGATCGTCGACGAAGTCGCGGCGCACCTCGTTGTAGAGATCCGCGCCGACCACGCGCGGGTTGTCACGGTAGCGACTGGCCATGAAGAGCCAGCCCTCTTCCCATTTCTGGTCGCTCTGGCTGCTGTTCCAGCGCTCGTTGCCGTCCAGGCCGCAGCACCAGCGGGTCGTGTTGGTGTGGTTGTTCAGGATCACCGCGAAACCGCTGTCGGTGAGCGCGGCAACGGCCGCGTCGTACACCTGGAGCCGGGTCTTGCCGCGCAGTTCGGGGTTCGCGGCCACCGCCGCGTCCGGCACGGCCGCCGGGTCGTCGATCATGTCGGTGGAGAACGGCAGCCGGATGCTGTTGATCCCGAGTTCCCGGAAGCTGCCGACGATTTCGCGCATCGGGGCCCGATCCAGGCCGAGCGGGATGCCGCTGCTGTTCTCACCCGAGTGGTGGTTGGCGGGATCATTGATGTCGCCGTTGCCGTTCCAGGTTCCGCTGGCGCCGTGCCAGTTCCCGGCCTTCAGCTTGAAGCGGTTCCCGCCCGCGTCGACGATGTAGCGCCCTTCGGTGCGCAGCGGTCCGGTCCAGGCTTCGCGGATGTGCTCGATTTTCCCGGTTCTCGCCTCGGCGGCCGGTTGGACGGGTGCCAGCAGCGGCACCACGAGGACGGCAGCGAGCGCCCCGGCGATCATGCGTACGTCTCCCAAGTCGGCTTCCCAATCAGGTCGAACGATTCGCGAATCGGCGGCGGGAATCCCATCCTCGCAGGCATGATCGGGTCGCGATGATCTGTGAAATCAACGCTTTTCCCGTTCTTCACCGGGAAAACCCAGATCGCGAACCGGTCGCGACGGCGCAACGACACGGTCCCGGACGACCGATGATTGGTTCAGACCTTGCCTTCGGGGAAACCGGTCCTTACGATCCGATTGCTCAATGCAAAACGGGAATTGCACATGATGCAACGGAGAATCCCCATGCGCGCCTGGAAAGTCATCGCCGTCGCCGCCGTCGGCGCGCTGCTCGCGGCCTGCGGCCCGCCGCAGGTCCAGCAGTCCGCGCCCACCGAGGACGAACGCACCGGAACCCTGCGGGTCTGGCTGTTCGACGAGACCAACCGCGGCCCGAAGCAGGCCACTGTGGACGAAGCGGTCGCCCGCTTCGAAGCCGAACACCAGGGCGTGCAGGTGGATGTCCAGTACATCCCCGTGGACACCCGGTCGCAGCGCTTCACCGGCGCCTTCAACGACCCGGCCAGCGCGCCGGACGTCGCCGAGTACGGCAACACCGACGTGGCCGGGTACGTCGCCGCCGGCGGCCTGGCCGACCTCACCGGGAACCTCGGCCAGTGGCCGGAATCCCGCGACCTGAACCCGTCCGTGCTGGAGACCGCGAAGGTCGACGGCAAGGTCTACGGCGTGCCCTGGTACACCGGCATCCGCGCGCTGTACTACCGCACCGACATCTTCGCCGAACTGGGCCTGCAGCCGCCGCGCACGCTGGCGGAACTGGCCGACACCGCGCAGCGGATCCGCACCGCCCGCCCCGACATGTACGGCATCTCCATCGGCGGCAAGTACCACTACGCGCTGATGCCGTTCATCTGGGCAAACGGCGGCGACCTGGCCCGCCGGGACGGCGAGAAGTGGGTGTCCACTGTGGATCAGCCCGGCGCCCGGCAGGGCGTCGACGCCTATGCGTCGCTGATCACCGGCGGGGCGTGCCCGCGCGAGCAGTGCGCGGACCTGACCGGCAGCCAGGCCGTGCAGGCGTTCGCCTCCGGCAAGGCGGCGATGACGATCGGCGGCGACTTCAACCGCGCCGCGGTCGACGCCGGTGCCGCCGGCGGGAAGTACGCCGTCGTGCCGCTGCCCGGCAACACCGCCGGTTCGGTCGCCCCGGCCTTCGCCGGCGGCAACATGCTCGGCGTCATGAAGTCGTCCAAGCGCGCGACGCTGGCGCGCGAGTTCGTGCAGCTGCTCGCGGGCAAGGAGTACCAGCGCAAGATGTACGCGGCGATGGGCAACCTGCCGACCTTCACCGATGTGCAGCAGGAACTCGCGGCCGGTGACCCGAAGGTCGCGCCGTTCGTGCAGACGCTGCAGGCGGGCACCCGGTTCGTGCCCACGTCGGCGACCTGGTCGAAGGTCGACGCGCAGGGCGTGCTGCCGACGATGGTGCAGCAGATCATCACCGGCACCGGCGTCGACGAGGCGACCGGGAACGCGGCCAAGCAGATGAACACCGTCTTCGAAGGTCGCTGAGATGCTGGTTTCGACACGACGGACCAGCGGATCCGCAATTTCCATTGAAATTGAAGGTCCGATTTCAATGGAAATTGCGCCCATCCCGGAGAGGCTCCGCTGCCCGCACCGCTGCGCAACACGGGTTCGAGGTCAGGTGTGATGGCCGCGCTGCTCTACCTCGCACCGGCGGCGCTGCTGCTCATCGGCATGATGGGCTACCCGCTCTACCAGCTGGTGCAGATCTCCCTGTACGAGTACGGGCAGGCGCAGGCGTCCGGTGGCGCGCCGGTGGTGTTCCTCGGCGCGGACAACTACCTGACGCTGCTCGGGGACGGCCAGTTCTGGACGATCCTGGTGCAGACCTGCGTCTTCGCCGCGGTCTGCGTGGTGGGCAGCCTGGCGGTCGGCATCGCGCTCGCGGTGCTGGCCACCAGGATCAGCCCGCTGCCGCGGCTGCTGCTGTTCCTGGCCGCCATCGGCGCCTGGGCCACCCCGGCGATGGCCGGGTCGACGGTCTGGCTGTTCCTGTTCGACCAGGACTTCGGCCTGGTCAACGAGGTGCTCACCGGCGTCGGCATCGACGGCGCGGCGGGCTTCTCCTGGACCTACGACAAGTTCGTGGCCTTCGGCCTGGTCGCCGCCGAGGTGATCTGGTGCTCGTTCCCGTTCGTGCTCGTCACCACCTACGCCGGGCTCACCGGGATCCCGAGCGAGGTGGTGGAGGCCGCGGCGCTGGACGGGGCGTCGGCCTGGCGCACCGCGCGCAGCGTGCTGCTGCCGATGCTGCGCCCGGTGCTGGTCATCGCCACCATCCAGTCGATCATCTGGGACTTCAAGATCTTCACCCAGATCTACGTGATGACCAACGGCGGCGGCGTGGCCGGCCAGAACATGGTCCTCAACGTCTACGCGTACCAGTCGGCCTTCGCGGGCTCGAACTACGGGCTCGGCTCGGCCATCGGCGTGGTGATGACCGTGCTGCTCATCTTGATCACGCTGGCCTACCTGCGGGCACAGCGGAAGGACGAGGCCAACGCATGAGTGCATTGCGCAAGCCCCGGCTGCTCGCCGCCAACTCGGTCGCGGTGCTGATCGCGGTCGTGGTGGCGTTCCCGCTGTACTGGATGGTGCTCTCGGCCTTCAAGCCGGAGGGCGAGCTGCTCTCGACCGATCCCCGGCCGTGGACCTTCACCCCCACCCTGGACAGCTTCCGCCGCGTGTTCACAGTGGACGGACTGGGCGGGTACTTCGTGAACAGCCTGCTGGTGGCCGGCGCGGTCGTGCTGGTCTCGCTGCTGATGTCGTTCCTCGCCGCCGTCGCGCTCACCAGGTTCCGCTTCCGCGGCCGCACCGTGCTGCTGCTGATGCTGCTGGTGGCGCAGATGGTTCCGGTGGAGGCGCTGACGATCCCGCTGTTCTTCCTGATGCGCGAGGTCGGTTCGGTCGCCCCGGCGTTCGGGCTCAACCACCTCGGTTCGCTGATGCTGGTGCACCTGGCGTTCAGCCTGCCGCTGGCGATCTGGATGCTGCGCGGGTTCGTCGCGGCCGTCCCGGACGAGTTGGAGGAGGCCGCGACGCTGGACGGCGCGAGCCGCACCCGGTTCGTCTGGCAGGTGCTCTTCCCGCTGGTGGCACCGGGTTTGGTGGCCACCAGCGTGCTTTCGTTCATCCACGCCTGGAACGACTTCCTGTTCGCCAAGACGTTCATCATCTCGGCGTCGGAGAACCAGACGCTGCCGATGGCGATCCTGGTGTTCTTCACTCCTGAGGGCAACGATTGGGGCGCGATCATGGCCGGTTCAACGCTGATGACGATTCCGGTGCTCATCTTCTTCGTGGTGGTGCAGCGGCGCCTGGTGTCCGGGCTGGCCGGGGCGGTGAAGGGATGAGCTGGGACTCGCTGGTACCGAAGCCCGCGCTGGTGGCACCGGCCGCGGGGATGTTCGAGCTGGACCGGGACACCACGGTGGGCGGCGAACCCACCACGGCCGACTGGTTCCGGCGGCACGTCGGCGCCGCCACCGGGCTGCCGCTGCCGGACGCGGCGCGGCCGACGATCGAGTTCCGCGTCGACCCGGCCGAGTCCGCGCCCGGCGGCTACCGCGCGGAAATCCGGCCGGACGGCGTGGAAGTCGTCGCGCACGACGCGGCCGGCGCGCACCACGCCGCGCAGACCCTGCGGCAGCTGCTCGGCCCGGCCGCGTACCGGAGTGCGCTTATCCACTATGGACGGTGCTTGTTGCCGTGCGGCCGGGTCGAGGACCGGCCGCGGTTCGCCTGGCGCGGCTGCCACCTGGACGTGGCCCGGCACTTCCTGCCCAAGCGCGAAGTCCTCCGGTTCGTCGAGCTGCTGGCCATGCACAAGCTCAACGTCCTGCACCTGCACCTGACCGACGACCAGGGCTGGCGCGTCGAGGTGCCGCGGTTCCCGAACCTCACCCGCGTGGGCGCCTGGCGGCGGCGCTCGATGGTCGGCCGCGGCGAGCAGCCCGAGTTCGACGAACGCCCGCACGGCGGCTTCTACACCAGCGACGACCTGCGGGAGATCGTCGCCCACGCCGCGCGGCACCACATCACGGTCGTCCCAGAGATCGACGTGCCCGGCCACAGCCAGGCCGCGATCGCCGCCTACCCGGAACTGGGCACCGGGCAGCGGCCGCAGGTCTGGGAATCCTGGGGCGTCAGCGACGAAATCCTCAACACCGACCCGGCCACGCTGGACTTCTACCGCGCCGTCCTGGACCACCTGATGGAGGTCTTCCCGTCGCCGGTGATCTGCATCGGCGGCGACGAGGTCCCGGGCGCGACGCCGGAGCACGGCCCCTTCCTGCGTTCGCTCGTCGAGCACATCCACGCCCAGGGGCGCCGGGCATCGGCCTGGGACGAGATCCTGGAGGCGGTCGATCCGCTGCCGCCGCAGACCATCATCGCGACCTGGCGCGACGAGCGGACCGCGCTGCGCGCCGCCGAGCGCGGCCACGACGTGGTGCTGTGCCCGGAACACCACCTCTACTTCGACCACCGGCAGTCCGACCACCCCGACGAGCCCATCCCGGTCGGCTTCAACACCACCCTCGAGGGCGTCTACGCCTACGAACCGCTGACCGAGCGCGTGCTCGGCGTGCAGGCGCAGGTCTGGACCGAGCACCTGGACACCCCGCGCCGCGTCGACTACGCCGCCTTCCCGCGGCTGACCGCGTTCGCCGAGGTCGCCTGGAGCAGCGACCGGGACTTCGCCGACTTCCGGCGCCGCCTCGTCGACCACCACCTGCCCCGCCTGGACGCCTACGGCGTCGAATACCGCCCGCTCGGCGGCCCGCTCCCCTGGCAGACCCGTCCCGGCGTGCCCGGCCGGCCGCGGTGAGCCGGCGGAGAAAACCCTGAAATCCGTTCGAATTCGCCTCGGCCACCGGTAACGTCACGTTGAATGATCTACCGGTCACCGGAGGTGAGGATGACGGAAGCACCCGTGAGCCAGGGAGTTCCGGTCACCCGGCTGCCGTCCCGCCTCGGGCGGCGATGGGTCCGGCGACGCCGCGTGGAGAAGCTCCCGGACCAGCCGATCATCCACCTGCTGCGCGAGAACGCCTCCGGCCGGCTCATCGACCAGCTCTCCGACCACCTCGGCACCATCGTGCCGCACGTGGTGCTCGACGTCGGCGGGACGCCCGCCGAGACGCCGCGGCAGAAGTCGGTGCAGATCCGGAAGCTGCTGGACAACGCGGCCCAGGGGCTGCGCGACGCCGACTCCTGGCCGCGGATCGGCCGGCTGCGCTTCCGCCGGTACGCGCTGCTGAGCTGGCTGCTGAAGAAGAACCTGCCGCCGACGAACCTGGCCCAGGCCCCGCATTCGCACACCCGCCAGCTGCTGCGCGAATACCTCCGCAGCCGCCGGCCCCGGCGCGGCCAGCCCCAGCAGCAGGAGGCCGCGCTGTGGGAGTCGGCCGCGCAGAGCCTGCCCTGGTACCTCTTCGTGCTGTCGCTGACGTTCTTCCCGCTCTACTACGCGTGGTGGGTGCGCCGGAGCCGCGCAGCCCGCTGGTTCATGCGGCAGCGTTACCTGTCGCCGGGCGAATCCGCGGACTTCCCGAGCTTCGCGCAGCGCCTGATCACCACGCCGTCGCGCTGGGAGAACGCCGAACAGGTGCGAAAACTCCTGGTGCACGCGTTCCTGGCGGACCTCACCGATTCCTACGCGCGGCGGCTGTGGCGCTGGCAGTGGGTGCCCAAGGACTGCTACCCGGTCCTGCTGCTGCGCAACCTCGGCGAGGACACCGTCGGCAAGGTGCTGGTCAGGCTCATCAACGACGTGCGCAACGAGACCGGCCTGCCGGATCCGCTGCTGGTGATCGGCAGCGGCCCGGAACCGTTGCAGGACAGCGAAACGCCGAGCGCGCCGGTCACCCTCGAAAGCTGGCCGGAGACGCTGCAGGAAGCGCGGCGCAAGCGCTCGAACACCGCCTGGTACGTGACGCTGCGGGTGGCCGACGAACCGCCGTCGACGGAGGACGAGCCGGGCGTTTCGCTGGGCCAGACGACCCTGCCGCTGAAGCGCTCCAAGCTGCTGCGCCGCATCCCGATCCTGCTGGTGGTCCTGCTGGTGCTCGGGGGCGGCGGCGTCTACCTGCAGCAGTACTACGGCCACTGCGGCCGGAGCTGGTGGCCGTGGACCAACACCGCGCTGTGGTCGACCGGCGGCGAGTGCGTCGGAATCGCCGACTCGGAGCACCGCTTCTCCGCCGACATCTCGGAGCCGGCCCTGCGCGATCGGCTCATCGCCGCGCAGGACCGGATCAACCAGCAGAACGCCGAGTCCGAGGACCTGCACCAGCGGTCGCTGGCGGACGGCAAGCAGGTCGCGTACTTCTCGATCGTCTACTTCAGCACCCTCACCGGCCGGGATCCCGACTCGTCGACGCTGGACGGGGTCGCGGCGGAGCTGGAGGGGCTGGCCGAGGCCCAGCGGAGCGCGCGGGTCAACGACCGCGTGGCGATCCGGATCGTGCTCGCCAACGGCGGCGCGAAGATGAAGCACGCCGAGGCCGTCGCCGAGCACATCGTCGATTTCACCGCGCCCCGGCAGGAAGCACCGGTGGTGGCGGTCGTCGGGCTGGGCGGCAGCTGGCGGGAGACCGGCGACGCGATCACCGTGCTGGGCAGCAGCGGGCTGGCCATGGTGGGCACGGTGACCTCGGCCGACAGCTTCCCGGGCCTCAGCAGGCTCTACCACCAGGTGGGGCCGACGAACCACTGGGAATCCGAGGTCATCGCGCAGCACGTGCGAGACCTGGGCAGCAAGAACGTCACCGTCTTCTACGACGAAGCCGACACCTACAGCAGGAACCTCGCGCTCGACGTCGACGCGCAACTGGGAGGTTCGGCCGAGCTCCAGAACACCCAGCACGGCATCCCGTCGGACGCCGTGCAGTGCGGACCCGGATCGCTGGCCCTGTACACGGCGCGGGCGGACGACTTCAGCAACTACCTGAGCGCCGTGCAGGACCGGTGCGTCGGCGACGCCAACATGCCGAAGCTGATGGCCGGTGACGACGCGACGAAGTTCCTGCTCGACCGGGAGCTGCGGGAGGGGATCCAGCTCGACTACATCGACTTCACCGGGAAGCGCGTGCTGCCGGGCGACGACGGGTTGGCGGGCCGGTCGATGCTGGCCTTCGACGCCGTCCACCTGGTCCGGCAGGCGGTGCAGAAGGTCACCGAAGGACAGGCCGATGTCGGGACGACGCCGTTGAACGGCCTGGCGGTCTGGTACGGGATCGCGCGGCTCAGCGAGAACCCCGAAGGCATCCGCGCGATCAGCGGCCCCATCGACTTTGGCTCGCCGACCGGGCAGGTCCCGGTCCGGAAGGCGATCTCGGTGATGCGCGTGGAGGGCAAGAGCGGGCGAACGCCCGAGATCGTGATGCACTGCGGCAGAACGCCGGAGCCGTCCCCCACCTGCCCCAGATGATGCGAGTGCCGGGCACCCCGGCGGGATGCCCGGCACTCGCGGCGGCGGAACGACTAGCCCATCAGCGGGAGCTTCAGCCCGCTCAGGAGCCCGGTGATGGGGTCGCCGGCCGCGCTGGCGATCCCGGCTTCTCCGAGCAGGACCAGGGTCGCCACCGCGGCGAGGGCTGCGAACCAAGTGAGCTTCCGACGCATCGATTCCTCCATGCGATCGTTGTTTGCGGGCCGTGGATCACCATTTCGGAAGATCGGCCGGGCCGCCCGCCCAACAGCACGAAAGTGGGTCACGCGAAATCACCGCACCCAGCTCGCCACGGGGCGGCACGCGGCTCCCAGCAAGCACGCCTTGAAGGTTCTCCACCGATCCAGGCAACCTCAGGCCGTCGCGTGCGTCGCAAGGGTGGCAAGTACTCGGTCCAGTTCGACGGCGCCGGACACGTCCACACCACGCCGTGGGCCGTCGGGGGCTCGCTCGGCTCGGGCGGTGTCGACGTGATTCAGAACTTCGGCATACAGTGATGACGTCGCCGGAAGTCCACTGTGGATGGACGGCGACCACGTGCCGGGTACGGAATTCCTGGCCGGAACTCCGGCGAGAGGTCAACCCGGCGAAACCGTGGCGGTGGCCGCCGGCAGCAGCACCGCGCATTCGATCTGCTTCGAATGCGCGGTGCTGACCTGCGGTTCCCGTGACCGCTGACGGTCCGCCCGACAATAGGCGTCTCATCGGTGGCTGTTGCTGTTCTGGGGCAGCGTTAGTCGCAGTATTGCGCCGTTGCCCAGTGCGTGCCGGGCGTCAGGTGCGCGACGTATCGGGCGTCGCGAGCGGTGAAGGTGAACTCGACGTACGGGTAGGCGTCGATGTCTTCCGGGAAATCCTCGTCGGCGGCGGCGTCCCAGAAGCCATCGGCTTCCCAGAAGGCAGGCGCGTTCTGCGTTTCGCTCACTTCGGAGGACTCGATGATCTCGTCGAACCGGTCGAAAAAGTATTCGTCCGCTTCCGCCTCGTCGTCGAGCTCCTTCTCGAAGGCGCTCCTCAGCTCGTGCTCGTCGGCGATCGTGGCAGCCTGCTCGAAGGACATGGGCAGCCTGTCGTCCCCGAGCCCGTCGCCGACGAAGAAGTACCCGAGCTTCATCCGGCGCCACGCGTCGATCATGATTTCCAGCGGGAGGAGGTCGTCGTCCTCTTCCGGGAGGATCCCCGCATCGGGGTTGATCATGTGGAACCGACCGCGCACGGTGGCGTCGGTCTTGTCGTCGATGGAGATCCGGTAGAGGGCAGTCACGTTGCAGGGCTCCGTTCCAGGCATGGGAAGTCGACGCCTAGGACGCAGTGGACCTCAACCGGGTTGCATCCAATCCCGCATCGTTACCTCCCCGGGCGCTCCGACTGAGTCGAATTCCCATGCCATGGCAGAAGAAGAGCTTCACCGCCTTCACCGCCTTCACCGCCTTCACCGCCTTCACCGCCTTCACCGCCTTCACCGCAGCCTGCGGCAGCTACGGCATCGACGTCGAATCCGGCGTACTGCGCGCCCGCTCGTGGCGGTGGCTGCGTGTCCGGAGCGTCGGGCTGCTGTCGTGTGAGTCCCGGCTTGCCACGCGCTCGCCCCCTCCGAAGAACCACAGCAGGACAAGAAAAGGCGGCGATAGCGGCCTGCCCACAGGGTCCGCTATCGCCGCGAGCGCGCGCAATGCAGTCGTCAAAGAGTGAGGCAGCCGACAAGAGGAACTTCGGGTGGCACGCTGACGGCGTCTGCCACGCTTCCCGTGGTGCAGTTGGCCATAAGGACGGGGTCAACTTTCTGGATTGATTCGACCGCCTGAAGCCGGGTGGGGTCTACAGCGGCGCTTGCCGGAGCCACCACAGCAACACCGTGCCCGACTCCGGCGGCCAGCGCGCCGCCGGCCGTCCTGTTCTCCCGCATGCTCCGACCCGCGCGGAAGCTCAGGTACCGGGCGATCTCCTCGCAGACCGCGTAGGTCATCGCGGTCGCCGCGAGCAGCGCCCAGCTGCCCGCGCCGAACAGCGACGGCCACACCATCACCACGAGCGGGACGTTGACGGCGAGGTTGGCGAGGAAGAATCCCGCGGCGATCCAGAAAACGCGGCGCGGGACGGCGAACCGCCGGCGGATCCAGAGGGCCGCAGCGATCGGGCCGCAGATCATGATGACGAGCTCCGCCGCGATCGCGGCGATGTTCGCTGCGCTCATGTCAGCTCCGCTCCTCGGCCGGCTCCGCCACCGGCTGCGTGGTGATCGCCTTCAGCGCCGCCAGGTGCGCCTCGTACGCCCGGCGCCCCTTCGCCGTGAGGCTGAGCCAGGTGCGGGGGCGCTTGCCGACGTAGCCCTTCTTCACCTTGACGTAGCCCGCGTCCTCCAGCGTCGACACCTGCTTGGAGAGCACCGAGTCGCTGACCTCGATGATGTCGCGCACGTACTTGAACTCGGCCTGGTCGACCGCCGCGAGCGTCGCCGTGATGGAGAACCGCACCGGCGAGTGGATGAGATCGTCCAGCTGGTGCCGGGGGTGCGCGCCGCCGCTCATCCTCGGCTCCGGCGGTGCGCGACACCGGCACCCGCGAACGCGATCGCGGCCATCGCGACCCCGCCGCCGATCCACCACTGCCAGACGTCGGGCATCCAGTTGCTGCCGACGACCGTGCCGACCCAGGCCAGCGTCCACCCCAGCATGACCATGCCGTGGAGCGTCCCGAACCCGCGCATCCCCACCTTTCGGGTGGCCGACCACACGGAGATGGCGACGACGAAGGCGATCCACAGCGGCATCGTCACGAATACCGCGGTCTTGCCGTCCACGAACGCGAAAACCGCTGCCATGGCGAAGGAAGCGACCCCGAACACCAGCATGTACCGCACGTACCAGCGGCCGCCGCGACGAGCCTCGGCCCCCAACCGTTCCGCCCGCGCCAGCTGCGCGGCGGCATCCATCTGCACCTCGTTCATGGCAGCCAGGCTCGCAACTACTTTCCAACTTGTCAAATAGATGTCGATCGTACACCTACTTGCCATGGACGGGCGGGACGGTGGCTCCGAAGAAAGCGGGCGCCTCCGCACCGAACAGTGCGGAGGCGCCCGGTCCGTCGATCGCGTCAGGCCTGCTCGCCGTCCTCCAGGTGGTCCTTGAGGCGCTGCAGGGTGGCTTCGATCGACCGCAGGTTCTGCTTCGGCAGGCCGGTGCGCGCGGTCAGCTTCGGCAGCATCGCGGTGAAGTCGTAGGTCTCGGTCACCTTCGTCGCCGTGTCGCCGACCGGCTCCAGCTCGTACCGCCACCGGCCGGGCAGCATGTTCCGCCACGCGATCAGCCGGTTCTCCTCGTACTCCACCACGGTGTTGGTGACCCGGTAGGCGACGGCCTTGCGCATCCGCATCCCGAACTTGGAGCCGAGCACCAGCCGCTCCGGGCCGCTCATTTCCCCCCGCACCGTGCCGGAGCCGTCGATGACCGAATGCTTGCGCGGATCGGCCAGCACGGCGAAAACCGCCTCCGGCGGGGCCTGCACGACAACGCTGCTGGAAACCGAGAACTCGTTCTGCGCCATGCCGCCGAACCTAGTCAGCCGGGGTAACGAACCCGACACGCCGAAGGCGCCTTCTGGCCGATGGCGTCGAACTCGAGGATGCGGATCGAAGAACTCTTCTCCGCGGCGATGAGTTCCACCCTGTCGACAGGTCCAGGTTCATGAAGCCGAAATCGAGAGGATCGACGATGCGAGAGACGAGTCGACGTGTTGTCGCGTGGGTGACCATGTCCATGGACGGCTACACCAGCGGTCTCGAAGGGCCCGCGCACGACAACTGGCTCTACGGACACGTGAAGCACGAAGCGTCAGCCGCCCACTTCGAGGGCATCTGGCGCGGCGCGAGCACGGTGCTGCTGGGGCGCACGAACTACGAGGGGTTCTACTCCGTCTGGCCGGGCATCACCCGCGACCCCGCGACCGATCCGCGGAACCGGGACCTGGGCGAGTTCCTGAACACCGTGGAGAAGGTCGTCTTCTCCAGGACGCTGGAGGCGGCCGACTGGGAGAACTCCCGCGTCGCCCGAGACCTGGAAGCAGAGGTCAAAGCGCTCCGGGACGCACCAGGCAAGGACATCCTCGTGGCCAACAGCGCGAGCATCATCCAGGCGCTGCTGCGTGCCGACCTGATCGACGACCTGCGCTTCGTGGTGGTCCCCGCGCTGCTGGGCGGCGGCCTGCGCCTGTTCGAGGCGGGAATTCCCGCTTCGAACTGGTCCCTGGCCCAAACCACCGTCCTGCCCGATGGCGCGATCGGCGTGCACTACACCCGGGCCTGACCTAGCAGAACACCTGCTGTCCGATCTATCGGCCAGCAGGTGTTCTGCCGCGTCGTGGGGTCAGTTCTCGGAGAGCACCGGGGCCAGGAAGCGGCCGGTGTGGCTCTCGTCGATCTCCGCGAGCTCCTCCGGGGTGCCCTCGGCCACCAGGATGCCGCCGCCGGAGCCGCCCTCCGGGCCCATGTCCAGCACCCAGTCCGCCGTCTTGATGACGTCCAGGTTGTGCTCGATCACGATCACCGTGTTGCCCTTGTCCACCAGGCCGTTGATCACGCCGAGCAGCTTGCGGATGTCCTCGAAGTGCAGGCCGGTCGTCGGCTCGTCGAGGATGTAGACCGTCTTGCCGGTGGACCGCTTCTGCAGCTCGCTGGCCAGCTTGACGCGCTGCGCCTCACCACCGGAGAGCGTCGGCGCCGGCTGCCCCAGCCGCACGTAGCCCAGGCCCACGTCCACCAGCGTCTTCAGGTGCCGGTGGATGGCGTTGATCGGCTCGAAGAACGACGCGGCCTCCTCGATCGGCATGTCGAGGACCTCGGCGATCGTCTTGCCCTTGTAGTGCACCTCCAGGGTCTCCCGGTTGTACCGGGCGCCCTTGCACACCTCGCACGGCACGTACACGTCCGGCAGGAAGTTCATCTCGATCTTCAGCGTGCCGTCACCGGCGCACGACTCGCACCGGCCGCCCTTGACGTTGAACGAGAACCGGCCCGGCTGGTAGCCGCGCACCTTCGCCTCGGTGGTCGCCGCGAACAGCTTGCGGATGTGGTCGAACACGCCGGTGTAGGTGGCCGGGTTCGACCGCGGGGTGCGGCCGATCGGCGACTGGTCGACCTGCACCAGCTTGTCGACGTGCTCCAGGCCCTTGATCCGCGTGTGCCTGCCGGGCACCTGCCGGGCGCCGTTGAGCTTGTTCGCCAGGACCGACGCGAGGATGTCGTTGACCAGCGTCGACTTGCCCGATCCGGAGACGCCGGTGACCGACACCAGGCAGCCCAGCGGGAACGACACGTCGATCTTGCGCAGGTTGTGCTCGCGCGCCCCGACCACCGTCAGCTGCCGCTTGCGGTCGCGCGGGCGCCGCACCTCGGGCACCGGGATCTGCTTGCGCCCCGCCAGGTACGCGCCGGTGAGCGACTGCTTGTTCTCCAGCAGCTTCTTGTACGGTCCACTGTGGACGACCTGGCCGCCGTGCTCGCCCGCGCCGGGCCCGATGTCGACCACCCAGTCCGCGCTGCGCACGGTGTCCTCGTCGTGCTCGACGACGATCAGCGTGTTGCCCAGGTCCCGCAGCCGGCTGAGGGTCTCCAGCAGCCGGTGGTTGTCCCGCTGGTGCAGTCCGATCGACGGCTCGTCCAGCACGTAGAGCACGCCGACCAGGCCGGAACCGATCTGGGTCGCCAGCCGGATGCGCTGCGCCTCGCCGCCGGAGAGCGTTCCGGCCGCGCGGTCCAGCGACAGGTAGTCCAGGCCGACGTCGAGCAGGAAGCCCAGCCGCGCCTGCACCTCCTTGAGCACCCGCCCGGCGATCATCTGCTCGCGCGGGCCCAGGACCAGCCCGTCCAGGAACGTGGCGCACTCGCGCACGCTCAGCGCGCTGACCTCGGCGATGGACAGCTCGCCGCGCTCGTCGTTCTCCATCGTGACGGCCAGGATCTCCGGCTTGAGCCGGGTGCCGTCGCAGGCCGGGCACGGCACGTCCCGCATGTAGCCCTCGTACTTCTCGCGGGCGTAGTCGGACTCGGTCTGCTCCAGCCGCCGCTCCAGGAACGGGATGACGCCCTCGTAGTTGGCGTAGTAGGAGCGGGTCCGGCCGTAGCGGTTCTTGTACCGGACGTGCACCTGGTCGTTGGTGCCGTGCAGCACCGCCTTCTTGACCTTCGTGGACAGCTGCCGCCACGGCGCGTCCATCCGGAAGCCGATGGCCTCCGACAGCGAGGTCAGCAGCCGGGTGAAGTACTCCGCGGTGTGCCCGCCCGCCCACGGCGCGATGGCGCCGTCGGCCAGCGACAGCTCCTCGTCCGGCACGACGAGCTCCGGGTCGACCTCCTTGCGGATGCCCAGGCCCGCGCACTCCGGGCACGCCCCGTAGGGCGAGTTGAAGGAGAACGACCGCGGTTCGAGCTCGTCCACGCCCAGCGGGTGGCCGTTGGGGCAGGCCAGGTTCTCGGAGAACTTCCGCTCCCGGTTCGGGTCGTCCTCGTCGAGGTCGATGAACTCGATCAGCACCAGCCCGTCGGCCAGCCGCAGCGCGGTCTCCACCGAGTCGGTCAGCCGCTGCTTCGCGCCGGCCTTCACGGTGAGCCGGTCGATGACCACCGCGATGTCGTGCTTCTCCTGCTTCTTCAGCTTCGGCGGGGCGTCCAGCGGGTGCACCACGCCGTCGATGCGGGCGCGCGCGTAGCCCTGCGACTGCAGCTGCTCGAACAGGTCGACGTACTCGCCCTTGCGGCCGCGCACCACCGGGGCCAGCACCTGGAACTTGGCCCGGTCGGGCATCTCCAGCACCTGGTCCACGATCTGCTGCGGGGTCTGCTTGCTGATCGCTTCGCCGCAGGTCGGGCAGTGCGGCTTGCCGGCTCGGGCGTACAGCAGCCGCAGGTAGTCGTAGACCTCGGTGATGGTGCCCACCGTCGACCGCGGGTTGCGGCTGGTGGACTTCTGGTCGATCGACACCGCCGGGGACAGGCCCTCGATGAAGTCCACATCGGGCTTGTCCATCTGGCCGAGGAACTGGCGGGCGTAAGCGGACAGCGACTCGACGTAGCGGCGCTGCCCCTCCGCGAAGATGGTGTCGAAGGCCAGGCTCGACTTCCCGGAGCCGGACAGCCCGGTGAACACGATCAGGCTGTCTCGGGGCAGGTCCAGGTCGATCCCGCGCAGGTTGTGCTCACGGGCGCCGCGAACGACAAGGCGGTCAGCCACGGTGATCCCTTCGAAAAGTTCTGGTGTTGACGTGGACGCGCGCCGGCTGCAGGCAGTGCATCGGCAGGTACGCGACGTCGCCCGCCCATGCTATTCGGGGCCCCTGACAGTCCCGGATCGCGTGCGGCGCGCAGCCCGCGCAACAACCACCCCGTACCCGAACGAGTGACACACGGGGAGGTCGACCGCGACTCCTCCGACGATACGCAAATTCCCCCGGAATGGGCACTGTCGCGCCTGTGGCCTGCGCAATTAAGCTCGATGTTCACCGGTCGCGAAATTCCCTCCTGCACGCAGAGGTAGACCTCATGGCTGATATCGCCCTCGGGACCGGTGGCCGCAGCGCTGCGCAGCAGGCGGCCGCCGCACAACTCGCCCACCAGGTCACGACCCAGCTGACCGCCATCGACGAAGCGAGCAGCCGGCTGCTGGACACGGTCGCCGGACTCGACGAGCTGGCCGTGCGCCAGCCCAGCCTGCTGCCCGGGTGGAGCAGGGCGCACGTGATCACGCACCTGGCCCGCAACGCCGACGGGTTCGTCAACCTGCTGATCTGGGCGCGGACCGGGATCGAGCACGCGATGTACGCCAGCGGCGACGACCGGGACGAGGCCATCGCCGAAGGCGCGGTGCGCAGCCACCGGCTGCTGCTGGAGGACCTGGCGGCGTCCTGCGACCGCTTCGCGCACGCCGCCCGCGCGCTGCCGGAGGGGGCGTGGACCGCGGAGATCGCCGACGCGGTGGGCGACCCGATGCCCGCGCACCACATGCTGCGGCTGCGCCTGCTGGAGATCTGGGTGCACCTGGTCGACCTCGATCACGACGTGGACTTCGACGACATCCCGCGGCCGGCCGCGGAGCAGCTGCTGGAAGACGTGGTGCAGCAGTACGGCGGGCGGCCGGACGTGCCCGCGCTGTCGGTGGAGGTCGACTTCGGCGACCACCGGCGGACCTGGGACCTGCGCGGCACCACCGCCCCGCCGAGCCGGGTGCGCGGCGAGCCGGGACCGATGCTCGGCTGGCTGCTGGGCCGGACCGGCCCGGAGCTGCTGGACGGCGACTCCCCGAACCTCCCGGACTGGCTCTGAGCCCGCCCGTTTCCGAGCTCACCACCCGTGCGCACGTCGTGTCGCCATAGCAGCACAAAATGCACACGGCCCCTGAACAGGCAAAACGTCCATCCTGACCCGTAGCGGGCGCACCCGCGCCACGTTCGGGGGAAGGGTGCTTGCACGCGCGGCAGCGCCGCGCGCCGCGACCTAGTTTCAGCGGATGACCGGCCGGTTCATCCGTTGGAGGTACTAGTGCCGCTGGCGACGCTGTCGACCCTCACCATCGTGGTGGCCGCCGCCACGCTCGCCCCGCTGCTGAGCGACCGGCTCGCCCGCTGGGTCGCGATCCCCTCCGTGGTGCTGGAGATCCTGCTCGGCATCCTCATCGGGCCGCAGGTGTTCGGCTGGGCCCGCGAGGACGAGGTGATCGGCTTCCTCGCGGACTTCGGCCTGGCGATGCTGATCTTCCTGGCCGGCTACGAGCTCAAGCTCGGCGACGTGCGCGGCAAGCCGATGCGGCTGGCGACGGTGGGCTGGCTGATCTCGCTGGTCCTGGGCCTGGGCTTCGGGGCCCTCGTGCACGGCTTCTCGTACTCGTCGCTGATCGTGGGCCTGGCGCTGACCACCACCGCGCTGGGCACCACGCTGCCGATGGTGCGCGACGCGGGCCTGCTGGGCACGCCGCTGGGCATCCGGGTGCTGGCGATCGGGGCGCTCGGCGAGTTCGGCCCGATCCTCGCGGTGGCGCTGCTGCTCAACGACCAGAGCCCGCTGCGCACGATCCTGCTGCTGGCCGTGTTCGGGCTGGCGGCCGCCCGGATGCTGTGGGTGGCGGCGCACCGGCGGTCGGAGCGCATCAGCCGGCTGATCCGCACCACGCTGGGCACCAGCGCGCAGTTCGCGGTGCGGCTGTGCATGGTCGTGGTCGTCCTGATGCTGTGGATCGCCGGCGCCCTCGGCCTCGACGTGCTGCTCGGCGCGTTCGTCGCCGGGCTCGTGGTCCGGCTGTTCCTCGACGCCGGCGCCCCCGAGGAGGCCGAGGTCGTGGAGGGCAAGATCGAGGCCATCGGTTTCGGCCTGTTCATCCCGCTGTTCTTCGTGGTCAGCGGCATGCGCTACGACCTGGCCGCGCTGCTGGCGACGCCGAGCGCGTTCGCGCTGCTGCCGGTGTTCCTGGTGCTGTTCTTCGTGATCCGCGGGCTGCCGATCCTCGCCCTGCACCGCCGCGACCTGCCAAAGCGTCCGAAGTGGACGCTCGCGCTGCTCGGGTCCGCGGCGCTGCCGATGGTCGTGGTGATCACCACGATCGGCACGGAGGTCGGCGCGATGCCGCCGAGCACCGCCTCCGCCCTGGTCGGCGCGGCGATGATCAGCGTCCTCGTCTTCCCGATGCTGGGGCTCCGCCTCAGCCGGGCGGCCGCCGTGGCGAAGTCGGACGCCTGAGCGTCCGGTCGAGCTGCACGAATGCCCCGAAAGCGCGACTCTGTCGGTGGACACGTCATCGAGCAACTTGAGGGGGCGTGCACGATGTCCAGTCCGCAGACCGGGCCCGAGTCCCAGGCGAAGGCCGAGGGGACGATGCCCGAGCAGGCCGCTGCGCCTGAACAGCAGAAGCAGTGGGCGATGGCGCCCGCGCAGCCCACCGGCGCGATGTCCGGGTGGCTGGCGTTCGCCGGGTCGCTGATCGCGATGATCGGCATCTTCAACATCATCGGCGGGATCACCGCGCTGTTCCGGCCCACCTACTACCTCGTCGGAACCGCTCAGCTGCTGGTCTTCGACTTCGCCGCCTGGGGCTGGTTCTGGCTGGCACTGGGCGTCGTGCAGGTCGTGGCCGGCGTCGGCTGCATGTACGGGCAGATGTGGGCGCGGATGACGGGCATCGGCCTGGCCGCGCTGAGCGCGATCGCGCACCTGGCGTTCCTAGCGGCGTTCCCGCTGTGGTCGCTGGTGGTCATCGCGATGTCCGTGCTGGTGATCTACGGCCTGATGGTGCCTCCGCGGGGAGCTGCCGCCTGACCGGCGATCATCCGCTGGAGCCGCGAGCGCGGGGCGTTAGGCTCGAGCCGTGGAGCTTCAAGGACAGTACGACGGACACGTCGAACCAGGTGGTGCCCCGGCGCGCCGTGAACTGGACGCGCTGACCATCACCAAGATCTCGGTCGGTCCGATGGACAACAACGCGTACCTGCTGGTGTGCCGCAGCACCGGCGACGCGCTGCTGGTCGACGCCGCCAACGACTCGGAGCGGCTGGCCGACCTGCTCGGCCACGACGCCCAGCGCCCGCGGCTGCGCACCATCGTGACCACCCACCAGCACGCCGACCACTGGCAGGCGCTGGGCGCCGTCGCCGGCCAGACCGGGTGCTTCACGCTGGCGCACCCGGCGGACGCCGATGCGCTGCCGGTGCCGCCGGACCGCCTGGTCGAGCACGGCGACACCGTCGAGGTCGGCGAGTCCCAGCTGTCGGTGATCCACCTGCGCGGCCACACGCCGGGGTCGATCGCCCTGCTCTACCGCGACCCGAACGGGCACCCGCACCTGTTCACCGGCGACTCCCTGTTCCCCGGCGGCGTGGGCAAGACCAGCTCCCCGGAGAACTTCCGGTCGCTGATCGACGACGTCGAGAACCGGATCTTCGCCGAGCTGCCGGACGACACCTGGTTCTACCCGGGCCACGGCGACGACTCGACGCTCGGGGCGGAGCGCCCCAAGCTCGCCGAGTGGCGCGAGCGCGGCTGGTGAGCGCCGACCTCGCGGCCGAGGTCGAGCGGGTGCACCGGCTGCTCGCGGAGTGGCTGGGCACGGACTGCGGGCCCGCGGTGCTGGAGGCGCTGCGGGCCGCGCACGCCGACGACTTCACCATGATCACCACCGATGGCAGGCCGATGGCGGTCGAGGACCTCTTCGGCGCCCTCGCCGGTGCCCGGAACGCGGCGCCGGGCCTGACCATCGAGGTCGACGAGATCACCGCGGCGGCGGACGCGGCGGATTTCGCGGTGGTGCACTTCCGCGAAACCCACCACCACGAGGGCACGACGACCCGCCGCAGGACGACGGCGGTCCTGCGGCGAACCGGCGAAGGCCTCCGCTGGCAGCACCTCCACGAGACGGCGGTAGCGGGCTGAGGCAGGTGCCGTGGGTCTTCCGGAAGCCGGGAGGCCCACGGGCCGCCGGCTCCGCAAAATGCGTCGCCGCCGGCGGCCGCGCGGTGGTAGCAATGCTCGAGTGAGCGTTGAATTCCTGCTGACTTCATTGGTGATCGTCGCGACGCCGGGTACCGGCATGCTCTACACGCTGGCCGCTGGGCTTTCCCGCGGGGCCCGGGCCAGCATCATCGCCGCCGTGGGCTGCACCCTCGGGATCGTCCCGCACATGCTCGCGGCCATCACGGGGCTCGCCGCGCTGCTGCACACCAGCGCCGTCGCGTTCCAGGTCATCAAGTACCTGGGCGTGGCTTACCTGCTCTACATGGCGTGGAGCACGTTCCGGGACAAGGGCGCGCTCACCGTGGAGCAGGACACGCCGCCGCGCTCGGCGGCGAAGGTGATCGTCTCCGGTGTCCTGGTGAACATCCTCAACCCGAAGCTCACCATCTTCTTCTTCGCGTTCCTGCCGCAGTTCGTGAGCAGCGCGGAGCCGAACGCGTTCCTCCGCATGGTCGAGCTCAGCGGTGTGTTCATGCTGCTGACGTTCGTGGTCTTCGCCGCCTGCGGTACGTTCGCCGCCGCGATCCGCAACCACGTGATCAGCCGCCCCCGGGTGCTGGCCTGGATGCGCCGCACCTTCGCCGCGGCGTTCGTCGCCCTCGGCGCCAAGCTCGCCTTCACCGAGCGGTGACCCGCGTGGCCGTCGCCGGCCGGATCGTTGACCGCTGCGGCTGGTGACGGCTCGGCCGAGACGTGATCAGCCGACGCCGGTGGCGTGTTCGGCGCGGAACTGGCGGATGAGGACCTTCAGGGCCGCTGCGATGGGGAGCGCGGTCAGCGCGCCGAGGACTCCCGCGAGGGCCGCGCCGAGCAGGATCGCGACGAACGCGCCGAGCGGGCTCAGCTCCACCGTCTTGGCGAAGATGCGCGGTGCGATCAGGTAGTTCTCCACCATCTGGTAGGCGCAGAAGAAGAGCAGCGTCACCACCGCCAGCGTCAGGCTTTGGCTCAGGGCGACGAGAATCCCCGTCACCGACGCCAGCGTCGCGCCGACCTGCGGGACCGCGTCGAACAGCGCGACGACCAGCGCCAGCAGCGCCGGGTAGGGCACTCCGGCGATGAGGAAGAACAGGTACGAGGCGATCCCGGCGCACAGGCAGACGCAGGCCTGCCCGGTGACGTAGCCGCCGACGCGGCCCATCGCCTCGCGCAGGGCCTCGGCCCGGCCCTCGCGGGCCGATGCGCCGCGTTCCACCGCGGCGTTGATCCGGGGCATCGCCAGCGAGAAGTAGACCATCAGGGCTCCCGCGGTGCAGGCGGCGAAGATGCCGCCGAAGAACGCACCGAGCGCCGCGAACCCCGCCGCCAGGGTGCTCGTCACGACGCCCGTGACCGCACCCATCGCCTGCTGCAGCTGCTCGTGCACGCTCGGATCGTTCAGCTTCGCCTGCAGCTCGGGATCGGCGCTGAGCTTCGCCGCGATGCCGCTGATGAGCTCCGGGATCTCCGAAACGAGCTGCCCGACATGCCCCACGGCGGGCACCAGCGCCAGCAGCACGAGCGCGCCGATGAGCAGGACGCCAACCAGGAGCAGCACCAGCAGGGCCAGCCCGCGACGCCAGCCGTGCCGGTGCAGCCAGGCGATGATCGGCTCCACGCCCAGCGCCAGGAAGAACCCCAGGAAGATCAGGATCAGCATGTCGCGGGCCGTGTACGCCAGCACCGCGACGACCCCGACCAGCAAGTACACGCAGGCGATCTTCGCGTGGTCGAACAGCGAGAGCCCCGGCCGCCCGCCCACCGGGGCGCCGCCGTCTTCCGGATCGCTCATTCCGCACCGCCTCTCCAGCCGAGCGGCGGGGCGCCGTCCCGCAGTACCGCCACTGTCCGTCCGCCGGGCACGGCGCGCAAAACACGACGGAGCGGGTCTTCGGGCTTGCTGCGACCAGGCCGGAACCCTCGGCGCCTTCTTCACTCTTTCGGGTTTTTTCCGGGCTGCGTGGGGGTGGGCGGACGGTTCTACTGGGCGAGCTGGCCCCGCTCAGCCGTTGAATCGATCAGGTCCGAGGAGTACCGATGGCCACTTTGACCGCCTGGAAGTTCGACAGCCCGGAAGGCGCCGAGGGGGCGGCGCAGAAGCTGCAGTCCCTGCAGAAGGAAGGGCTGATCACCATCTACGACGCGGCCACCGTCACGTGGCCGGAGTCGGCGAAGAAGCCGAAGACGCGGCAGCTGCACGACCTGACCGGGGCCGGCGCGCTCGGCGGCATGTTCTGGGGCATGCTGTTCGGGTTGATCTTCTTCGTGCCGATCCTCGGCGCCGCCATCGGCGCCGCGACCGGGGCGCTGGCCGGCTCGTTGACCGATGCGGGCATCGACGACGACTTCATCGACGAGACTCGGAACAAGGTCGTGCCCGGGACGTCGGCGCTGTTCCTGCTCAGCGACAACGCGGTGCTGGACCGGATCAAGGAGCACTTCCCCGGCGGCCACGCCGAACTCATCCACACGAACCTGTCCAACGAGCAGGAAGCCGCGCTGCGCCACACGTTCGAGGACACCGAGACGAAGCCCGCCGGCTGAGCGGGGCCGTCAGGGCGTCACGATCGGGAAGTTCGGGTCGGGCTCGCCCACCAGGCCGATCAGGCGCTCGAGGGTGCTGCGGTCGCCCCGGTAGTCGATGCCTTCCGGCTGCCGGCCGGCGACCAGCCCGAGCAGTTGGGCCTTCGTCAGCGTGAGGGCGAGGTCGGCGGGTTCGGCTTCCCGGACGGGTTCCTGGACCAGCACGCCGTTGGACAGCGTGGTCCGCACGTGCTCGTCGGCGTCCGTGACGTGCCAGTCGATGGCCAGGCCGGTGTCCGCGGCGCGCGGTCCGTCGATGCGGATCGCCATCGAGTCCAGGATCTGCCCGACCGTCAGCGCCGCGGCCATCCCGCCGGAGATGGCCGTCGGTGTCGGGACGATCCCGTGGCGGAGTTCGTGGGCTCCGGTGAGGTAGTAGTTCCGCCACGTCGCGTTCTCCGAGCCGAACCCGAGCCGCTGGTAGGTGTCCGCGAGCAGCTCCTCGGCCGCGGCGTGGCCCGGCTCGGCGAACACGGCGTGCTTCAGCAGCTGCGCCGCGAACCGCAGGTCCCCCTCGGACGCGTACTCGCGGGCCTTCTCCACCACGCGGTCCACGCCGCCGATGCAGTCGACGTAGCGCTTCGCCGTCTCCACCGGCGGATGTTCCCAGAGCGAAGCCGGATTGCCGTCGAACCAGCCCATGTAGCGCTGGTACACCGCCTTGACGTTGTGGCTCACCGAGCCGTAGTAGCCGCGCGCGTGCCAGGCGCCCTCCAGCGCCGGCGGGAGCTGGACCAGCTCGGCGATCTCCACGCCCGAGTAGCCGAGGTTGATCAGCCGCAGCGTCTGGTCGTGCAGGTAGGCGTACAGGTCGCGTTGCTCGGTCAGGAACTTCCGGACGCGATCGCCGCCCCAGGTCGGCCAGTGGTGGGAGGCGAACGCGACGTCGGTCTGCCCGGCGTAGCGCGTGATGGTCTCCGTGAGGTAGCGCGACCACATGCGGGTGTCGCGCACCTCGGCACCGCGCAAGGTGAGGACGTTGTGCATGTTGTGGGTCGCGTTCTCCGCCAGGCACAGCGCGCGGTGCTGCGGGAAGTGGAAGTTCATCTCCGCGGGCGCCTCGGTGCCCGGCGTGAGCTGGAACTCGATGCGCACCCCGTCGAGCGTCTCCTCCTGCCCGGTGCCGGTGATGTCCGTCGTGGGCGGGATCAGCGACACGCGGCCCTTCGACACGGCCTGCCCCAGCCCGGTGCCGACCTGTCCGTCCGGGCCGTTCGGCAGCACCATGCCGTACTGGTAGGCGCCGCGCCGGGCCATCGCGGTCCCGGCGTAGACGTTCTCCGACACGGCGTGCGCCATGAACCCCTCCGGGGCCAGGACCGGCACGTCGCCGGACGTGACGCCTTCGACGCCGCCGAAGTGGTCGACGTGGGAGTGCGTGTAGATCACCGCCGTGACCGGGCGGTCGCCGCGGTGCCGCCAGTAGAGGGCCAGCGCCGCCGCGGCGGTCTCGACGGACACCAGCGGGTCGATCACGATCACGCCGCGCTCGCCCTCGACCAGCGTCATGTTCGACAGGTCGAGGCCGCGGACCTGGTAGATCCCCGGGACGACCTCGTAGAGCCCCTGCCTGGCGCACAGCTGGGACTGCCGCCACAGGCTGGGATCGACCGTCGCCGGGCAGTCGCCGTCCAGGAAGCCGTAGGCGTCGGCGTCCCACACGACGCGCCCCTCGTCGTCCTGCACCGCGCCGGGCTTCAGCGCGGCTATGAAACCGCGGTCGGCATCGTCGAAATCTGCGCGATCGGAGAAGGGCAGCTCACTCACGAGACACTCCTGAACGTCCGCGAACACCTCGCGCGCCTCGATCCCTGAGCCTTCGCGCCGGTGCCGAATCGCGCGCTGCAACAGCGGATCCAGTACAACCGCTCACCGGGGTGGCCGCATCGCGAACGGGAACGTCCGAACGTTTCAGCGACAACCGCGCCGCGCACGGCGAAAGAAACTATCCACTTAGGACGCTCGCTCGGCGGCGCTCGTGATGTTGCGGGCCATTCCGCCGAAGACCAGGCCGTGGAACGGCGCCACCGCCCACCAGTAGGCGTGACCGAGCAGGCCTCTCGGGATGAACACCGCGCGCTGGCGGTAGCAGGACCCGGCCGCCCCGCCGGACTCCACCGACATCTCCAGCCAGGCCCGCCCCGGCACCTTCATCTCCGCCCGCAGCCGGAGGTAGCGGCCGTCCACGAGTTCCTCCACGCGCCACCAGTCGAGCGCGTCACCGATGCGCAGGCGGCGCGGGTCCCTGCGACCTCGCCGCAGGCCGACGCCGCCGATCAGCCGGTCGGCCCAGCCCCGCACGGCCCACGCGAGCGGGAACGAGTACCAGCCGTTGCCGCCGCCGATCCCCTCCACGACCCGCCAGACGTCCGGCGCCGACGCGGTGGTCCGGTGCTCGCGCACGTCCCGGTACGCGCTGCCCCCGGACCACGGCGGATCCGACGGCAGCGGCTCCCACGGGGCGCCCGCCGGTGACGCGTCCGACCACCTCGTTTCCACCTCGCCGCGCCGGATCTTCCGGAGGGCGAGACCGACCGCGTCCCGGTAGCTCGTCGTCCCGCCCTCCGGCGGCGGGACGAACTCGTCGATGTCGTGCTCGGCGCAGGTCGCCTCGTTGATCAGCGATTCGATCAGCGGCGCGCCGATGCTGCGCGGCACCGGGGTGACGATGTTGATCCAGAGCGAGCTCAGCCGGGGCGTGAGCACCCCGACCGGTACCATCCGCCGCCGCGGGAGCCCGGCCACCGCCGCGAAGCCGCTCATCATGTCCGCGTAGGTCAGCACGTCCGGGCCGCCGATGTCGAAGGTCCGGTTGACCGCCGCCGGCAACCGCGCCGCGCCGACCAGGTAGTGCAGCACGTCGCGGATCGCGATCGGCTGCACCCGGTTGCGCACCCAGTTCGGAGTGACCATCAGCGGCAGCCGTTCGGTGAGGTAGCGCAGCATCTCGAAGCTCGCCGAGCCGGATCCGATGATCACCGCCGCCTGCAGGGCGACCGCCGGAACCCCGCCGCGCAGCAGGATCTCGCCGACCTCGGCGCGCGATCGGAGGTGCTCGGACAGCCGGCCGGACGCGGGGTGCACGCCACCGAGGTAGACGATCCGCGCCACGCCCGCCCGCTCCGCCTCGGCAGCGACGATGGCCGCGGACCGCCGGTCGAGGTCGGCGAATCCCTTCTTCGCCAGCGAGTGGACCAGGTAGTACAGGACGTCGACGCCGTCGCAGGCGGAGCGCACCTGTTCGGCGTCGAGCAGGTCGCCGCGCACCACCTCGACCCGGTCTCGCCACGGCACGTCGCGGAGCTTCTCCGGGGAGCGGACGAGGCAGCGGACCCGGTGGCCCGCGTCGAGCAGCAGCGGCACCAGGCGGCCGCCGATGTAGCCGGTCGCTCCGGTCACCAGGCAGAGCCGGGACGTGGATTCGGCCATTGCGGAACGGTAGGACCGGGAC
This sequence comes from Saccharopolyspora sp. NPDC050642, assembly GCF_040654735.1. Lineage (NCBI taxonomy): Bacteria > Bacillati > Actinomycetota > Actinomycetes > Pseudonocardiales > Pseudonocardiaceae > Saccharopolyspora > Saccharopolyspora sp. NPDC050642. Next base: position 223,259 of record NZ_JBFAIN010000008.1, on the reverse strand, counting down.
CCGGCACCGACAAGTCGGGCCGCCCCTGCACCGGATCCGCGCGTCGAACATCCCGGTGGCCGGGCCTGCGACGACCTAGGCTTGCTGCGGGTGACCGAGCGGAGGGTTGTGCGATGGGTGAGGGCGTCACGGTGGACGTCGGGGGTACCGAGGTTTCGGTTTCGCATCCCGACAAGGTCTTCTTCAGCCGGCGCGGCGAGACGAAGCTCGACCTCGTCCGGTACTACCAGGCCGTCGCCGGCCCGCTGCTGGGCACGTTGCAGGGGCGGCCGCTGCTGCTGGAGCGGTACCCGGACGGCGCCGGGGGCAAGTCCTTCTTCCAGAAGCGGGTGCCGAAGTCCGCGCCGCCCTGGCTGCAGACCACCGTCGTCGCCACGCCCAACGGCACCACCAGCGACGCGCTCGTCGCCGCCGACCTGGCCCACATCGTCTGGGCCGTGAACCTGGGGTGCCTCGGGTTCCACGTCTGGCCGTACCACGCCGACACGCCGGAGATCGCCGACGAGCTGCGCATCGACCTCGACCCCTCCCCCGGCGTGCGGTATGCACAGGTGATGGAGGCCGCCGTGGCGACCAGGGAGCTGCTCGCCGAGGACGGCATCGTCGCGCAGGTGAAGACGTCGGGATCCCGGGGCCTGCACATCTACGCTTCGCTGGAACCGCGGTGGGACAGCTACGAGGTGCGGGCCGCGGCGGTCGCGCTGGCCCGCGAGCTGGAGCGCCGCCACCCCGAGCTCATCACCGCGAAGTGGTGGAAGGAGGAGCGGGGCGCGCGGGTTTTCGTCGACTTCAACCAGAACGCCCCGCACAAGACGGTTTTCGGCGCGTGGTGCGTGCGGCCCCGGGTGGGGGCGCAGGTCTCGACCCCGATCGGCTGGGACGAGCTCGAATCGGTCGACCCCGACGAGCTCACCATCGCGACCGTGCCGGGCCGGGTCGCGGAGCTCGGCGATCCGTGGGCCGGCCGGCGGCCGCAGTCGATCGAGCCGCTGCTCGAACGGTCCCGGCGGGACATGGCCGCCGGGTTGCTGGACGCGCCGTGGCCGCCGGTCTACCCGAAGCAGCCCAACGAGCCGCCCCGCGTCGCGCCGAGCCGCGCCAAGAAGTCCTGACCCGCCTCATTCCCGGCTCGCCGCGGCGATCTCCCACCGAGTGGCCACTGTGGACACCCGGGCGGCGCCGACCAGTCCCAGCACCAGGAAAGCCGCGTTGAACAGCACCGCATCGCGGGTGGCGTCGCCGAATCCCCGGGACAGCGCCGGGACAACTGCGGGATCGGTAGCGCGGAGCTCGCCGATCAGCGCCCCGGCCGATTCGCGGGTGCCTTCGGCCAGCTCGTGCGCGGCAGGGGGCGGGACGTGCGCGGCGAGCAGCTCGGCTTCGGTGGCGCCCGACAGACCGAAGGCGAGCACCGCGCCGGCGATGGCCGTGCCCAGTGCCGCCCCGAGCTGGCGCACCGTGCTCTGCGTCGCCGATCCCTGCCCGGACTTCGCGGCCGGGATGTCGGCCAGCGTCGTGCCGGTCAGCTGCGCGGCGGCCAGGCCCAGGCCCGCGCCGTAGCCGACCAGCAGCAGCGCGAGCAGCCACGGCGAGATCTCGGGGCCGACGACGAGTGCGATCGCGAGGACGGCGATGACCTCCAGCAGGAGGCCGGCCACGACGACCTTCGGCGGTCCGAGCCGGGCGGCGAGGTGCCGTGCGGCGGCCCCGGACGCGAACGCGCCCGCCGCCATCGCGGCCAGCACCAACCCGGCCGACATCGTGCTCATGGCCAGGACGTTCACCAGGAACAGCGGAAGCACGAACAGCAGCCCGAACTCGCCGACCGCGACCGCCAGCGCCGTCAGGTTCCCCCACCGGAAGGTCGGGACGCCGAACAGGCCCAGGTCCAGGATCACCGACCGGCCGGTGCGGGCGCGGTGGCGCTCCCACGCGACGAACAGCGCCAGGGCGAGCAGGCCGATCGCGGCGCTGGGCACGACGATCGACACCGGTGCCGTCCTCGGCCAGGTGAAGCCGAGAACGGCGAAGTCCGCCGCCGGCCGCCACCAGCCCAGCGCGGCGCCTTCGATCACCGCGAACACGACCGCGCCGAAGCCCAGCACGCTCAGCAGCAGCCCCACGACGTCGCGGCCCGGCTCGGCCGCCTCAGCGCGGGTCTCGGGCACGACGAGCCAGGCACCGACGAGCACGACCGCCGCGATCGGCAGGTTGACCAGGAAGATCCACTGCCAGCTCGCCGAGCTCGTCAGCCAGCCGCCCAGCAGCGGGCCGACGGCCGCCATCCCGGAGATGACCGAACCCCAGATGGCGAAGGCGATCACCCGGTCCCGCCCGCGGAACACCGCGTTGACCGTGGAGAGGGTCGCCGGCAGCACCGCGGCCCCGCCGACGCCCTGCACCACCCGGGCGGCGATCAGCCCACCGGCGCCGCTCGCGAGCCCGGCGAGCAGGCTGCCCGCCGCGAACACCACGACGCCGACGACGAACAGGCGCCGCCGGCCGAGGCGGTCGCCGAGGCTGCCCGCGGTCAGCAGCAGGGCCGCGAACACCACCGAGTACAGGCTGTTGATCCACTGCGCGTCGCTGATGTCCAGCGACAGGTCGCCGATGATGACCGGGAGCGCGACCCCGACGATCGTGCCGTCGACGACGATCATGGACAGCCCGGTGGCGAGCACCGCCAGCGCCGCCCACTTGCGCGGCGGGCCCGCGCTGCCCGGCTCGGTCACCGGATCGCTTCGGCGCGCTGCTCGGCGTTCTCCTTGCCGGGCAACGCCTTTCGCAGCGACAGGAACAGGTGGATCAGGCCGAGCGTGATCAGGATGTGGCCGAGCCCGGCGATCCCGGAGATCGCGGCCGAGCTTTCTTTGCCCAGCACGGTCAGCGTGCCGTGCACGAGCATCATCGCCGCGGTGAGGGCGAGACCGGAGTTGTAGAACCAGAAGAACAGCGTGAACAGCTTGTTCCCGGACAGCGCGAAGGCCTTGTCCAGCGCCAGCACCAGCAGGAAGAACAGCATGCCCAGCGCGAGCAGATGGGTGTGCAGCACGGAGAGCTGGGTGTCGCCGGTGAAGTCCAGCGCCTTGGTGAACTCGCGGTAGTACAGCCCCGCGGCCAGCCCGAGGATCATGTAGACCAGTGCCGACCAGTACAGCTTCTTCATCGCCGATGCGCTTCCTTCCAACCGGGGCGTTCCACCGATATCCACTGTGGTCGGGCCGGCCGTCCGGCACATCGCACCGCGGGATGGCCGCGCGGAGCCGAAGGGTGGACCGCGAAATCAACCGTTCGATCGATGCGCGAGCTGCTCGCGGCGGTACTGGCCCGGGGCGGCGCCGTGCGCCCGCTTGAACGCCTTGGCGAACGCGTATTCCGAGGCGTAGCCGACCTCTTCGGCGATCACCGACAGCGCCGCGTCGGTTTCGCGCAGGCGGCGGGCCGCAGTGATCATCCGCCACCTGGTCAGGTAGGTCAGCGGCGGTTCGCCGACCAGCGCGGTGAAGCGGCGCGAGAAGGTGGCGCGCGACATCCCGACCCGCGCGCCGAGCCCCTCGACCGTCCACTGGTGCGCGGGATCGTCGTGCATCGCGGCGAGGGCGGCGGTGATCGCCCGGTCCTGGAACACCGAAGCCCAGCCCGTGATGCGGTCGCCCTCGGCCCGCTCGTCGAACCAGGCCCGCAGCGTGCAGATGAGCAGCACGTCCAGCAGGGCGGGCACCATCGCGTCCCGGCCGGGCCGGTCGCCGGCGAGCTCGGCGGTGAGCAGGTCGACCGCCGCGCGCAGTTCGGGATGGCGGCCGAGGCGCGCCGGAACGTGCACGACCTCGGGCAGCTCGTCGAGCAGCGGATGCGACCAGCCGGAAGCGAACTCGTACACGCCGCAGAGCAGCGTCGAACGCGCGCCCGCCCCGTCGACCACGCGCGGCTCGCCCGGCCCGGGGATCTCGTCGAGCGGCGTATCCGGGCTGTCGGCGAGCCCGTGGCCCTCGTCCAGGTACAGGAAGGCGACGTCACCGACGCCCAGCGGGACCGGTTCGCCGACGCGCGGGATCAGCCAGCAGGAACCCTGCAGCACCACGTGGAATCCCGCGCCCGACGCCTTCGAGTACCGGCGCCCCCACGGCGCGTGCCGGACGAACGTCCCCGAGGCGGGCCGCCCGGTGCGCAGCGCGGCGACGGTGTCGCTCAGCACATCCACGCCGGAATCCTATCGTGCCCTCACTTGATACGACCGGACATCAAATCGAGATTCTCAGCCATCGTTCGTCTCATGATCGCGGACTAGCTTTGCTCCAGCGCGGGCCGATCGGACCCGCGGTCCGCAGATCTCACCGGGAGGACTCGTCGATGACTCAGAGCGTTTCGCAGCAACACCGCCGGCGCGGCCTGTCGCTGGGCGTGCTGCTGACCATGCAGTTGATGGTCGTCCTGGACGGCACCGTCGTCACCGTCGCGCTGCCGTCCATCCAGGACGAGCTGGGATTCTCGCCGTCCGGGCTGGCCTGGGTGGTGAACTCCTACCTGATCGCCTTCGCCGGGCTGCTGTTGCTGTCCGGACGGCTGGGCGACCTGATCGGGGGCAAGAAGGTGTTCCTGGCCGGGTTGATCACCTTCACCGCCGCATCGGTGCTGTGCGGGGTGGCGGTCGACCCGGCGATGCTGGTCGTCGGGCGGTTCGCGCAGGGCGTCGGCGGCGCGCTGTCGTCCGCGGTGATCCTGGGCATGATCGCCGGGCTGTACCCGCGGCCCGGCGAGCAGGCCAGGGCGATGGGCATCTACAGCTTCGTCTCCGCCGGCGGCGGCGCGATCGGGCTCATCGCCGGTGGCGTCCTCACCCGAACCCTGGGCTGGGAAGGCGCTTTCCTGGTGAACGTGCCGATCGGCGCGGTGACGCTCGTGCTGGCGGTCCGGGTGCTGGCCGACACCCCCGGGCTCGGTTTCCGCCGCGGCGCCGACCTCCTGGGCGCGGTCCTGGTGACCGCCGGGCTGTCGCTGGGCGTGTACGCGATCGTGCAGCTGGCCGAGCCGACCAGCAGCACCGGGACGACGCTCGGCTGCGCCGTGGTCGCCGTCGCCCTGGTAGCGGCTTTCCTGGTGCGCCAGGCGAAAACGGCCACTCCGCTGCTGCCGCTGCGGATCTTCCGGAGCCGGCAGCTCTCCGCCGCCAACGTCGTCGTGGTGCTCGTGTTCGCCGCCGGCTTCGGCTTCCAGTTCTTCAACGCGCTGTACCTGCAGCGGGTGCTGGGCTTCGACTCGCTGCAGACCGGCCTGGCCTTCGTCCCGGCACCAGTGACGCTCGGCACCGTCTCGCTGTTCTTCGCCGCCCGGCTGACCGACCGGTTCGGCGCCCGGAAGGTGCTGCTCACCGGCCTGTTCGCGCTGGGCTCCGGGCTGGCGCTGCTCAGCCGCGCCCCGGTGGGCGGCGACTACTTCGCGGACGTGCTGCCGACGCTCTTCCTGATGGGCGCCGGGATGGGGCTGGCGATACCCGCCGTCATCACGATGGCCATGTCGGGCGCCGACCCGCGCGACGCCGGGCTGGCCTCCGGGCTCAACAACACCGCCCAGCAGGCCGGGGCGGCCGTCGGGCTCGCGACCCTGGCGACGCTCGCCGCCGGTCACACCGACACCCGGCTCCAGGCCGACGCGGACGCGCTGTCGGCGCTGCGCGACGGCTACAGCATGAGCTTCCTCCTCTCCGCCGGTTTCGTGTTCGCCGGCCTCTCCATCGCCTTCGTCGCCCTGCGCCCCGCGCCGAAGCCGGAGACCGTCGTCGAAGCGGCGCATTGAACCCCGTCTGCCCGCCGGGTGCGTTCCCGGCGGGCAGGCGTCGTCCCGGTCGGTCAGCGGACGACCGCGGCGGCGACTCGGACCGACGTCCAGTGCAGGACTCGCTCCAGCGGGCCGCGGCCGAGGAATGGTCGCCACAATCCGCAGAACAGCATCGAGACCAGTGCGAAGCCGATCAGCGGAAGCCACGGGTACGCCGCCATCGCCGGTGCCGCGGTGTCCACCAGGATCTTCAGCACCACCGCCTGCGCCGTGTAGACGGTCAGTGCCAGGGCGCCGACCGCCGTCAGCGGCGCGAGCACCCGGCCCAGCCGGTCACCGGCGAACAGGCAGAGCGCGAGGACCGCCAGCGCGACGCCGGTGGAGCCCACGATCTCGAACGTCGTGCCGGAATGCGGCGCCGCCAGCAGCAGCATCGCCGGAGTGCCTGCGGGCACCGTCCCGAAGTTCGACATCTGCAGGAGCTCCATCGGGCTCTTCCCGAGCTCGGCCGCCATCGGGCTCAGTGCGTCCAGCAGCGGCGAAAGCGCTTTCACGCCACCGAAGACGTTCAGCGCGAGCCACGAACCGCCGTACCCGACGACCGCCACAACGGCGCCCGCCACCAGCAGACGCAGCCGAACGGCCGTCGAGCGCAGATCGAGCCGCCCGACCGCGATGCCGACGAACACGAACGGCATCCAGGTCAGCACCGGGTACGCGCCGTCGAGCAGCAGCCGCAGCAGCCCGGCCCCGGCTTCCTGCGGCGAAGCCAGGTCGCCGAAGGACAACGCGCCGCCTGCCGTTTCCGCACTGTCGACCGAGCCGCGGATGAGGAACGAGACCTGCGGGGCGACGAGCGCCCACATCCCGGCGAGCGCCGCGAGCGCCACGGGAGGCATGCGCAGCATCGGCAGGGCGAGCACGAAGTAGATCGCGTAGAACGACAGGATCACCATGACCGGGGCGCCGATCTGCGTCAGCGCCATGCCGAGCACGAACAGGATCGCCGCCCGGACGGCGATCCGGACGCGATCCCGCCGCAGCAGCGCGCCGTCGTGCGGATCGCTGCCACCGGTGAGCAGCGCGAGCGACACGCCGGCCAGCGTGGCGAACAGGATCGACGCGTGCCCGTTGCCGAGCTTCGCCAGCACCTCCGCCGCCGTGCCCGCCTGCGGATCCAGCATCGCCGGCCCGATGTGCGCGACGAACATGCCCAGCACCGCCAATGCGCGGGCCAGGTCGACACCGCTCAGGCGCGCCGAACGCGGCCGCGGTTCGGGTATCTCCACGGTGCTGGGTGCTGTTCGGCTTTCGTTCGTGTGGACCATGGACCAAAGCTATGGCGGGCGGTCCTGCGCGGACATCGACCGCGAGTCCCATGCTGTGATCATTCCCGGATCGCAGAAACCCATGCGCCGCAACGCGGGGGTCATACCTGAGTAGTACGACCGCAGGCCAATTCGGTCGGCGCGCCGTTCCCATACGCTTGTGTCGTGGCAATGCGGAGTCTGATCGCGAACTTCCCGGGCAAGCTCGCCCCCGACGAGCAGCCGAACTTCGTCGGCACGCGGCCGGCCTGGATGGCGCGGGTGCCCCGGTGGGTGATCCTCGCCGTCATCAGCGGATTCGTCTTCTTCCTCTCGGTGTGGGCCACGATCCTGAACAACCCGGACCACGACCTCGAGATGTGGTGGCAGCTGGGGGCCGGGCTCGTGGGCTCGCTCGCCCTGCTGGGGATGCGGCGGTTCCCGGTCACCGTCGCCCTGGCCGCGGCGGTGACGCACCTGGCGACGCCGTTCTACATGGGCGGTTTCGTCGCGCAGTACGCGCTGGGCGCCTACGGCCGGAAGCGCTGGCAGGTCTGGGGCACCGCGGCGCTGAGCATCGTTGCGGCACCGGCCGTGCTGAGCGGGATCACCACGTTCAGAACCCTCGGCGACTTCCTCACGATGATGATCATGATCTCGCTGGTCAACCTGTTCCCGCTGGTCGTCGGGCTCTACATGGCCGGTCGCCGGGCGCGGCTGGCCCACTGGGTGGAGCGCGCCGAGCGGGCCGAGCGGGAGCAGGCCCTCATCGCCGAGCGGACCCGCGCCGAGGAGCGCGCCCGCATCGCCCGCGAGATGCACGATTCCATCGCGCACCAGGTGAGCCTGGTCGTGGTGCACGCGGGCGCGCTGGAGCTGCTGGCCGAGCGCGATCCCGCGAAGGCCGCCCAGGCGGCCGCGACCATCCAGGACGTTGGCCGCGGCGCGCTGAACGAGCTCCGGCAGATGATCGGTGTGCTGCGCTCGGACCCCTCCGACCAGCGGCCCGAACCGCCCCAGCCGACTCTGCAGGACGTCGAAGCGCTCGTTTCCGCTTCCAGCGACGCCGGTCTGGCCGCCGAGCTGCGCATCGACGGCGACCGCCGGCGGCTGCCCGACCATGTCGAGCGCGCCGCGTACCGGGTCATCCAGGAGGCGCTGACCAACGTGCACAAGCACGCCGGCGGTTCGCACGCCTCGGTCGCGCTCTCCTACCGGCCGGAGAACCTGGAGATCTCGGTGCGCAACAGCCGTCCCGCCGAGGGCTTCCAGCGCAGCCTGCCCAGCGGCGGGCAGGGCCTGATCGGGCTCTCCGAACGAGTGCAGCTGGCGGGCGGCGACATCGACTCGGGGCCGCTGCCCGACGGTGGTTTCCGCGTGACCGCAACGCTTCCCGCCAGCTGACGATCGTCCACAGTGGCCGGGATCAGCCCAGCGCCGCGGCGACGACGCGCGCGGTGTCGGCGTGCAGCCCGTTGTCGACCTCGTCGTCCTTCCGCGGTCGAGTGGTCAGGACGGCGATGACGATGGCCTGGCCGCGGTCGGTCCAGGTGACGGCCACGTCGTTGCCCGAGGCGTAGTCCCCGGTGCCGGTCTTGTCGCCGGTGCGCCAGGTCGGCGGCAGGCCCGCGCGGATCCGCGCGGCGCCGGTGGTGTTGGCGAACAGCCATCCGGTCAGCCGGTCGCGCTCGGGCGCGCCGAGGGCGTCGCCCACCACCAGCGCCCGGTAGCCCGCGGCGATCCCGGCCGGCGTGGTGGTGTCGCGCTCGTCGCCGGGGATCGCCGTGTTGAGCTCCGTTTCCCAGCGGTCCAGGCGGGTGCTGCCGTCGCCGATCGAACGCGCGAACGCGGTGATCGCAGGCGGGCCGCCGAGCTCGGCGAGCAGCAGGTTGCCCGCGGTGTTGTCGCTGCGGGTGATCGCCGCGGCGCACAGCTCGTTGACCATCAAGCCGATGCCCGCGTTGGGCGCGGTGACCGGCGAGTTCGCCACCAGGTCGGCCTCGGTGTAGTGGATCAGCTTGTCGAAGTAGCCGCCGGCCAGGCCGTGCCGGTGCAGCAGAGCGCCGGCCGCGTAGGTCTTGAACGTCGAGCACATCGCGAAGCGCTCGTCGGCGCGGTACCCCATGGAACGTCCGGTGTGGACGTTGACCGCGAACAGCCCGAGCCGGGCGTCGTAGCGGCGTTCCAGGTCGGCGAAGACCGGGGCGTGCTTGCCGGTGAGGTCCGGCCCCGCGTCGCTCGGCGCCGCCGCTACGCCGCTCGAACCGCACGCGGCCACCGCCGGGGCGGCCAGCAGCGCACCCAGGATCGCTCGACGTCCGACGCGGGTTTCGTGGTGCTGCAAGGAAATTCTCCAATCGATCGGGTCTGCCGCCAATCAAGCAGCCCGCGACCGATAGCGCCAATCCGCGCCCGGCCCGCGTCCGATAGCAAATCGATATGGCCGCAGCTGCCGGGCGGCGCCCGGCCGCTCCCGGCCCGCGAAAAAAAGTTCGCTCACAACCGGCCGGAACGCAGGTCCGTGACCGCGATCCGGGCGCATTCCGCGATGGCCGCATCCACTCCGGGCAGCGCGGCGTCGGCGCGGGCCGCGAGCGTGAACACCGCCACCGCGACCGGCGTTTCGCCGTCGAACTCCACCACCGACACCTCGTTGCGCACCGCGCCGATCGTGCCGGTCTTGCCCGCGACCCGGACCCCGCGGTACGGGAACCCGGCCCGGATCCGGTGCTGCCACGCCTGGTTCGCCAGCAGCCGCCGGATGAACTCGCACTGCTCCGGCGACGCGACCGCGTCGGCCCAGATGAGTTCGAGCAACCGGGTCATCTCGCGCGGCGTGGTCGCGCTGGCGTACGACGGGTCGTAGGCGCTCACCGTGCGGGCGGCGTCGTTGTCGCTGAGCAGCGCGAACGCCTCGGCCGCGGTGGTCGTGCCGGTATCGCGGATCAGCGCGGCGTGCGAGTCGGCGGTGCCGCCCACCACGCGGGTGCGGGACAGCCCCAGGTCGGCGAGGGTGTCGGCAAGCGCGTCGAGCCCCACCTCGCCGAGGATCAGGTCCGCCGCCGCGTTGTCCGAGACGCCGATCATCGACGCGGCCAGGTCGCGCCAGGACACCGTGACCGGGTCCTGGAAGGCCGACATCCCGGTGGGCCCGGGCGTGCAGGACGCGGGATCGATCCGCACCCTGGCCCGCGGATCGAGGGCACCTGCGTCGAATGCGCGGCACAACGCCACGAGCAGCGGCAGCTTGTAGACCGACGCCGTGACGACGAGCTCGTCGCCGCCCACGTCGATCTCCCGCTCCGACGCGGGGTTCAGCGGCTTCGCGTGCACCCAGCCTTCGGCGCCGGCGTCGGCCAGCACCTCGCGGATGCGGCGCTCGACCGGGCTCACCGCGCCGCCTCCGGACGCAGCGCCGCCTCGACCGCCGCGAGCACGTCGTCCGGCGGCGCGGGCTCCTGCCAGACCAGCCGCACCCGCAGCGCGAGGTCCTCCCCCGGCGCCTGCAACCGGGTCACGCCGGAGGCCGCCAGCGACGGATCGGTGGTGAGGGCGAAGGCGCGACCGGCGGCGACCGCGGTCAGCGCGTCGCGATCACCCGCCGCGGGCAGGAAATCCGGGTCGAGCCCCTTGATCCGCAACGTGTCGACGAGCAGGTCGAACGCGGCCGTCCCGTGACTGCGCGGCGCGGTCGCGCAGGCCAGGCCCGCCAGCGAGCGCAGCGACTGCTTGCGGCGCGCCGCCGGGTGATCGGCGGGCACCAGCAGCGAACGCGGGATCTTCCGGACCGGACCGGCCTGCAGGGCACCGATCAGCGCCGGGTGGTGCACCACCGCGCAGTCGAGCCTGCCGGCGGTGACCGCGTCGACGAGGTCGACCGTCGAGGCCGTCGTGATGATCACAGTGCGCGCCGCCGGATCGGGCGCGGCGGCCCGCACTGCGGCCGTCAGGGCCGCGACCTGCCGGTCGCTGAGCGCCGCGACGACGCCGACGCGCACCGCGCCGCGGTTCTCCCGCTGGCGGCGCGCTTCCTCCTCGAACTGCTCCGCGCCGTCGAGCAGGGCTCGCGCCCTGGGCAGCAGCTCGGCCCCGGCGGTGGTCAGTCCCACGCCGCGAGATCCCCTGGTCAGCAGGGTGATGCCGAGCCTGGTCTCGAGCCGCTGGACGCCCTGGGACAGCGGCGGCTGCGTCATCCCGAGCCGGTCCGCGGCATGTCCGAAATGACCTTCCTCGGCCACGGCGACGAAGAAGCGGAGGTGACGCAACAGATCCACGCCCCGATCCAAACAGGCGCTCACCGGGCCGGTTCGGCGGGCTCCGCGCTCAGCGTTCGGGCGTCGACCATCCGCAGCCGCGCGAAGCGGCAGGACAGGCCGCGGAACCCGGATGTGGTGAACAGCGCGACGAATGACACCACCGCGAAGGCGGAACCCAGCAGGGACAACGTCGTCAGCACGGGCAGATCGCCGAGCTGCACCAGCAGCAGGTAGCCGCCGACGCCCGTGAGGCTGCGCACCAGCCGCGCCCGGGCGCCCGGCGCGCTTCCGTCCCCGGCGACCACCCGCAGCCGGACGATGCGCTGCCCGAGACTGGTCGCGCTGCCCGCCAGCGGAAGCACGACCGCGAGCACGAGCCACGGCAGCCAGACGCCGACGAACTGAGCCGCCTCCTGACCGGCCAGGTGACCGATCCTGGTCCCGTCTTCGTCGAACAGCTCGCCGTTGACCGCCACCACCAGCACGGTTCCGACCGTGGCGACCAGCACGCCGGAGAGCTTGAAGATCAACAGGTCGCACACGGCCGCCAGGACCCGCCTGGACCGGGTGATCGGGCGCGGCGCCCCCGGTTCGGCGCCGAGCCGCTGGCCGGGCACGGCGCGCAGGACGGGAGCCGCCAGCGCCCCGGCCAGCGCCCCCAGGCCGTTGGCCATCAGGTCGTCGACGTCGAACAGCCGGTAGGCGCACGGGTACAGGAACCAGATCCCGGTCAGCTGCGTCGTCTCGATCAGCAGCGACACGGCGAGGCCGATGACCGCGGTCGCCACCACGCCGCGCCGGAACATGTACCGGACGAACATGCCCAGCGGGACGAAGAGCGCCACGTTCAGCAGCACCTGCGTCAGCGCGGGGTTGCGCAGCGTCGCCGCGATCCCGCTGCCGGTGGCCTCCTTCTGCATGTCGCGCAGGAAGTTGAACGGGACCAGCTGCGGCCCGCCCGCACCGGAGACGGCGCAGAAGTCGGGCCCCACCGTCGGGAACGGGACGAGCACGTAGGCGACCAGGCCGAGCCCGTAGATCAGCCCGGCGAGCGCCAGCACGGCGTTGCCGATGCCGAGCTCGCCGCGCCGCCGGTACTGCCTCGCGACGTACGGGACGAAGCAGGCGACCGCGAGCAGGACGCCGATGGCGATCGCCAGCACCGCCGGCGTCAACCTCGCGCTCAAACCGACCTTCCCCTCAGCCGTCCTAGAGAGCGGGCAGCACGTTCGTGATGATCAGGAACGCGCAGATGCAGAAGTTCACGATCTTGTGCGACAGGAAGACCGCCACGAACTCGCGGATCGTCGCGCTCGGCCAGAAGTAGCGCGCCGTCGGCGAACCGAGCACCTGGCCGTTGACCTTCTCCTTGCGCGCGATGGTGGCGGCGCGCATGACGTGGTAGTTGTTCGTCACCACCACGCACCGGTACTTCGGCCGGTGCTGCTGCATGATCGCCTTGCTGAACCGCAGGTTCTCCTCGGTGCTGCGCGACTGGTCCTCGACCAGGATCCGGTCCTCCGGCACGCCCTTGTCGATGAGGTAGTCGGCCATCGCGCGCGCCTCGGGCAGGTCCTCGCCCGGCCCCTGACCGCCGGAGGTCACCAGCACCGGGTCGCGCCCCTTCGCCCGCTGGGCGTCGAACACGGCGCGACCGCGGTCGAGACGGCTGGCCAGCAGCGGCGGCACGCGCGAGCCGATCAGGCCGGAACCGAGCACCACGACGAAGTCGACGGCGCGGCGGTGCCAGATCCGGCCGTAGACGAAGGAGTAGAGCAGGAAGCACATGAACAGCAGGGAAACGTACGAGATCACGGCACCGATCGCGTCCATGGTCGCCTGAAGCGGCGTCCACTGGACGGTGTTGGCCAGCGCCCGCAACCCGATGTAGGCGAAGATCCCGAGGCCCGCGGCCAGCGACAGCAGGTTGGCCAGGCGCCTGCCCTCCCGGCGGATCATCGTCACGCCGTTGGCGACCAGGAAGATCGCGAGCACCAGGATCATCAGCACGAAGAGCAACATCAGCGAGATGAGCACGAACCCGGCGACGGCCAGCGACTTCGAAGCGAGCGCCATCAGCGACGCGCCCACCAGGAACACGAGCGCGAAGAACAGGTAGAGGCCGTTGCGCACCTTCCGGCGATCGAAGGCGAAGCTCACCAAGAACATTGCGAAGAAGACACCCGCCGGCACGAAGAAGAGCGCGGTGGGGACCTGGTAATCGTCGTGCACGGCGGAAGCGTAACCGATGGTGGTTTGGACCGCGGCCGCGCGTTTCCGCAGACCCGGCGTCGTGAGTACTTTGTGCTCCTATAGCGGTCCAAAGTACTCACGAGCGTTTTAGAGCCAGCGGCCGAGTTCCGGGAGTTCTCCGCCTTCGGCCTTGAGATCGCCCGATCCCCGGCCCGACAGCCAGCGGGCGAGGTCCACAGTGGATCCGCGCACCACGTGCGGGGTCGCGCCGTCGATGTCCACCCGGTACTCGGCGTCCCGGTCGCCCGAGCGGAGCAGCAGCGCCGGGCCCTGGGACTTGCGCTGCCACAGGCCGGTTATGTCGGTCATCAGGGCGTCGAGGAAGTCCGGCGGGAAGTCGACGAAGCTGCCGCCGTTGCCGAGGTCGACCGCGTGGATCCACACCTCGCGGGCCCGCATCCACGGCGTTTCGGCGGCCGGGACGAGCCGTCCCTGCGCCGTGCGCACCTCGGCGGCCCAGCGGTCCTCGGGCAGGTCGCGCCAGCGTCCGGCCCCGCAGCGCCGTCGGGGCGTCGAACTCCGCTATCGGGAATACCCTCCCGGCCGGCAGGAACCGCAGTTTCAATTGAAACTGCGCCGACACCGCGCCCGACTCACCGGCGGGATGACAGTTTCAATTGAAACTGTCATCCCACCGGTCACAGGTCGGGGAGGGATTCGAGGTCGATCTCGGCGCGGGCGACCGCGGCGCGCATCTCCCGCACCAGCACCGGGATCCGCTTGGGCGCGAAGCGCGCCGCTGGGGCCGCGATCGACAGGGCCCCGACGGGTTCGCCGGAGCCGTCGTGGACGCACATGCCGACCGCCGCCACGCCGTCTTCGGTCCGCTCGCGGTTGAGGGCGTAGCCGGTCTCGCGGGCCGCCTTGAGCTCGCGCAGCAGCGTCTTCCACTCCCGCTCCGGGAGTTGCCGGTCCGGCTCGCCCGGCCGGTAGAGCTGCTCCAGCTGGGCCCGCTCCAGCTCCGCCAGCAGCGCCTTCCCACCCGAGGACAGGTGCGCGGGCAGGATGGTGCCGCGCCGGTCGCCGACGTGCAGGACCTGCGTCGACTCGACGCTGGCGAGGAACCGGGTCTGGGTGCCCACCCGGACCATCAGGTTCACCGTCTCCTGCACCCGCTCGCACAGCGCGTCCATGTGCGGGTGGAGCGCCTTGCGCAGCTGCTGGTTCGGGTGGCCGGCCACCTGGTTCGCGGCCAGCGCCGGGCCCGGCACGTAGGTGCGCCGGTCGTCCTGGATCGCGAAGTCCCGGTACACCAGCATCGACAGCAGGCGGTGCGCGGTGGAGCGGGCGATGCCGAGCTCCTCTGCCGCCTCGCTGACCCGCAGGCCGCCCTGGTCGCGCAGCATCTGCAGGAGCAGCAGCGCGTTGTCGACGGACGTCAGCGCGTAGGACGGTCTGTTCTTCATGCTGGAATTCTATTCTTCTACAGCGAACATCGTCCTGCGACTGCGCGTGAGCCAGGCCCGTGTGCACTTTGTGTCGCTATAACAGCGAAAGTACGCACTGGGAACTGCCGGTGCGATCCACTTCGGAGCTCCGGATCACTCCTTCTTCTTGTCGTCCTCGTCGATGATCTCGGCGTCGACCACGTCCTCTTCCGCCTGCTTCGCCTCGCCGTCTCCGGCCGCCGCCTGCTGGTGGCCGTAGATGGCCTGGCCGATGGCCTGCGACGTCGCCGCGAGGTGGTCGACCGCCGTGCGGATCTTGTCGACGTCGTCGCCCTTGAGGGCCTCGTTGACTTCCTTGATCGCGTCCTGCACCTGCGTCCGGGTGTCGGCCGGGATCTTGTCGGCGTTGTCGGTGAGGACCTTCTCCGTCTGGTAGACCAGCGTTTCCGCCTGGTTGCGGGTCTCGGCCTCGTCGCGGCGCTTGCGGTCCTCCTCGGCGTGCGCCTCGGCGTCCTTGACCATCCGGTCGATGTCGTCCTTCGGCAGCGCCGAGCCGCCGCTGATCTTGATGGACTGCTGCCGGCCGGTGCCGAGGTCCTTGGCGTTGACGTGCACGATGCCGTTGGCGTCGATGTCGAAGGTGACCTCGATCTGCGGCATGCCGCGCGGCGCGGGTGGCAGGCCGGTCAGCTCGAACATGCCGAGCTTCTTGTTGTGCGCGGCCATCTCCCGCTCGCCCTGGAAGACCTGGATCATCACCGATGGCTGGTTGTCCTCGGCGGTGGTGAAGGTCTCCGAGCGCTTGGTCGGGATCGTGGTGTTGCGCTCGATCAGCTTGGTCATGATGCCGCCCTTGGTCTCGATGCCCAGGGACAGCGGCGTCACGTCGAGCAGCAGGACGTCCTTGACCTCACCGCGCAGCACACCGGCCTGCAGGGCGGCGCCGACGGCGACGACCTCGTCCGGGTTGACGCCCTTGTTCGGTTCCTTGCCGTCGGTGAGCTCGCGGACCAGGTCGGTCACGGCGGGCATCCGGGTCGCCCCGCCCACCAGCACCACGTGGTTGATGTCGCCGACCTTGATCCCGGCGTCGCGGATCGCGTTGTTGAACGGCTTGCGGCAGCGCTCCAGCAGGTCGGAGGTGATGCGCTCGAACTCGGCGCGGGAGAGCGTCTCGTCCAGGAACAGCGGGTTCTTGTCCGAGTCGACCGTGATGTACGGCAGGTTGATGCTGGTCTGCGACGAGCTGGAGAGCTCGATCTTGGCCTTCTCGGCGGCTTCCTTGATCCGCTGCATGGCCATCCGGTCCTTGTTCAGATCGATGCCCGAGGAGGCCCGGAACCGGTCCACCAGCCACTCGACGACCCGCTCGTCCCAGTCGTCACCGCCGAGGTGGGTGTCGCCCGAGGTGGCCTTGACCTCGACCAGCCCCTCGCCCACCTCCAGCAGCGAGACGTCGAAGGTGCCACCACCGAGGTCGAACACCAGGATGGTCTGCTCCTTCTCGCCCTTCTCCAGGCCGTAGGCCAGCGCCGCCGCGGTCGGCTCGTTGATGATCCGCAGCACGTTCAGCCCCGCGATCTGGCCGGCTTCCTTGGTCGTCTGCCGCTGCGAGTCGTCGAAGTACGCGGGCACCGTCACCACCGCGTCGGTGACGTCCTCGCCGAGGTAGGACTCCGCGTCCCGCTTGAGCTTCATCAGCACGCGGGCGCTGATCTCCTGCGGCGTGTAGGGCTTGTCGTCGATCCGCACCGACCAGTCGGTGCCCATGTGCCGCTTGACCGACCGGATGGTGCGGTCCACGTTGGTGACCGCCTGGTTCTTCGCGGGCTGCCCCACCAGCAGTTCGCCGTTCTTCGCGAAGGCCACCACCGACGGCGTGGTCCGCGAGCCCTCGGAGTTGGCGACGACCGTCGGTTCACCGCCCTCCAGCACGGCCACCACCGAGTTCGTCGTCCCCAGGTCGATTCCAACCGCGCGCCCCATCACGCCCTCCCCTCCGACCCGCCGGCAGGCGGGGTCCCGCGAGGCCGACACCCTCAGTATGGGAACCCCCCACGACCGCGTCCACCTGGGCAAAGACCACGGGGGATGGGCTGCGGCGCTGCGCACGGTGACCAGCACCAGCGTGCCGGCCACCGACGAGCGGGGCCGCCCGGCGTGCGCGGCCACCGGCTCGTGGTGCGGCCCGTCGCAGTACCGGTGGGGCGAGGACAACGTTGTCGCCCCGATCCCCACCGCCGGACTGGCGCGCGGCCCCGTCGTTCAGCCGGATGTTTCGAGGTCGACCAGCACCGCGTTGGTACCCCGCCAGAACCCGCCGCGTTCCGGCGGCGTCGAGCGAGGCAGGTACTTCGGCGCGCGCTGAACGCTCTCGAGTTCAGCGGTGCCGTCGACGGGTCGCCAGCAGCGATCCCGCAGCTCGTACTCCCACGACACCAGCCACACCGCGGTGACCCGTCCGCCGGTCAGCAGGTCGTCAGGCGGCCGCGCGGAATGGTGGTCTTCGTGCAGCACTCCGGTGAGCGTGATCTCCGCAGGCAGCGGCTCCGGCACCGATACGAACACGCTGACGCCACCGGCTCTCGCCACCGCGGGCACGGTGCTCTCGGTCGTTCTCGCTCTTGGGCCTTCCGGCGCCGGGCTGCGTTCCAGCCGTGCCCGGAGCGCCATGTCGGTCGGGATCGCCGATGCGGACCACTGACTCCACTCCAGCCGCCAGGACACTTCGTCGCCGACCGCGGGAGGCGTTCCGCAGCACTCGATCTGCCAGCCGTCCAGCAGGACGGGCACGGTCAGCCGGTGCCGCGCTTCGGCGGCGCTCACCGCGCCGAGGTGAATCCGATCTTCAACATGCCCCGATCGTACCGCCTGCCGCGGCCGGCTGGCTGCGGGTGACGATCCCGCGGCGGCGGGCTCGGCGGTCGATCCACCACGTGTAGACCACGGTCAGGGCCATGGTCGGCAGGACGTCCCACACCGAGTAGCTGCCGCTCTGGTCGAGGCTGGGCACGCCCTGGGTGCCGGCGAACACGGCGAAGGCGGCGTTGTTCACCACGTGCAGCGCGATCGCCGCCTCCAGGCCGCCGGTGCGGATGGTCAGCCAGCACATGGCCATCGCGAAGACGAAGAGGTCGGCGACCACCAGCGGCTCGGTGTAGTCGTGCAACGCCACGAACAGCAGCGAGGTGGCCACCGCCCCCGGCCACGGGGTGCGGGTCCAGGAGGCGAAGGTCTGCACCAGCCACCCGCGGCACAGGTACTCCTCGGCGGCGGCCTGCAACGGCACGAGGGTCACGGCGATCGCGAGCACCGCCAGGAACGTCGGCCAGCCCGGCCACGCCGCCGGGTCCACGCCCTGTCCCCGGGCGAGGTCGACGACGGCGATGAGGACGAAGCCCAGCATCGCCCATCCCACGCAGTCCAGCAGCCACCGCCAGCGCAGCCGTCCCTCCACACTGGACACCGTGCCGACCGGGCGGCGCTGCGCCCACCGCGCCGTCAGCAGGACGGCGGGCAGGAGGACGGCGATGCTGGCGAAGCCGAACGCGAATTCCCACAGCGGGGCGGAGAAGCCCAGCTCGGCGTCCAGCCCGATGCCCACCAGCACCGCCAGGCCCATGCCGACGGCGCCGATCACCAGCAGGAACACCACCGCGAGCGCGACCAGCAGCAGGATCCCGACCAGCGGCCGCCACCAGCGGTGCGCCGGCGTGCGCGCGAGCAGGTGGTACGGCGTGCCGTGGGTATCGACGGCCGATTCCCGCTGAAGACTCATGTTCGTCCCTTCCAGGTGATTCGTCGCGTTGGAGCCTAGGGAGCCGGCCGCCGCCGAAGCGCGTGCCACCTGTCCAGACCTCGTGGCCGATCGGCCATGATCTGCGGGCCGGTCGGCACTGCCCGGCGGGCCGGATGTTGACCGACAATGGATCGGTCGACGACCGATCGTCCGAGGTGAGGTATTCGCGGGTGTCTCCGCTGGTTGAAAAGGCGCGGGCAGCCGCCGCCCAAGAAGCGCGAGCCGTGCGCGCGGCGCCACGTCAGGTGGTGGCCGGCGAGTTGGCGGCCTTCCTCGTGGTGCTGGGCATCGGGTTCGTGCCGAGCCCGGCTTCGCTGCTGCCGTCGAGCCACTTCGCCGTCACCGCCGCGACGGCGTGCTGGGCGGCGCTGCTGGTTCCGGCCCGCAGGCGATGGCCGGTAGCGACGCTGCTGGCCACGGCTCCGGTGTTCGCCAGCGACAACATCTGGGCGGCGGCGACGCTGCCCTTCGTCACGTTCTCGGCGGCGCGACGCATCACGCCCGCCCGGCGCCTGTGGCTTGCGGTGCTGGCGACCGCCGTCGTGGACCTCCTGCTCGCGGTCGTGCACGAGTGGAACGCCCCGGGCGGCCTCGGCGAGACCCTCGCCGGTTTCGCGCTGACGGTCGCGTTCCTGCTGCTGCTCCCGGCGCTGTCCGGCGGCGTCCTAGGCCGGCGTCAACCGCTCGTCCGGCTTCTCCGGGAGCGCAACCAGTACCTGGAGCGGGCGCAGGAACTCACCGCCGAGAAGGCTCGCCTGAAGGAACGCGCGCACATCGCCACCGAGATGCACGACATGCTCGGGCACCGGCTCAGCCTGATCTCGATGCACGCCGGGGCGCTGGAGATCACCGCGGCCAAGGACGCGCCCCGCTTCAGCGGTCAGGCTGAGCTCCTGCGCACCACGGCCGCGACGGCGATGGCCGAACTGCGCGAGATCCTGGGAGTCCTCAACGACACCCAGGGCACGCCGCCCGAAACCGTCGGCGAGCACAGCGGAACCCGTGCCGACATCACCGATCTCGTGGCCGAATCCCGCCGCGCCGGCATCGCCGTGGAACTGGTGTGGTCCGGGGCGGACGTCGACGACGCCGATGTGCGGGCCCGCCACGCCGTGCACCGCGTGGTGCGGGAGGGGCTGACCAACGTGCACAAGCACGCCCCCACCGCGCCCGCCAGGGTCGAGGTCGCCCACGAGGCCGACCGCATCCGGGTGCGCGTGATCAACGGCGCGGCGCACGGCGCGCACCGCCCCTCGGGCACCCGGCACGGGCTGGTCGGCTTGGAAGAGCGGATCGAGCTGCTCCGCGGCGCGTTCACCGCCGGCCCCACGCCCGAGGGCGGCTTCCAGATCTCGGCCGAACTCGCCGCGCACCCGGCCGTGCCCGCGCCGGCCGCCAACCGCCCGCTACCGGAGGTGCGGGAGCCGCTCGACGCCGAGGTGCTCACGCTGCCTCGCGCGGTGGGCGCCGGGTGCCTGGGGTTGCTGGCGGTCGTGCCGGTCGCCACCGGGTTGATCACGCTGATCATCCTGCTCGCCATAGGATGACCAGGTGATCCGGACCCTCATCGCCGACGACGAAACGCTCATGCGAGCGGGTATCCGCCTCATCCTGGCGAACGCCGAAGACGTCGAGGTGGTGGCCGAGGTGGCGGACGGGCGCGCCGCCGTCCGCGCGTGCCGCGAGCACGAGGTCGACGTCGCCCTGCTGGACGTGCAGATGCCCGGCGGCGACGGGATCACCGCGGTCGCCGACATCGCCCGCGAATCGCCGCGCACCAACGTCGCCATGCTCACCGCGTTCGGCGACGACCACAACGTCGCCCAGGCGCTCCGGGCGGGAGCCGTCGGATTCCTGCTCAAGGACACCGGGCCGACCGAGCTCATCCGGGCCGTGCGGGTGGCCGCGACCGGCGAGTCGATCCTGGCGCCGCAGATCACCCGCCGGCTCATCGAGCGCCACCTGCTGTCCGGCGACGACGGCGCGGAGGCGGCCAAGCGCCGCATCGACCAGCTCACCGACACCGAACGGGACGTGCTCCGGCTGGTATCGGCGGGACTGTCGAACGCGGAGATCGCCCAACGCCTGCACATGGGCACGGGCACGGCGAAGGCGCACATCAGCCGGATCCTCACCAAGCTCGACTGCGCGAACCGGGTCCAGGCCGCCATCCTGGCCCACGACGCCGGTCTCCAGCCCGGCTGACACCGGGAGATTTGACCCTCCAGCGACTGGAGACCCTACCGTCCCGGGCCATGAAGATCGTTGTTCATGACACGGCGTCCGCCATGCTCGACCTCCTCCGGCGACCGCAGGCGGAGCGGCGCGACGCCCTGCGGGAGATACTCAGCCCGCTGGAGCCGGCGATGTCCGTGATGGGGGATGTGGACCTGGTCCAGATGTACGAAATGGGCGGCAGCGGCTTCCGGCTCGACTGCGAGGACCCGCGATACGTGCCCGCGCTGCGCCGGATGCAGGAAGCCGAGGTGTGGGGCCGGATCGAGGAATCTCTCGCCGCCGCGTGGGAGCGGATCAGCGGTGCGGTGCCCGGCATCGGGCACGCCGACACCGTGCACGTCGTCGTGATGCTCGGCAATCCCGATGACGAGCAGCTGATGGCGCGCAGCGACGGGTACTTCGGCCTGGGCGGGTTCCCGGGCGCGATCCAGCTCTACATGTGGCCCACAGAGACGAGCCTGGCGAAGATCGACCACGCCGCCGCGCACGAGCTGCACCACAACGTGCGCTACGCGAACGTCGTCTGGGACCCCGCTGCCGTCACGGTCGGGGAACAGGTCGTCGCGGAGGGCTTGGCCGAGGCGTTCGTGCGCGAGCTGTCCGGCGAGCAGGCCATGGGCCCGTAGTCCCAAGCGCTGACCGGCGCGGAACTTGACTCGGCGTACCGGAAGATCGCGGCGAACATCGACGTGGCGGGGATGCAGAACCTGCCCGCGTACGTCTTCGGCGACGCTACGGCCCAGCGCATGGGACTGCAACCGGTAGGGCTGCCGGACTTCGCGGGCTACGCGGCGGGCCTGCGCATCGTCGACGCACACCTGACGGCGTCCGGCCTCACGGCGGCCGAGAGCACGGCCCTCCCGGCCCGCGAGATCCTCACCAACGCAGGCGTGCCGACCAACGCCTGACCACGATGGTTCCGACCGGCCCGTGCGCACTTTTTGCTGCTGTAGCGACACAAAGTGCGCGCGGGCCGCTACTGCAGGTTTTCCAGGTGGGGCACCAGGTCTGCCGGGGCGGGCATGGCCTCCATCTCCGCGCGGGGTTTAAGCACTCAGGTGGCCGTCATTGGTCGAACGGGGGTGGTGGTGCTACCGGGTCCGGGACCGGGGCTCGGGGGGCGTTCTGGGAGCCTCGGACGCTGATCACGCTGCCCGGGGGTTCCGCGCAGTGCAGGTCTTCGTTCGTCGGGCCCGGCGCCGTTTCCGCTCCCGGGCGGCGAGGCGTGCCCTCGTAGCCCCTGGTGCAGGCGATCGGGTTGAAGAAGTTCAGCACCAGGCCGAGGTGTCCCGTGCCGTCCGGCGACAGCGTGTGGGAGAACGCCGAGATCACCGGCAGCGCCACCAGCATCTGCTCCATCGCCGGGCCGCGCACGTCGGTGATCTGCATCGTGGTCAGCATGTTCGCCACCACCACGCCGAAATCCGTGCCCGCGCTGCGCAGCAGCGCGTCGACCTCCTGGCTCGCCGCCGGCGCGCCGTTGATGATCCGCCGCAGGTCCGGGTCGGACTCCTTCAGCCGCCCGGAGATCTCCCGCAGCCCGCTGCTGAACGACACGATCTGCTCCGACTGCTGCTGCTGGGTGCGCAGCACCACGTCGCTGTTGGCCAGCAGCCCGGTGGTCTGCGGGAGGTGCTGGTCGGCGGCGGCCGTCACCGAACTCGTCGCGTCCAGCATGCGCTGCAGGTGGCCGCCGGTGCCGTCGAACGCCGTGCCGACCTCGTCGACGACCGTGCGCAGGTCGTCGACCGGGACGCTGCCGACCAGCCGGTCCAGGTCGACCAGCAGCGATTCCGGCGCCGGCGGCAACTCGGTGCGCTCCTGCTCGATCACCGATCCCGACGCCAGAAACGGGCCGCCGTCGCGCTCCGGGCGCAGGTCGAGGTACTGCTCCCCCACCGCCGACCGGTTGGCCACCGCGACCCGGGCGCCCGCCGGGATCGGCGGCGCGGCGTCGTCGATGTGCATGTCGACGTCGATGCCCGCGTCGGTGAGCCGCATCTCGGTGACCCGGCCGACCGCGACGCCTCGGTAGGTCACCTCGGAATTGGTGAACAGCCCGCCCGAGTCCGCCATCCGCACCGTCACGGTGTAGCCGCTGCCGCCGAAGAAGCGGTCCAGCCCGGCGTACTGCCCGCCCGCGTAGCCGATGCCCACGACCGCCAGCACCAGGAACAGCCCCAGCCGGATCTTGGTCTTCCGCGCGAACATCAGCGTCCTCCCAACTGGATCGGGGCCGGGACCGGCGGCGCCGACTGCGGCGCCGGGAGCGGCAGCGGCGGCAGGGCCGGTGCCGGCGGTGGCGGCCGCAGTCCCGGCTGGCCCGCGTCGCTGAGGCCGGGGATCGGGATCAGCGGGCCGGAGGAGCGGGTGAGGTTCTCCATGATCGTGCTCAGGTCCAGGTCGAACCGCACGTCCGCGTTGACGAAGTCGCCCTTGAGCGGCTTCATGACGTACTCCGGGAACGGATAGGTCGCGAGGTAGGCGATGGCGTCCGGCAGCGCGTCGCCGGTCTCGGCGAGCTTCTGCAGCGTCGGCGCCAGCGCATGCAGGTCGGCGACCATGTCGTCCTTGCTGCGGTTGACGGTCTGCACCGCCACGCCGGAGAGCTGGTCCAGCGACTGCAGCATGGTGACGAGCTGGCCGCGCTGCTCCTCCAGGGTCCGCAGGCCGGGGCCCAAGCCGTCGATCGCGCCCGCGATCTGGTCGGTCTGCCCGCGCAGCGTCGACGAGAGCCGGTTGAGGCCGTCGATGGCGCGGGTGATGTTCTCCTTCTGCCCGTCCAGCCGGGTGACCGTCTCGTTGAGATTTCCCAGCAGCGAACGGATTTCCGCCTCGTTGCCGGTGAACGCGCCGTTGAGCTCGCGCACGATGTCCTGCAGCTGCGCCACGCCGCCGCCGTTGAGCAGCATCGACAGCGCGCCCAGCACCTCTTCGACCTGCGGGTTGCGGTTGGTGCGTTCCAGCGGGATCACCGCGCCGTCGGCCAGCGCGCCCTCGGCCGCGCCGGCGGGTGCCGCGAGCTCGACGAACTTCTCCCCCAGCAGGCTCGATTGCCGCAGCTGCGCATCGGCGTTGGCGGGCAGCCGGACGTCGCCGTTGACCGACATGTGCACCAGCGCGGTGGTGTTGTCGGGGCTCAGCTCGATCCGCTCCACCCGCCCGACCGCGACGTCGTTGACCTTCACGCTGGACTGCGGCACCAGGTCGAGCACGTCCGCGAAGTGCGCGGTCACCCGGTACGGGTTCGAGCCCAGCTCCGCACCGCCGGGCAGCGGAGCGTTGTAGAGACCGGTGAATCCCGCCGTGCCGCAACCGGAAACCAGCAGCGCCGCCAGCAGCACCGGCGCGAACCGCTTCATCGGGGGCCTCCTTGCTGGGCGGCGTCCACCAGCGGCAGCGGCGGCAGTTCGCCCTGTTGCAGGTGGTGCAGGGTTTCACCGATCGACGGCAGCTGCAGCTTGCCGTCCAGGTACGGCGCGAGCTTGTCGCAGGCGTCCTTGAGGCCCTGCGGCACCGGCTCGGGCATGCTGTGCTGGATCAGCTTGCACACCATCAGCACCGGCGGGTGGGTGAGCTCGTTGAGGTGGCCGCGGACCGTGACGCTGCCGGAGGCCGCGTCGTAGGAGTTGATGAAGTTCGTCGCGCCCAGCGGTGCGACGTCGAGCACCTCCGCCAGCGCCTGGCGCTGGTCCACCAGCTGCTGCGTCACGCCGGTCAGGTTGTCCACATTGGACGTCATGAGTTCCCGGTTGTCGCGGATGAACCGGGAGACGTCGTCCAGCGCGACCGCCAGGGAGCTCAGCGCGGCGCCCATCTGCTGCTGCTCGCCGGCCAGGAATCCGGTGACGTCGTCGACCCGCCCGTAGAACTCCTGGATCTGCCGGTCGCTGGCGGCGAGCGTCGCGGTGAAGGTGTTCAGGTTGTCGACCGTGGCGAACAGGTCGCCCTGGTTCTCCTGGAGGGTGCCGGCGAGGTCGCCGAGCTGCTTCACCGTGGCGTTGAGGTCCTTGCCGTTGCCCTCCAGCGCGGCGGCCGAGGTGGACAGCACCTCGGACAGCGCTCCGGTGCTGTTCGCGCCGTCCGGGCCGAGGGCCTGCGCGAGCGCGTTGGCGCTGCGGTAGAGGTCGTCGAGCTCGGCGGGCGTCGCGGTGCGGTCCTTGGCCAGCACCGCGCCCGAAACCAGTTCCGCGCCACCGGAATAGGCCGGGGTGAGCTGCACGTACCGGTCGCTGACCAGGCTCGGCGCGACCACCACGGCCTTCACGTCGGCCGGGATCTGCACGTCGTCGTCGACGTGCATGTCCACCCGCACCACGTCGCCCTGCGGCACGACGCCGTCGATCCTGCCCACCTCGACGCCCAGCACCCGCACGGTGGATCCGGCGTAGACCCCGACGGTGCGGTCGAAGTACGCGGTGATCTGCTTGCCTGGATCGGTGAACAGCCACCACAATCCCGCGCTGACGAGCAGCGCCAGCGCGCATCCGATTCCGACCACTTTGGACATCAGCCACCTCCGACGGGCCGGGTCGGCACCGGGATCTCGCAGGACGTCGTGTTCGTCTGCAGCGGCCCGGCGTTGATCGCGGGCGGGAACAGACCGCACAGGTAGCCGTCGAACCACCGGCCGTTGCCCACCGTGTTGTTGAAGCCGCGCACGTAGGGCGCCATCGCCGCCACGACGCGGCCCAGGTCGTCCTGGTTGCGCTGCAGCATCTCGGTCAGCTGGTTGAGCTGCTCCAGCGTCGGCCGCAGCTGCTGCTGGTTGTCGGCGACCAGGCCGCGCAGTTCGTCGGAGAGCCGCTGGGTTCCGATCAGCAGCGCCGAAATCGCCTCCCGGCGGTGCTGAAGCTCGGTCAGCAGCAGGTTCCCGTCCGAGATGAGCCGCTGCACCTGATCGTCGCGATCCGCGACGATCTTGCTCACGCCGCTGGTGTTGCGCAGCAGATCGGCGAGCTGCTGGTCGCGCGAGGCGATGGTCTGCGACAGCTGCGAAAGCCCGTCGATGGCCTGGCCCATGTGCTGCGGCGCGCCGCGGAAGGTGTCCGCCAGGACGCGGAAGCTCTGCGCGAGCTGCTGGGTGTCGACCTGGTCGGCGGTGCGGGTGAGCTGGTCGAGCGCGTCCGGGATGTCGAACGGCGCGGCGGTCCGCTCGACCGGGATCGGCTCCGCCAGTTCCTCGGCGCCTTCCGGTTGCAGCGCCAGGTACTTCTCGCCGAGCAGCGTCTTGATCTCGATGCTGGCCCGGCTGCGGTCGCCGATCTCCGCGCCGTCGACGCGGAAGGCCACCAGGACCCGGTCGCCCGCCAGCGCGACGTCGGTGACCTCGCCGGACTTGACCCCGGCGATCTGCACGTCGTTGCCCGCCGCGAGCCCGGCCGACTCGGAGAAGTAGGCCTCGTAGGTGGTGCCGCCGCCGATCACCGGCAGGTCCTTGGCGAAGAACGCGCCCAGCGTGGCGCAGGTGATGAGCACGACGGCGACCAGGCCGACGACGGCCTGGTTCCGCTCCCGCAACGGCTTCATGACGGCTTGCACCTCTCCGGCATCTCCGAGGCCGGCAGCGGCAGGATCGGGATCGAGATGTTGAGCTCGGAGATCCCGACCGTGCCCGAGATCCGGCACAGGTAGAAGTTGAACCAGCTGCCGTAGCTGACGGTCCTGGTCAGCGCGTTGAGCCGTGCCGGGATGTTCTGCAGGTCGGCTTCCAGCTTCGGCTGCTCGGCGTTGAGGATGCCGGCGACCCGGTTGAGCTCGCCGATGCTGCTCTGCAGCGGCGGCCGCGCCTCCTCCAGCATTCCGGCGGTGGTGTTGGAGAGCTCGCCGAGCGCGGCGACGGCCTCCCCCACCGGCTTCCGCTGCTCGGCGAATCCGCTGGTCAGCTGCTGCATCGAGGTGATCAGCTCGCCCAGCTGCGGGCCGCGCGCGTTGACGGTGGTCAGCACGGCGTTGAGGTTGTCGATGACCTGGCCGATCACCTCGTCCTTGCGGGCGATGGTGGACGTCAGCGACGCGGTGTGGGCGAGCAGGCTGTCCACCGTGCCCGCCTCGCCCTGCAACACCTGGACGATCTCGCCCGAGAGCTGGTTGACGTCCTGCGGCGAAAGCGCCTGGAACAGCGGCTTGAACCCGTTGAACAGCGCGGTGAGGTTCAGCGCCGGATGGGTCCGCTCCAGCGGGATCTCGCCGCCCGGCGGCAGCACGTCCGCCGGATCGCGCAGCGCCGCGTCCAGCGCCAGGTAGCGCTGACCGGCGAGGTTGCGGAACTTCACGGTCGCGGCGGCGTCGCGCGGGAGGCGCCGGCCGGCGTCGAGGTCGAAGCGGATCAGGGCGTGCTTGCCGTCGACGACCTCCAGCCCGGTCACCCGGCCCACCTTCACGCCCGCCATCCGCACGTCGTCGCCGACGTCCAGGCCGGAGGCGTCGGCGAACCGCGCGTGGTAGGAGTCGGCGGAGCCGGAGGTGGAGGCGGCGATGGTCATCGCGAGCACCCCGGTGAGCGTGATCGTGACCGCCGCGAAGATCAGCAGCTTGACCAGCGGCGCGGCTATCGACCTCATCGCACCGTCACCTCCGCACCGCGGTACACCGGGCCGACCAGCAGCCCGCTCCAGTCCGGCACGTCCGAGCGCGGCACGCCCATCTGCGGCGCCAGCAGCGTCGACAGCAGGTCCCGCTCGGCGGGTGTGTTCGCCACCGACTGCGACGTGGTGGACGCCGGTTTCTGCTTCCACGGGAACACTTCGTCGCGGTCGCGCGGCGGCTCCGGGAACACGGAACCGTCCTGCACCGGCCCGCCCGGCGGGTACTGCGGGAAGGTGTCCGGCGCCTCGACCCACGGGTAGCAGCGCGGCCCGCGCTGGTCCAGGTACTTCGGCGTGTCCACGCCCGGCAGGTACTTGCCGCGGCTACCGGTGATCTCGATGGTGAACTTGGCGATCTCGGGGTTCTCGGTGCCCTTGCCGAAGGATCGCTCGGCGTTCGGGATCGAGTCCGCGAACTGCTTGAGCATGCAGGGGTACTCCGGGGCGTACTCGGCGAGGAGTTCCAATGTGGACCTCGATGTGCCGGTGAGGTTGATCAGGTTGTCCTTGTTCAGCGCCAGGAACCGGTTCAGGTCGTTCGCGCTGCCGGTGACGGTGCCCAGCATGGTGTTCAGCGCCTGCCGCTGTTCGGCGATGGTCTTGCTGGTGGTGGTCAGGTCGGCCAGCGCCTGCGTGAGGTCGGGCGCGGCCTCGGCGTAGGTGTCGGCCACGTCGTCGATGCGCGCGATGACCGACTCCAGCTTCGGCAGCGACGGGTTCAGCCGCTCCAGGTAGCCGTCCAGCTGCACGAGCGTGTCGCCGAGCTGCTCGCCGCGGCCGTCCAGCGCCTGCGACACGGCGGTCAGCGTCGTCGAGAGCTTTTCCGGTTGCACCGCTTGCAGAACCGGCAGCAGGTCGCCGAGCACCTTCTCGATCTCGATCGCCGATCCGCTGCGGTCCTGTGGGATGACGTCGCCGGAGGCCAGCGCCCGCGAGCCGGCGTTCTCCGGGATGTGCAGGGAGACGTAGCGCTCCCCGAACAGCGTCTTGGGCAACAGCCGCGCCGATGCGCTCGCCGGGATCAGCTCCGCCTGGTCCGGCCGCAGCGCCAGGTCGAGCACCGCGTGGTCGCCCTCGGCGCGCACGCCGCGCACCTCTCCGACCACCACGCCGCGCGCCTTGACGTCGGCGCCCACCCGCATCTGGTTGCCGATCCGGTCGGTTTCGAGGCTGACCGCCACGACCGGCGTGAACGCCTTGCGGTACATGGCGATCGTGCCCGCGACGAACATCCCGGCCGCGACCAGGAACACCACTCCGAGCGCCTGGTAGCGGCGCCTGCTCCGCCGGCCGCTCATCCCGAGATCCGAACCGTCGTGGTGGAGCCCCAGATGGCCAGGCTGAGGAAGAAGTCCAGCACCGCGACCAGCACGATCGAGGTGCGCACCGCGCGTCCCACCGCGACGCCGACACCAGCCGGGCCGCCGCGCGCGGTGTAGCCGTAGTAGCAGTGCGTCAGGATCACCGCGACGCTGAACACGATCACCTTGCCGAAGGACCAGAGGACGTCCTCCGGCGGCAGGAACAGGTGGAAGTAGTGGTCGTAGGTGCCCGCGGACTGGCCGTAGAACCACACGGTGATCTGCCGGGACGCGAAGTACGAGCCGAGCAGTCCCACCACGTACAGCGGGATGACGGCCGCGACCCCGGCCAGCACCCGGCTGGTCACCAGGTACGGCAGCGTCCGCACGCCCATCACCTCCAGGGCGTCGATCTCGTCGGAGATCCGCATCGCGCCCAGCTGCGCGGTGAACCCGCAGCCGACGGTCGCCGACAGCGCCAGGCCCGCCGACAGCGGCGCGACCTCGCGGGTGTCGAAGTAGGCGGCGACGAACCCGGTCAGCGCCGAGGTGCCGAGCTGGTTCAGCGAGGAATAGCCCTGCAGGCCGACGATCGCGCCGGTCGCGACGGTCATGCCGATCATCACGCCGAGCGTGCCGCCGATGACGGCCAGCGCGCCGCTGCCGAACACGACCTCGGTGAGCAGCCGGGCGGTCTCGCGGTAGTAGCGGCGCAGCGCGACGGGCGCCAGGGCGAGGGCGCGCAGGTAGAACGACAGCTGCCAGCCCAGTTCGGCGAGCGCGTCGCCGGGCCCGCGGGTGATCCACCGCCGCAACGGGGCGGCGACCGGGTCGACGACGGCCATCGGCTCACAATCCCTTCGGGGGCACGAGTTGCAGGTAGATCCCGGTGAGCACCAGGTTGATCAGGAACAGCAGCAGGAACGTGATCACCACGGCCTGGTTGACCGCGTCGCCCACGCCCTTCGGCCCGCCGGCCGGGTTGAGGCCGCGGTAGGCGGCGACGACGCCGGCGACGAACCCGTAGAGCAGCGCCTTGAACTCGCTGATCCACAGGTCGGGCAGCTGCGCGAGGGCGTTGAAGCTGGCCAGGTACGCGCCGGGCGTGCCGCCCTGCAGGATCACGTTGAAGAAGTAGCCGCCGAGCACGCCGACGACGCTGACCATGCCGTTGAGCAGCAGGGCGACCAGCACCGCGCCGATGACGCGGGGCACGATCAGCCGCTGGATCGGCGAGATCCCGAGCACCTCCAGCGCATCGATCTCCTCGCGGATGGTGCGCGCACCGATGTCGGCGCACATCGCCGACCCGCCGGCCCCGGCCACCAGCAGCGCGGTGATCAGCGGGCTGGCCTGCTGGAGGATGGCCAGCGCGCTGGCGGCACCGGTGAACGACTGGGCCCCGATCTGCTGCGTCAGCGACCCGAGCTGCATCGCGATGACGGCGCCGAACGGGATCGCCACCAGCGCGGTCGGCAGGATCGTGACGCTGGCGAAGAACCAGGCCTGCTGGATGCACTCCCGGACCTGGAAGGGCCGCCGCGGCACGGCCCGCAGCACCTCCCACCCGAGCGTGGCCATCCGCCCGACCTGCACGAACGCCCCAGCACTCCGCACTGCCACCAGCTCACCTCCCGATCCGCGCTGATCCGGGGTTGCACAGTTTCAATTGAAACTGCGGAAAAACCCACCCCATCGGGTGTGGAACCGTCAGGGGTGCCCGTTGCGTCTCGCCTTGGTCAGGCGAGTGCGTGCGTTGCCGTTGCGCCGCCGTCGGCCGTGAACTCCGCGCCGGTGCAGTAAGAGCTCTCGTCGCTGGCCAGGAAGACCGCTAGGGACGCGATCTCCTCCGGCTGCCCGACCCGGCCCAGCGCGACGCGCTTGCCGACGTGGTCCATCGGGACCTGGCCGCCCGCCGCCTCGTGGATCATCTGGGTGTCGATCGCCCCGGGATGCACCGAGTTGACCCGGATGCCCAGCTTGCCGAGCTCCATCGCGGCGACCTTCGTCATCCCGCGGATGGCGAACTTGCTGGCCGAGTACGCCACCAGCAGCGGCATGCCGCCCAGACCCTCCACGGAGGACACGTTGATGATCGAGCCGCCCGCCTCGCGCATCGCCGGGATCACCTCCCGCATGCCCAGGAACGTGCCGATCTGGTTGACGCGGATGACCCGCTCGTAGTCGGCCAGGCTGGTGTCCGCGAGCTCCGAGAAGTGCAGCACCCCGGCGTTGTTGACCAGCACGCCCACCGGCCCGAGCTCGCGCGCCGCCCGCACCGCGTCGACCCAGTCGTCCTCCGAGCCGACGTCGAGGTGCTGGTACACCGCGGCCGGGCCGAGCTCGTCGGCGAGCTCCTTGCCCGCCTCGTCGGCCACGTCCGCCAGCAGCACCTTGGCGCCCTCGGCGACGAAGCGGCGCGCCGTCGCCGCGCCCTGCCCGCGCGCGGCGCCCGTGACGATCGCGACCTTGTCCGCTAACCGCATGTCACATCAACTCGTCGGTCAGCGGCAGCAGCACGGTCTTGAGCTCGGTGTACGCCTCGAACGCGGAGCGGCCGCCCTCCCGGCCGAGCCCGGACTGCTTGTAGCCGCCGAAGGGCAGGTGCGGCTCCACCTGGAACCCGTTGATCCCGACCGTGCCGGTGCGGATCCGCTTGGCCACCCGGAACGCCCGCCGGACGTCCGATGTGTACACCCCGGCGCCGAGGCCGTACTCGGAGTCGTTGGCCATCCGCACCGCCTCGTCCTCGTCGGTGAACGGCACGACCGTCAGCACCGGGCCGAAGATCTCCTGCTGCGCGACGGTCATCGCGTTGTCGACGTCGGCGAAGACCGTCGGCTGCACGAAGTGGCCGGTGCTGAGGTCGCCGTCCGGCCGACCGCCGCCGGTGACCAGCCGCGCGCCTTCCTCCCGGCCCTTGTCGATGAAGCCCAGCACCCGGTCCAGCTGCCGCTGGTTGATCAGCGGGCTGGACAGCACGCCCGGGTCGAACGGGTCGCCGTAGGTGACCGAGCCGGCGATCAGCTCGGCGGCGCCGACGAACTCGTCGTAGGCGTCGCGGTGCACGAGCGCGCGGGTGTGCGCGACGCAGGCCTGCCCGGAGAGACCGAGGGTGACCATGCCCATCGCGGTCATGCCCGCCAGGCTCACGTCGGCGTCCGGGAAGACGATGGCCGGGCTCTTGCCGCCGAGTTCCAGCGACACGCGCTTCATGGTGCCCGCGGAGGCCTCGACGATGCGGCGGCCGACCTCGCGGCTGCCGGTGAAGCTCACCTTGTCCACCTGCGGATGCGTGATCAGCGCTTCGCCGGTCGGGTCGCCGGGGCCGGTGACGACGTTGACCACGCCGTCCGGGATCCCGGCCTCCAGCAGCAGTTCCACCATCCGCAGCACGCTGAACGTCGCGTACTCCGACGGCTTCAGCACCACGGTGCACCCGGCTGCCAGCGCGGGCGCGATCTTCTGCGCGAACAGCAGGAACGGCGCGTTCCACGGCAGCACCGCGGCCACCACGCCGACCGGCTCGCGGAAGGTCATCGCCAAGTGGTCGCCGCCCTGGTACGGCGGCAGCGTGTCGCCGCCGGCCTTGTCGATCCACCCGGCGTGGTGGTCGAAGACGTCGGCCGCCACGTCCACCGATCCCGCGTAGACGGTGCCGAACGACAGCGGCACGCTGTTGTCCAGCGCCTGGCGGGCCCGCAGGTCGTCGGCGTTCTCGCGCAGCAGATCGGCGCAGCGGCGCAGCAGCCGCACCCGCTCGCCGGCGCGGATGGTCGGCCACGGGCCTTCGTCGAACGCCCGGCGCGCGGCGCGGACCGCGTCGTCGACGTCGTCGGCATCGGCGACGGCGAAGTCGCCGATCGCCTCGCCGGTCGCCGGGTGGTGGTGCGTCCAGGTCCGGCCCGCGCGGGCCTGCCGCCACTGGCCGTCGACCAGCAGCAATCCGTCTTTGAGCGCCGCGGCGTCGAGATGCTGCCGCACGGTCAGGGCCATCTGGCTCCTCCTCGCCTGGGGACTCTCTTGGCTCTGGGTATGGCTAGGGCAGGGAAAGCAGCTCGGTGCTGGCGAAGTTGCGTTCCGCGTCGCGCTGCGCGAAGTAGGCGCCGAGGGTGCCGGCCAGCTCGTCCTCCGTCCACAACGGACCGCCGGTGTCGAAGCGCTGCTCGACGACGGGCGCCGCCATCAGCGCGATCATCCCGCTGTGCACCACGAAGACCTGGCCGTTGATCGCCTGCGCGGCGGGACCGGCCAGGTAGGCGACCAGCGGCGCGACGTGATCGGTCGACAGCGGGTCGACGCCGGTTTCCGGTGCCGGGCCGAAGACTTCCTCCGTCATCGCCGTCCGCGCCCGCGGGCAGATGGCGTTCGCCCGCACACCCATCCGCCCCAACGCCCGCGCCGTGGACACGGTCAGCGCCGCGATGCCCGCCTTGGCCGCCGCGTAGTTCGGCTGCCCCGCAGAGCCGAGCAGGAACGCCTCCGAAGCGGTGTTGATCACGCTGCCGTAGGTCGATCCGGTCTGCTTGTACTCGTCCCGCCAGTGCGCGGCGGCGTTGCGGGACAACAGGAAGTGGCCGCGCAGGTGGACGCGGATCACGTCGTCCCACTCCTGCTCGCTCATCTTGAACAACATCCGGTCCCGCAGCACTCCGGCGTTGTTCACCACCACGTGCAAGCCGCCGAAGCGCTGCACCGCGGTGTCGACCAGTTCGCGCGCGACGGCGCTGTCGGAGATGTCCCCGGCGACCGCCACGGCCTTGACGCCGAGCTCCTCGATCTCGGCCACCACCGTCGCCGCACCGTCTGAAACGTCGTTGACCACGATGTTCGCACCGGCCCGGGCCAGGGCCAGCGCCTCCGCGCGACCGAGCCCCGCACCTGCTCCGGTGACGATCGCGACTTTCCCGTCCAAGCTCACCGCGCCTCCCGGCTCAGTCGAAGGTCACGAGCTGGCGAACCATTTCGCTTCCCCTTGAGCACCGCTGCCTTCAACGGTTGGTCACCTCATCGTGATCGCCCGCACTGTTATCCAAGCCACAGTAGAACGTGTTCTCACTTGCAATCAAGAGCCGGAGAGCAGATCGAGGAATATTCGCCGAATGCGCTGATATCTGACGTTGCAACCAGTTCTACCGATTCGCGAGGACCGACCATCCGGGCCACATCGATCAGCCATCCAGCCCGCACAACGAGCCAACCGACCCCCGGTGACTGCTCCATTCGGGGACCGATCCGAACGCCGTGTCGCCGTAGAACCGGTTTTCACGACCGAACGCGACGCGGCGCCCGCGAAAAATCACTCGTGGCAGCGCGATGTATCGACCACCTCGCCACATCCGGACTATGGTTGGTGAAACATGTTTCACACGCTCTCCCGTCGACGCAGGAGGGATGCATGCGCATCGCCTACACGCCCGAGCAGGAGCAGCTGCGCAAAGAGCTGCGCCGCTACTTCGGCAAGCTCATGACACCGGAGCTCCGCGACGAACTGACCGCGCACGGCGACTACGGCGACGGCGCGGCCTACAAGCAGCTGGTCCGGCAGATGGGCGCGGACGGCTGGCTCGCGCTGGGCTGGCCGGAGGAGTACGGCGGGCAGAACCGGAGCATGCTGGACCAGCTGATCTTCACCGACGAGGCGGCGATCGCCGGCGCCCCGGTGCCGTTCCTGACGCTCAACAGCATCGCGCCGACCATCATGCGATTCGGCACCCCGGAGCAGAAGTCGCACTACCTGCCGAAGATCGCGGGCGGCGAGATCCACTTCGCGATCGGCTACTCCGAGCCGGAGGCGGGCACCGACCTCGCCTCGCTGCGCACCACGGCCGACCGCGATGGTGCCGAGTACGTGATCAACGGCCAGAAGATGTGGACCAGCCTGATCCAGTACGCGGACTACGTGTGGCTGGCCTGCCGGACCGACCGCGACGCGAAGAAGCACCGCGGCCTGAGCATCCTGATCGTGCCCACGGCCGCGCCCGGCTTCTCCTGGACGCCGGTGCACACCGTCGCCGGGCCGTCCACCAGCGCCACCTACTACCAGGATCTCCGCGTGCCCACCTCCGCGCTGGTGGGCGCCGAGAACGAGGGCTGGCCGCTGATCACCAACCAGCTCAACCACGAGCGCGTCGCGCTCACCTCCGCCGCCCCGCTGCGGCTGGCGCTGGACGAGGTGCAGGAGTGGGCGCGGGAAACGCGGCTCACCGACGGGCGCCGGGTGCTGGACCAGGAGTGGGTGCGGCGGCACCTGGCGCGCGTGCACGCCGGGGCGGAGTTCCTCAAGCTGGTCAACTGGAAGATCGCGACGACCGCGGAGCAGCAGCCCGCGCCGGCCACGGCATCGGCGACCAAGGTGTACGGCACGGAGTTCGCCACCGAGGCATATCGCCTGCTGATGGAGGTGCTGGGCAGCGCCGCATACGTGCGGCAGGGCTCCCGGGGCGCGGCGCTGCGCGGCCGGATCGAACGAATGCACCGCTCGTCGCTGATCCTGACCTTCGGCGGCGGGACCAACGAGGTGCAGCGGGACATCGTCGCCGCGGTGGGTCTCGGCCTGCCCCCGGCGAAGCGCTAGTCGTGAGCGATCGCTCCGGTAAGAACCTCCACTCACGACCCACTCACCACACTCAGCGATCACTCCGGTGAGAACCGGAATCTTCGCTCACGACACCGTTCGCCGCAGTGAAGGCCCCTAGGGAGGGTTCATGGACTTCTCGTGCACCGAGGCGCAGCTCGATCTGGGCGGGCTGGCCAGGGAGATCCTCGACGATCGCGTGACGAACGAGCGGCTGCGCGAGGTCGAGCGCGAGCCGGACCGGTTCGACCGTGCACTGTGGACCGATCTGGCCCGGGCGGAGGTGCTGTCGGCGGCCTTGCCGGGTTCCGTCGGCGGCGGCGGTTTCGGGCTGCTGGAGCAGTGCTCCGTGCTGATCGAGCTGGGACGCGCGGTCGCCCCGGCGCCCTACCTCGCCTCGATCACCACGGCCACGGCGGCGGTGGCCCGCTTCGGCGACCCCGATCAGCAGCAGCGCTGGGGCGTCCCAGCGGCGAAGGGCGAGCTGGTGCTGACCGCCGCGCTCACCGAGGAGCACAACCCCGACCCGCGCCGTCCCGCCTGCCGCGCCGAGCGCTCCGGCGACGGCTGGGTGCTCACCGGCGCCAAGACCACGGTCCCGGCCGGCGCGGTCGCCGATCTCGTGCTGGTTCCCGCGTCCACATCGGACGGACCGAGGGTCTTCCTCGTCGAACCGGCGCAACTGTCGGTGGAACGGCAGCGCATCGTGGACTCCGACAGCGAAGCGTGGGTGGAGCTCGACGGCGTGCGGGTCGGCGACGACCGGGTGCTGGGCGACGATCCGGCGGCGCTGGACTGGCTGCTCACCCGGGCCACCATCGGCACCTGCGCGCACCAGGTCGGCGTCCTCGAGCGGGCGCTGGAGCTGACCGCCGAGTACGCCCGCGAACGCGTGCAGTTCGGGCGGCCGATCGGCAGCTTCCAGGCCGTCGCGCAGCGGCTGGCCGACGCGTTCATCGACGTGGAGGCCGCGCGGCTGACGCTGTGGCAGGCGGCGTGGCGGGTCGACGAGGGACTGCCGTGCGCGACCGAGGTGGCCACCGCGAAGTTCTGGGCGGCCGACGCCGGGCACCGGGTGGCCCACACCGCGGTCCACGTGCACGGCGGCGTCGGCATCGACGTCGACCACCCGCTGCACCGCTACTTCGTCGCGGCCAAGCGCAACGAGTTCTCCTTCGGCGGCGCGGCCGACCAGCTGGGCCGGCTCGGCGACGCCCTGGCGGTCTGACATGACGCCGACGGTGACCGATCTCCTGCTCGCCCGCGCCGACGACGACAGCTGCGGGCTGCGGTTCGAGGACCGCGCCTGGACGTGGTCGGCGAAGGTGCGCGCCTGCGCCCAGTACGCCTCGCTGCTGGAATCCCTGCGCCGCCCCGGCCCCTTCCACGTCGGTGTCCTGCTCGGCAACGTCCCGGAGTTCGCGTTCCTGCTCGGCGGCGCGGCCCTGTCCGGCGCGGTGGTCGTGGGCCTGAACCCGACGCGGCGCGGGGCGGCGCTGGCGCGCGATGTCCGGCTGGCGGACTGCCAGCTGGTCGTCACCGACAGCGCGTACGCGGAACTGCTGGACGGCCTCGACCTCGGGACGGCGGAGCTGCTGGTCATCGACGAGCCGCGGTGGCAGGTGCTGCTCGTCGAGCACGCCGGCAGCGCGGTCGATCCCGTGCCCGCGACGCCCGATGACCTGCTCGTGCTGGTGTTCACCTCCGGCACCGGCGGAGAGCCGAAGGCGGTCCGCTGCACGCACGGCAAGATCGCCGCGCCCGGCCGGATGCTGGCCGACCGCTTCGGCCTGACCGGCGACGACGTGACCTACGTGTCGATGCCGCTGTTCCACTCGAACGCCCTGATGGCGGGCTGGGCGGTCGGCCTGGCCGCCGGGGCGGGCATCGCGCTGCGCAGCCGCTTCTCGGCCTCCGGCTTCCTACCCGACGTGCGGCGCTTCGGCGCGACCTACGCCAACTACGTCGGCAAGCCGCTCTCGCACATCCTCGCCACCCCGGAACGGCCGGACGACGCTGAGAACCCGCTGCGCGTGGTGTACGGCAACGAGGGCAACGAACGGGACCTGGCGCGGTTCGGCGAGCGGTTCGGCTGCCGCGTCGTCGACGGTTTCGGCTCCTCGGAGGGCGGCGTAGCGGTGGCCCGCACTCCCGACACGCCGCCCGGCGCGCTGGGCAGGCTTCCCGACGGCGTCGCGGTGCTCCACCCGGACACCGGGAAACCCTGTGCCCGGGCCGAATTCTCCGCCGACGGCCGGCTGCTCAATCCCGGTGAGGCGATCGGCGAGCTGGTCAACACCGCCGGTTCGGGCTGGTTCGCGGGCTACTACAACGCCCCGGAAGCCGACGCGGAGCGGATGCGCGACGGCATGTACTGGAGCGGCGACCTCGCCTACCTGGACGCGGACGGCTTCTGCCACTTCGCCGGCCGTTCGGCCGACTGGCTGCGGGTGGACGGCGAGAACCTCGGCACCGCGCCGATCGAGCGAATCCTGTTGCGCCACCCCGAGATCACCGAGGCCGCCGTGTACGGCATCCCGGATCCGCAGGTGGGCGACCAGGTGATGGCCGCGCTGATCGCGACGCCGGGGTTCGACCCCGCGACCCTCCACGACTTCCTCGCCGCCCAATCCGATCTCGGCCCCAAGCAGTGGCCCCGCTACGTCCGGCTCGCGGCGGAACTCCCCCGCACCGCGACCTTCAAGGTCGTCAAGCGCCAACTGGCCGCGGAGGGCCGCGAAACCGCGGATCCGATCTGGCACCGCTCGACCACCCGCTACTCCCCGGTGCCCGATCAGGCCAGGTAGCCGCCGTCGACGTCGAGGACCGCGCCGGTGATGAACGACGCGCCGGGCCCGGCCAGGAACGCGATGGCCGCCGCGACCTCCGCCGGCCTCCCGAACCGGCCCAACGCGTTCGCCGAGCGCTGGACGTCGGCGAACGGCCCTTCGTCGGGGTTCATCTCGGTCGCCACCGAGCCGGGCTGGACGACGTTGACGGTGATGCCGCGCGGCCCCAGGTCCCGGGCGGCGCCCTTGCTGTAGCCGGTGATCGCGGCCTTCGTCGACACGTAGTCGGCGACGCCCGGGAACCCGGCGCGGGTGGCCTGCATGGAGCCGACGGTGATGATCCGCCCACCTTCGCCCATCGTCCGCGCAGCGGCCCGGATGGCCGCGGTGACCCCACCGACGTTGACGGCCATCTGGCGCTCCAGGGCGGCCGGATCGGCGTCGGCGTCGACCCGGCCGCGGACGAAGCTCGCGGCGTTGTTCACCAGGATGTCCAGCCGCCCGAAATCGGCGGCCACGGCTCCGACGAGATCGGCCACCTGCCCCGGATCGCCCTGGTCGGCCCGGTACGCGGCGGCGCCTTCGAGTTCCGCCACCACTTCCTCGGCCCGGTCGCCGGACGTGGCGTAGCTGATCGCCACCGTCGCACCGTCGGCCGCCAGCGCCCGGGCGGTCGCCGCCCCGATGCCGCGCGATCCGCCGGTCACCAGCGCGACCTTGCCGCTCAACTTCTTGCCATCCATGGGAAATTCCTCGTCTCTCGGTGTCAGGAGCGGTGGGCCGGCAGGCGGTCGCGCTGCAGCATGAAGCCCGCGATGCCCAGCCCGGCCACCGTGAGCAGCGCGCCGACGAGGTAGATCGACCGCAGGCCGAGGCCGCTGTCGATGACCTGCCCGCCCAGCCATCCGGCGAACGCGGCGGCGACCTGGAAGCCCGCGGCGTTGACCGCCACCGCCAGCGTGGGCGCGGAACCGGCCGCGGCCAGCACGCGGGCCTGCATGCCCGGGATGATCGCGAAGGCCAGCACGCCGATCACGAACGTCAGCACCGCCGCGGGCACCTGCATGCCGCCGACCAGCCAGAACAGCGCCAAGGTCCCGGCCAGCACGGCGAGCAGACCGGCCAGCGAAGGCATCAGGGCCTTGTCCGCCAGCCAGCCGCCGAGGAAGTTCCCGACCACCGCGCCCGCCCCGTAGACCAGCAGCAGCACCGGGACCGCCCCGGCGGCGAAGCCGCTGACGTCGGTGAGCAGCGGGGTGATGAACGAGAAGACGGTCACCACGCCCACGTTGCCCACCGCGGTGAGGCCGATCGCCAGCTGGACGTCGCGGCGCGCGAGCACCCGCAGCTCGGCGAGGACCGGCCCGGTGGCGACCGCGGGCTGGGCCGGCACGAAGCGCAGCACCAGCAGCAAGGCGACGCCGACGAGCGCGGCGACGGCCGCGAACGTCGCCCGCCAGCCGAAGTCGTGTCCGATGAAGGTGCCGATCGGCGTGCCCAGGATGATGCCCAGGTTCATGCCGAGGGCCACCTTCGCCACGGTCGAGGCCTGCTTGTCCGCCGGGGCCATCGAGACGGCGGTGGCGATCGCGACGGCGAAGAACGTGGCCACGACCAGGCCGGCGACGAACCGCGCCACCAGGAGCACCGGGTAGTTCGGCGCCACCGCCGAACCGAGGTTCCCGGCGAGGGACACGGCGATGAGGCCGACGATGAGCGGTTTGCGGGCCAGCCGCGCGGTCAGGACGGTGACCACCGGTCCCCCGACGATCATGCCCAGCGCGTAGGCCGTCACCAGCAGGCCGGCCGCGGGGAGCGACACCGACAGGTCGGCGGCGACGTCCGGCAGGATGCCCGCGATCACGAATTCCCCGGTGGTGAAGCCGAAAACGACCAGCATCAGGGACAGCAAGGGAAGCGGCACGAAACCCCCAACTAGTTCGAACTCACATGATGTGAATTAGAACTATCACAGTTCGAATCATCGCCGCTAGACTCGACCCATGGCGAGGGATCCGTCGACGAGCAGCCAGATCGACCGGGACGTGTGCAAGCTGGTGCACCAGTTCGCGCAGACCCTCGACGTCCACGTGCGCCGCGTCGCCGAGGAACTGGGCCTGACCGCGTCGCAGGTCGTCGCGCTCCGCGAGCTCTCCGAACCGATCACGGCGCGGGAGCTCGCCGCCCGGATGTCCTGCGAGGCCTCCAACGCCACGTTCGTGCTGGACCGGCTCGAACAGCAGGGCCTGGTCGAACGCCGGCCGCACCCGACCGACCGGCGCGCCAAGCAGATCGTGCTCACCCCGGCCGGCCGGCGCAGCCGCACCACCGTGGTCCGGCGGCTGAGCACCCGGTCCCCGCTCACCCCGCTCTCCCCGGAGCAGCAGGAAACCCTGCGCGAGCTGCTGCAAGCGCTCGTCGAGCCCCGCGACTAGCCGCACCCGGCGCCGATCCGCCGTCCTAAGTGGATTTCCACGGCGCCGGGCGAGCGGCGACGTGATGGTGATCACATCGGGGCGGGAAATCCTCCCGCGATGTCAACCCGGAACGTCCCAGCCGAGTACAGGGTTCATGAGGGACACCGCACGGGGGTTACGCGAGTCTTGACGGTCGAAGAGTTCGAGGAGTTCTACGCGCTGTCGGCCAGGCGGCTGATCGGTCAGCTGTGCCTGGTCACCGGTGATGTCCAAGAAGCCCAGGACGTGGTGCACGAGGCATTCGCGCGGGCGTGGGCGCACCGGAGCGCGCTGCTCCACGACGGCGCGCCGGAGGCGTGGGTGCGCGTCACCGCCACCCGGGTGGCCATCAGCCGGTGGCACCGCGCCAAGCGCGCGACGCAGGCGTGGGTCCGGCTCGCCGGCCAGCGCCCGGCCGTCGCGGACGAGCCGGACCCGGGAGGGCTCCTCACGCTGTCCGCGATCCTGCGGCAGCTACCGCCGAGGCAGCGGCTCGTGATGGCGCTGCACTACGTCTGCGACCTGTCCGTCGCGCAGATCGCCGAGGAGGCCGGGATGTCCACCGGAACCGTGAAGACCCACCTGGCACGGGGCAGGGCCGCGGTGGCGGCGCGGATGGGCGACATGTTGCGCGCGGAGGACCACGGTGCCTGACCACCACTTCGAGCCCGCCGAAGCGGCGGAAGACCAGGTGCGCGCGGCATTCCGCCGCGCCGTCGCCGAAGCCGAGCGGCACGCGTCGCCGCTGCCCGCCGGCGAGATCACCAAGCGCGGCGGGCGACGGCTGCTGCGCCAGCAGATCGCCGCCGGGGTCACCGGCGCGGCCGCCGTGGTGGCGATAGCCGTCGCGGTCACGGTGACGACCGACGGCGGCGAGCAGCAGCCCGTGGTTCCCGCCGGCCCGGCACCGACGCTCGCCACTTCCGCCGCGACGGTGGTCGTCCCGTCCTCGTCCGCCTCGAACCCGCCCATCACGCCCAGCACCCCGATCACGACGGAGTCCCGATGAGCATCACCACCGCCGTTCCCACCACCGCCGCGGCCCGCAGCCGCCGGGCGGTGTCGAACCAGGCGGTCCTGTTCCTGCTGTGGGCGGCGTTCTTCGGCTGCTACGCCTGGCTGTCGTTGTCCCGCTACAACAGCTACGGCTCGATGTCGTTCGACCTGGGCATCTTCGAACAGGTCGTGCGCTCCTACGCCGAGGGCCGGGCGCCGGTCGCGGACCTGCTGGGCCCCGGGTTCGTGATCTTCGGCGACCACTTCAGCCCCGTGCTGGTCCTGCTCGCGCCGCTGTACTACCTGGTCCCCTCCGCCCAGACGTTGCTCGTCGCGCAGGCGGCCCTGTTCGCGCTCTCGGTCGTGCCGGTCACCCGGGCCGCCACCCGCCTGCTCGGGCGCACCCGGGGATGGACCGTGGGCGTCGCCTACGGCCTGTCCTGGGGCGTGCAGCTGGCCGTCGACTTCGACTTCCACGAGATCTGCTTCGCCGTCCCGCTCATCGCCTTCGCCCTGGAGGCGATGCTGGCGCAGCGGTGGTGGCGCGCGCTCGCGCTCACCGCGCCGCTCGTGCTGGTCAAGGACGATCTCGCCCTCACCGCGGCGGCGATGGCGC
This sequence comes from Saccharopolyspora sp. NPDC050642, assembly GCF_040654735.1. Classification (NCBI taxonomy): domain Bacteria; kingdom Bacillati; phylum Actinomycetota; class Actinomycetes; order Pseudonocardiales; family Pseudonocardiaceae; genus Saccharopolyspora; species Saccharopolyspora sp. NPDC050642. The sequence goes on along the minus strand of NZ_JBFAIN010000008.1, from coordinate 180,921 downwards.
TGGTGCTGGCGTGGTGCGCCAGGCACGACAAGCGGTTCGCCCGGGTCGCCGTGGCGAGCGCCGTGCTGTTCGGCGTCATCTGGGCCTGCGTCACGCTGCTGGTCATCCCGTCGTTCAGCCCGACGGGCGCGTACCGGTACTGGGACAAGATCTCCGGCGACACCCCCTTCCCCGCCTCGCTGCTGGAGGGCGTGGGCGAGAAGTTCAGCACCACGCTGTGGCTCCTGGTCCCGACGACGGGCCTGATCGCGCTCCGCTCGCCGGTGCTGCTGGCCATCCTCCCGACTCTCGGCTGGCGGTTCGCGTCCGTCGAGGAGCACTACTGGAGCACGGACTGGCACTACAACGCCGTGCTGATGCCGATCGTCACGCTCGCGATGGTCGACGCGATCGCCCGGCTGCGCGAGACGCATCCGTCCTGGTTGCGGGGCTACGCCTCGCACCTGCCGGGGCTGGTCCTGGCGGCGGCGATCGCGCTCAGCGTCATGCTGCCGGTCGGGCAGCTGACCAAGAGCAACGACGAGCGCTTCGAGCAGGACCCGGTCGCCGCGGAGAGCGTGCTGGAGCAGATCCCGGACGGCGCCACGGTCCTGGCCAACAACCCCACGATCGCGCACCTCACCGACCGCTGCCGGGTCTTCTTCCCCGGCAACACCGAGGGTTTCGTCCCGGACTACGTCGCCGTCTACGAGCCGGACAAGACGGCCGAGGAGATGCGCGACTACGCCAAGGAATACGGCGGGGCCAGCTTCCACATCCTGTCGGAGAACGAAGGATTCTGGGCGCTGCGCCGCGATTCCTGAGGCTCAGCGGAGCTTGTTCAGGGTGGTGATGGTTTCGTCCAGCTCGGCGAGGAGGTCTGCGATGACGTCGGCGACCGGCCGGATCTTGTTCATCCGGCCGACGATCTGGCCCACCGGCATCGAGACCACGCCCGGATCGCCGGAGCGCATGATGCGCTGGTGGGCCTCGCTGACCAGGATGTTCTGCAGCGGCATCGGCAACGGCTCGGGGGCGTCGTCGGCCGCCCACGAGTCCGTCCAGCGGGTCTTGAGCAGCCGGGCCGGTTTCCCGGTGTAGATCCGGGAGCGCACGGTGTCGCTGGAGCCCGCCGCCAGCAGCGCCTGCTGCGTCGCCGCGTTGCCCGGCATCTGCTGGTATTCGCTGGTCGTCAGCCAGTACGAACCCAGCCACGCGCCGCCGGCGCCGAGCGCGAGCGCCGCCGCGATCTGCCGACCGGACCCGATTCCCCCGGCCGCCAGCACCGGCGCCCGGTCGCCGACCGCGTCGACGATCTCCGGCACCAGCACCATCGTGGCGATCTCGCCGGTGTGCCCGCCGGCCTCGTGCCCTTGTGCCACGACGATGTCCACTCCGTTGTCGACGTGGTGACGGGCGTGCTCGGCCTTCCCGGCCAGCGCGGCGACCAGCACGTCGTGCTCGTGGGCCTGCCGGATGACATCCACCGGCGGCGAGCCGAGGGCGTTGGCGATCAGCCGGATGGGATGGCGCAGCGCAACGTCCACATGGGACCGCGCGACCGAGTGCAGCCAGCCGAGCACGCCGTCCGCCTGCTGCTCACCTTCGGCGAGCTCCGGCACGCCGAGGTCCGCCAGCGTCCGCTGCACGAACTCCCGGTGCTCCGGCGGGATCAAGGCCTGCAGGTCGACGGCCGCGCCCTCGGTGGGGATCTTCGCGGGCATCACGACGTCCACGCCGTAGGGCCTGCCATCGGTGTTGTCGTCCATCCAGTCCAGCACGGCGTCCAGCTCGTCGGCGTCGTTGAACCGGACGCAGCCGAGCACGCCCAGCCCACCGGCCCGGCTGATCGCGGCCGCGACGTGCTCGGAAGGCGTGAAGCCGACGATCGGATGCTCGATGCCCAAGGTGTCACAAATTCTCGTACGCATTGATCCTCAGCTCGGTTCGGTGGCTGTCTCGCGCCGCGACGGCTTGTGCACGTCGGCCGGCTCGTGCGTCTCGGTGTGCCGCTTCGCCCAGGTGTAGTCGGGCTTTCCGCTGGGCGAGCGGGTGACCTGGTCCACCAGCCACAGGCTGCGCGGCACCTTGTACCCCGCGATCCACTCCCGGACGTGCGCGTCGAGGTCCGCGAGTCCCGGCGTCGCGCCGGCCCTCGGCTGGACCACGGCCGCGACCCGCTGGCCGAGCCGCTCGTCGGGCACCCCGACGACCAGCGCGTCGAACACGTCGGGATGCGACTTGAGCGCGGCCTCGACCTCCTCCGGGAAGACCTTCTCGCCGCCGGTGTTGATCGACACCGAGCCGCGTCCCAGCATCGTCACGGTGCCGTCGTCCTCGATCCGTGCGTAGTCGCCCGGGACGACGTAGCGGGTGCCGTCGATCTCGACGAACACCGACCGCGACTTCTCCTCGTCCTTGTAGTAGCCCAGCGGCACGTGCCCGCTGCGCGCCAGCCACCCGATCTCGCCGGGATCCGCGAAGCTCCCGTCGTCCCTGATCACCGTGGTGTCGGCATCGGCGTTGACCCGCGGGCCGCCGGTCTGCGCGCTGTCGCGCCCGATGACGCCGATGCCGCTGAACCCGGTCTCCGAGGAGCCGATCGAGTCGGTGATCACCACGTTGGGCAGCGCATCGAGGTACTGGCGCTGCACCGATGGCGAGAACAGCGCGGCGCTGCTGGAGATCGCCACCAGCGACGAAGCGTCGTAGCTGCCCTCGTGGAACGCCTCGATGAGCGGCCGGGCCATCGCATCGCCCACGATCGCCAGCACGTTGACCCGCTCCCGCTCGACCGCCCGCCACACCTCGTGCGCGTCGAACTGCGGGACGAAAACCACTGCGCTGCAAGCGAAGAGGTTGCCGAAGCTGGCCCACTGGGCGGCGCCGTGGATGAACGGCGCGGCGGGCAACCGGACCAGGCCGCCGCTCTCGGCGCCGGCTCGGGCCTGCTGCCACTCGTCGCGCATCGCCTCGCCGGTCATGAAGTCGATGCCGCCGCCGAGCACCCGCCAGACGTCCTCGTGGCGCCACATCACGCCCTTCGGCATGCCCGTGGTGCCGCCGGTGTAGAGCAGGTAGAGGTCGTCGGCGCTGCGTTCCGGGAAGTCCCGCTCGTCGGACCGGCCGGTCAGCACCGACTCGTACTCGATGCCGCCGTACCCCGCGTAGTCGGCGTCGCTGCCGTCCTCGATGACGAGAACCTCGCGCAGCTCGGGGAAATCCGGCCGGACCTTGGCCACGTTGTCGCTGTAGCGGCGCTCGTGCACCAGGGCGGCGAGGTCGGCGTTGCCGAAGATGTAGCGCAGTTCGTTCGGCACGTAGCGGAAGTTGATGTTGATGGGCACCGCGCGGATCTTGTAGGCCGCGAGCATGGTTTCCAGTGCCTCGATGGAATTCCGGGAGTAGACCCCGATGTGGGAGCCCGGCCCGAGGCCGCGGGCCGTGAGGTGGTGCGCGAGCCGGTTGGCCCGCCGGTCCAGCTGCGCGAAGGTCAGCCGCCGCTCGCCGCAGACCACGGCGACGCGATCTGGCACCAGATCGACGGCGTGCTCGAAAAGATCTGCGATGTTGTATGCCACCCCAGAGAAAGTAGAACGTGTTATCGTTCTGGACAAGAACCCGAAAAGCCGAATCATTGTCACGTTCTGCAAGCCCGGACAGCCGCTCGCGGAGCGTGATCCGGCTTGCCGTCCGGCAGGTTCCCCCTGCGGCCGAACGGGTGATCCGGCGAGCCGATTCCCAACACCGACCGGAAAGGTTCCCATGACGTCGACAACCGAGGTCGTCGAGCAACCCCACTGCCTGGTCGAGCGGCGCGGCGCGGTGCTCGTGGTGACGATGAACCGGCCCGAGGTCCGCAACGCCCTGTCCGGGCCGATGCTGGAGATCATGCGGCAGGCCTGGGACGAGGTGGACGGCGACGACGACATCCGGGCGTGCGTGCTGACCGGCGCGGGCGGCGCGTTCTGCGCCGGCGCCGACCTGAAGGCGATGACGCAGGCGCATCCCGGCGACACCGCCCGCGGCATGGACATGTCCGTGATCGAACCGCTGCTCAAGGGCAGGCGGCTGACCAAGCCGCTGATCGCGGCGGTGGAAGGGCCCGCGGTGGCGGGCGGCACGGAAATCCTGCAGGCCACCGACATCCGGGTGGCGGGCGAGAGCGCGCGGTTCGGGGTGTCGGAGGCGCGCTGGGGCCTGTTCCCGCTGGGCGGCTCGGCGGTCCGCCTGCCGCGCCAGATCCCGTACACGGTCGCGGCGGACATCCTCCTGACCGGCAGGCACATCTTCGCGCCCGAAGCCAAGGAACTGGGCCTGATCGGCCACGTCGTCCCGGACGGCCAGGCCCTCGACAAGGCCCTGGAACTGGCCGACCTCATCACCGCCAACGGACCGCTCGCAGTGCAGGCGATCCTGCGCACGATGCGGGAAACCGAAGGCATGCCGGAGAACGAGGCGTTCCAGGTGGACGCCCGCCTCGGCATGGCGGTCTTCGGCAGCGAGGACGCCAAGGAAGGCCCCCGGGCCTTCGCGGAGAAGCGCAAGCCGAACTTCCGCGGCCGGTAGCACCGAACCCGCATCAAGTTTCAATGAGGGTTTTCCAGCCTCGATTTGCGTGGCGGTGCGGGTAGCGGAACCTCAGAGGCTCCCTGGTCTGTGGATGCCCTGACTTATGTATGTCCAATACACGGCGTCAGGGCCGTCCTCGCCAGGAAGCCTCTGAGAACCCGCAGCGGTGCCGGTGTCGTAGGTGGGTTATGCGCCTGCGGCGCATGCAACCCCCCATCGACGTGCGGCTTTGCGACCCGCGACTGCGGGCCGACCAGGATGAAAAACGCTCAATGGAAACTGGGACCCTTCGAAGGAACCCCAGTTTCAATTGAAACCTCTGTCTCGGGACACCACCATGCCCAGTTTCAATTGAAACCTCCCGCCTGGAGACCGCCGGTCGAACGGTTTCAATTGAAACTGGGGCGTCAGATCGCTCGGTCGCGGTCGGTCCAGTAGGGCTCCCGGAGCTTTCGCTTGTAGAGCTTTCCGTTGGGGTCCCGGGGAAGTTCCGCGACGAAGTCGATGCTGCGCGGGATCTTGAACTTCGCCAGCCGGTCCCGGGCGAAGGCGATGAGGTCCGCCGCCAGCTCCTCTCCCGGCTCAACGCCGTCGGCCGGCTGCACGACGGCTTTGACCTCCTCGCCCCAGTCCGCGTGCGGCACGCCGAACACCGCCACGTCCGCGACCTGCGGGTGCACCGACAAGGCGTTCTCGATCTCCGCCGGGTAGATGTTCACCCCACCGGAGATGATCATGTCGCTCTTGCGGTCGCACAGGTACAGATAGCCGTCCTCGTCGAGGTAGCCGACGTCGCCCATGGTGAACAGGTCGCCCACCCGTGCCTGCTTCGTCTTCTGCGCGTCCCGGTGGTACTCGAAGCTGGAGCCGCCCATCCGCATGTACACGGTGCCGATCTCGCCGGTCGGCAGCTCCGCGCCGTCGTCGCCGAGCACCTTGACCGTCGAGCCCGGCCACGCCTTGCCGACCGAACCCGGCTTGTCCAGCCACTCCGCCGCGGTGATCGAGGTGCCGCCGCCCTCGGTCGCCGCGTAGTACTCCACCACCACCGGGCCCCACCACTCCAGCATCGCCCGCTTGACCTCGGGCGGGCACGGCGCGGCCCCGTGGATCGCCGCGCGCAGCGACGAGACGTCGTGGCGCGCGCGGACTTCCGGTGGCAGCGCCAGCAGCCGGTGGAACTGGGTCGGCACCATGTGCGTGTGGGTGACGCGGTGCAGTTCGATCAGCCGCAACATCTCCGCCGGGTCCCAGCGGTCCATCAGCACCGCCGTATGTCCGAATTGGACGGAGTGGCTGACGAAGTTGAGCACCGCGGTGTGGTACAGCGGCGAGCCGCACAGGTGCACGTGGTCGTCGAACGGCTGCAGGCCGAAGATGCCGAAGAACCACTTCGCCGCGGCCGGGACCTCGTCCGGGTCGGCTCCGGTCAGCGGGCGCCGAACGCCCTTGGGGCGACCGGTGGTTCCCGAGGTGTACAGCATGGGTGAGCCCGTCGTCCGCACCTCCGGTCGCTTCGGCGGCTCCTGCGCGCCGAGCCCGGAAAGGGCCTGGAATCCCGGGATCTCGCCGACCGCGAAGCGGGCCGACGCGGGAAGCCCGCTGCGCGCGGCGGCATCCGCAGCCGTCTCGGCGAACCGCTCGTGCGCCACGAAGGCCTTCGCCCCGCTGTCCTCGATCAGGTAGGCGACTTCGGCGCCGACGAGGTGCCAGTTCACCGTCACCGCGTACAGCCCGCATTGCAGCGCCGCGAAGTACGCGGCGAGCAGGTCATCGCCGTTGGGCAGCATCAGCACGATGCTGTCGCCGGGCTCGAGACCCATGCTCTGCAGGCCGCGTCCGTAGCGGTCCGCGGCGGCGGCGAGTTCGGCGTAGCCGACCGCCCTTCCGTCCGGTGCGATCACGGCCGTCCGGTTCGGTTGTTGCTCGGCAATCTTCCACAGCCCGATGTCGGACACGGCGGACTCCTGTCGACGATGACGCGGGAATCGGAGTACTGACCAGGGCGCGGCGGTGGGCGTGGAGTCGTGAGCGCTGAAGCCGGTTCCCACCGGACTCAGCACTCACGACACCGCATGCCGACCCGCGCGACCTACAAACTAGAACCCGTTACAGATTTTCGGCAAGCCCCAGCGCGTCCGCGACGCCGCGCAGGTGCCCGGTCTCGCGGCAGCCGACCAGCAGCGTGTCCACCCCGGCCCGCTCCCACTCCCGCACCCGGCCGCGCACCGATTCGGCGTCGCCGATGATCGCGATGTCGTCGACCATCTCGTCCGGCACCGCCGCGACCGCCTCCTCGCGCCGCCCGGCCGCGAACAGCCGCTCCACGTCGTCGACGGCGGACCCGTAGTCCATCCGCCGGAACAGCTCGGCGTGGAAGTTCATGCCCGGCGCGCCCATCCCGCCGATGTAGAGGGCCAGCGAAGGCTTCAGCCGCGCCCGCTCCGCCGCCGGGTCGTCGGTGACGACCACCTGGCAGCTGGCCGCGATCTCGAACTCCTCGCGGCTGCGGCGCGCGCCCGGCCTGGCGAATCCCTCGGCCAGCCAGTCCTCGTAGGTCGCGGCGATGCGCGGCGAGTAGTACACCGCCAGCCACCCGTCGGCGATCTCGGCGGTCTGCGCGACGTTGCGCGGCCCCTCGGCGCCCAGCCAGATCGGCAGATCGGCGCGCAGCGGATGGGTGATCGGGCGCAGCGACTTGCCGAGGCCGAGCGAGCCGGGCCCGTCGTAGGGCAACGGGTGATGCGGGCCGGCGTTGCGAACCGGCGCCTCGCGGGCCAGCACCTGCCGCACGATCGAGACGTATTCCCGCGTCCTGGCAAGGGGTTTCGCGAACGGCGTGCCGTACCAGCCTTCGACGACCTGCGGGCCGGACACGCCGAGACCCAGCACGCAGCGCCCGCCGGAGAGGTGGTCCAGCGTCAGCGCGTGCATCGCGCACGAGGCCGGCGAGCGCGCGGAGAGCTGCGCGACCGAGGTGCCCAGCCGGACCCTGCTCGTCCGGGAGCCCCACCAGGCGAGCGGCGTGAACGCGTCCGATCCCCAGGACTCCGCCGCGAAGACCCCGTCGAATCCCGCGCGCTCGGCTTCGAGAACGAGTTCTTCCGCATTCGACGGCGGTTGCGCACCCCAGTAGCCGAGTTGCAGCCCTATCTTCATCCGCGAACCTCCTCGTCCGGCGGCACTGCTGGCGAATCCTCCCGGGTCATCCTGCCCGGATATTGCCCCAAAATCGAGAACATGTTTCACTTCAGTGCGTGAATGGGCTCCCGGAACCACTCAGCGCCCCTCTCGAAATCGGCTTCGACTACACCCGATCCCTGGGGCCGGTGCACGGCCGGTTCGCCACCGCCCTGCGCGATCGCCGGATCGTCGGAGTCCGCGGCAGCGACGGCCGGGTGCACGTGCCGCCGGTCGAGCACGACCCGGAAACCGCCGCCGTCCTCGACGAATTCGTGCCGGTCGGCACGCAGGGCACCGTCGTCAGCTGGACGTGGATGCCGGAGCCGATGGAGGGCCAGCCGCTCCAGCGCCCGTTCGCCTGGGCGTTCGTGCTCCTGGACGGGGCGGACACGCCGATGCTGCACGCCGTCGACGTGCCTTCGCCCGAGCGGATCAGCACCGGGATGCGCGTGCAGGTCCGCTGGGCCGACGAACTCGGCAACGGCATCCGAGACATCGCCTGCTTCGAGCCGGCGCACGACGTCGTGAGTGGTTCGGAGCGCCATGGGGATCCAGACCACTCACGACCCGAACCCGTCACCACGCTGACCACCCCGGTGCACCTGCACTACCGGCACTCGGCGTCCCCCGAGGAGAGCCGGTACCTGCGCGGCCTCGCCGAAGGGCGGCTGCTCGGCCAGCGCTGCCCGGCGTGCGCGAAGGTCTACATCCCGCCGCGCGGCGCGTGCCCGACGGACGGGGTGCCCACCGAGGAAGAGGTCGAGCTCCCCGACACCGGGATCGTGACCACGTTCTGCATCGTCAACGTCCCGTTCCTGGGCCAGCGCATCAAGCCGCCGTACGTGTCCGCGTACGTGCTGCTCGACGGCGCCGACATCGCGTTCCTGCACCTCGTGCTCGGCTGCGCGGCCGACGAGGTCCGGATGGGGATGCGGGTGCGCGCGGTGTGGAAACCCCGCGAGGAGTGGGACCACACGCTGCAGAACATCGACCACTTCGAACCGACCGGCGAGCCCGATGCGCCGTTCGAGTCCTACGCCCAACACCTCTGAACCTCCGGGAGTCCGCCGTGACAGACGTAGCCGTCGTCGGGTTCGCGCAGGCACCGAACGTGCGCGCCACCCGGGGCACCACCAACGGCGTCGAGATGCTGGTGCCGATCTTCCGCGAAGTGCTGGCCGAAACCGGGCTCGCCAAGGAGGACATCGGGTTCTGGTGCTCGGGGTCGTCGGACTACCTCGCGGGCCGGGCGTTCTCGTTCATCGCGGCGGTCGACGCCATCGGCGCGTTCCCGCCGATCAACGAGTCGCACGTGGAGATGGACGCGGCGTGGGCGCTCTACGAGGCGTGGGTGAAGATCCGCACCGGTGAGGTCGACACCGCGCTGGTCTACGGCTTCGGCAAGTCCTCGGCGGGCGACCTGCGCCGGACCCTCGCGCTGCAGCTCGATCCCTACTCGGTCGCGCCGCTGTGGCCGGACTCGGTGAGCATCGCCGGGCTGCAAGCCCGTCTCGGCCTGGACGCCGGCGACTGGACCGAACGCGACATGGCGGCCGTGGCCGCGCGAAGTCGCGCAGCGGCAACGGAAAATCCCAGAGCGCAGCTGTCCGGATCGGTCGATGCCGACGATCTGCTCGGCGCGCCCTACCTAGCCGATCCGCTCCGCGCGCACGACTGCGCGCCGATCTCCGACGGCGCCGCCGTAGTCGTCCTCGCGAGCGCGGACCGGGCCCGGGAGATCCGCGAAAGGCCCGCCTGGATAACCGGTTTGGAGCACCGCGTCGAGTCGGGCAGCCTCGGCTCCCGCGACCTGCGCCGGTCGACTTCGACCACCGCCGCGGCGCGCGCCGCCGGGGCCGACGGCATCGAGGTCGCGGAACTGCACGCGCCGTTCACCCACCAGGAAATCGTGCTGCGCCGGGCGATCGGGCTCGACGACTCGGTCGCGATCAACCCCTCCGGCGGCGCGCTCTGCGGCAATCCGATGTTCGCGGCCGGCCTGGCCCGCATCGGCGAGGCCGCGGCCCGCGTGATGGACGGGCGGGCCGGGCGGGTGCTGGCGCACGCGACCAGCGGCCCGGCGCTGCAGCAGAACCTGGTCTGCGTGATGGAGGGAAGGTCCTGATGGGCAAGCGGTCGGCGGCGGTCCTCGGGACCGGCCAGACGCACCACACCAGCAAGCGGCTGGACGTCTCGATCGCCGGGCTGTGCCGGGAGGCCGCGGAGCGGGCGCTGGCCGACGCGGGCCTGGACTGGCCGGACATCGACGCCGTCGTGGTCGGCAAGGCGCCCGACCTGTTCGAGGGCGTGATGATGCCGGAGCTGCACCTCGCCGATTCCCTCGGCGCCACCGGCAAACCGCTGCTGCGGGTGCACACCGCCGGATCGGTGGGCGGCTCGACCGGCAACGTCGCGGCCAGCCTCGTGCAGGGCGGCGTGCACCGCCGGGTGCTCGCGGTGGCGTTCGAGAAGCAGTCCGAGTCGAACGCGATGTGGGCGCTGTCGATCGTGCCGCCGTTCACCATGCCGGTCGGCGCGGGGGCGGGCGGCTACTTCGCCCCGCACGTCCGCTCCTACATCCGCCGCTCCGGCGCGCCCGGGCACATCGGCGCCATGGTCGCGGTGAAGGACCGGCGCAACGGCGCCCGGAACCCGTACGCGCACCTCAAGCAGGACGACATCACGCTGGAATCGGTGCTGGCCTCGCAGGTGCTGTGGGATCCGATCCGCTACGACGAGACCTGCCCGTCCTCCGACGGCGCGTGCGCCGTGATCATCGGCGACGAACCGGCGGGCGGCCCGGCCGCGTGGATCCACGCCACCGCGATGCGCACCGAGCCGACCACCTTCGCCGGGCGCGACCAGGTGAACCCCCAGGCCGGGCGGGACGCGGCCGCGGCGCTGTGGAAGCAGGCGGGCATCACCGATCCGCTGTCCGAAGTGGACACAGCGGAGATCTACGTGCCGTTCTCCTGGTTCGAGCCGATGTGGCTGGAGAACCTCGGCTTCGCCGCCGCCGGGGAGGGCTGGAAGCTCACCGAGGCCGGGGAAACCGCGCTGGGCGGGCGGCTGCCGGTCAACCCGTCCGGCGGCGTGCTGTCGTCGAACCCGATCGGCGCGTCCGGGCTGCTGCGGTTCGCCGAGGCGGCGATGCAGGTGACCGGCAAGGCGGGCGAGCACCAGGTGGACGGCGCCCGCACCGCGCTGGGCCACGCCTACGGCGGTGGCTCCCAGTACTTCTCGATGTGGGTCGTCGGAGCCCAGAAACCGGGGGAACGATGAAGTTCACGCTGTCCGTCGCGATGAGCCCGCTCGACCAGCTCACCGAGCTGGCCCGCACCGCCGAGGAATGCGGCTTCGACTCGGTCGCCCTGCCGGATTCGCTGTTCTACTCCGAACAGGTCTCGGCGGCCTACCCGTACACCCCGGACGGCTCGCGGATGTGGACCGCGGAGACGCCGTGGGCGGACCCGCTGATCGCCGCCGCGGCGATGGGCGCGGCGACCTCGCGCCTGCGGTTCTACACCTCGGTCCTCAAGCTCGGGCCGCGCAATCCGGTCCTGCTGGCGCGGCAGCTGGCGTCGGTCGCGGTGCTCACCGGCGACCGCTTCGGCCTGGGCATCGGGCTCGGCTGGGCGCCGGAGGAGTTCGAGTGGTGCGGCGCCCCGTACGCGAAGCGCGGCGCGCGGGTGGACGAGGCGATCGAGGTCCTGCGGCTGATCCTCGGCGGCGGAATGGTGGAGTACCACGGCGAGTTCTTCGACTTCGACCGCCTGCAGATGAGCCCGGCACCGGCGCGCCCGGTGCCGATCTACGTCGGCGGGCACACGGATGCGGCGCTGCGCCGGGCGGCTCGGGTGGGCGACGGCTGGGCATCGGCGATGATGGGCATCGACGACCTGCGCAGCACCATCGGCCGTCTCGCCGAGCTGCGCGCGGAGTGCGGGCGAGCGGGTGAGCCGTTCGAGATCCAGGCGGTCTGCGTGGACCGCTTCGGCGTCGACGGCTACCGGGAGCAGGCGGAGATCGGCGTGACGGACGCGATCGTGGTCCCCTGGCTGTTCGACGGCCACGGCTTCGACGCGGACCTGAGCACCAAGCAGGCGTCGATCGCCAAGTTCGCCGGTAACGTGATCAACAACGTGTGACCGCGACCCGGGCGCAATTTCGCGAAGAATCGACGTTCACCCGGCCGTTTTCGCGCGAAACCGACACGCACCGGATCAGGAGGCAGGACGTGGACGAGGACAGCAAGGGCGTGCACTGGGCGGCGACCCGCGAGCCGCACCCGGCGCGCGAAGCGGCGCTGGCGTCGATGAGCGCGGTGGCGCGCGGAGCCAAGGACGAGTGGGTCGCGCTGTTCGCGCCGGACGGCGTCGTGGAGGACCCGGTCGGCCCGTCGGTCTTCGACCCCGAAGGCCGCGGCCACCACGGCCGCGAAGGCATCGCCGCCTTCTGGGACCTGGCGATCGCCCAGGCCGACCGCATCGAGTTCCACATCGACGACTCCTTCGCGGCGGGCCGCGAAGTGGCCAACATCGGCCGGGTCACCACGTTCCTCCCGGACGGCAATGCGATGGACGCCGAAGGCGTGTTCGTCTACCACGTCGACGACGCCGGCCTGATCCGCTCGATGCGGGCGTTCTGGGAATTCGACCGCGCAATGGCCACCATCCGCCAAGCGAACTGACGCCGACAGAGTTCCCGATTCCCGAAGGCCCGGGTGCCTGACGGGATGGCGATTTCGCGCGAAATCGGCGCTCCACGTACCCGCACCCAAGCCGAAACGAGCCCTGCAAATCGGAAACCCGCCTCGCCGCGTTCGGACTGCGGCGGGGCTCCGGGCGTTTCGAATTCGGGTGAAGCGCGTGGCGCCTGCACTACCATCGCGCCATGGTCGGCTGGCTACGGCGGAAATCCGAGGCCACGCGCGGCACCCCCGGCCGGGACTTCCCGGCCAGGGGTGTCGCTCGGTCGATCAGGTGTACTGGACCTGGACTTCCTTGATGCCGTTGAGCCAGCCGGAGCGGAGTCGGCGCGGGTCGCCCACCCGCTTGATGTCCGGCATGTGGTCCGCGATCGCGTTGAAGATCAGGTCGATCTCCAGGCGCGCCAGGTTCGCGCCGAGGCAGTAGTGCGCGCCGTTGCCGCCGAAGCCGACGTGCGGGTTCGGGTCGCGGGTGATGTCGAAGCGCTCCGGCTCGTCGAAGACCTCCGGGTCGAAGTTCGCCGAGCTGTAGAACATCCCGACCCGCTGGCCCTTCTTGATCTCCGCGCCGCCGAGCTCGACGTCCACCGTCGCGGTGCGCTGGAACGCGACCACCGGCGTCGCCCAGCGCACGATCTCGTCGGCCGCGGTCGACGGGCGCTGTTCCTTGTAGAGCTCCCACTGGTCCGGGTTGTCCATGAACGCGAGCATGCCGTGGGTGATGGCGTTGCGGGTGGTCTCGTTGCCCGCCACCGCCAGCAGGATCACGAAGAAGCCGAACTCGTCCGCGGTCAGCGCGTTGCCGTCGATGTCGGCCTGCACGAGCTTGGTCACGATGTCGTCCATCGGGCAGCCGCGGCGCTCTTCGGCCATGTTCGCGAAGTAGCCGAGCATCTCGGCGGCGGCGACCTCCGGCTGGATGTCGTACTCCGGGTCGTCGTAGCCGATCATCTGGTTCGACCAGTCGAAGATCTCCTTGCGGTGCTCCTGCGGCAGCCCGAGCAGTTCCGCGATCGCCTGCAGCGGCAGCTCGCAGGCCACGTCGGTGACGAAGTCGCCGGTGCCGCGCTTGCGCGCCTCGGTGGCGATGTGCTGCGCCCGGTCGCGCAGCGCGGCCTCCAGGCTGTTGATGGCCCGCGGGGTGAAGCCCCGCTGCACGATCTTGCGCAGCTTGGTGTGCTGCGGCGGATCCATGTTGATCATGATGAACCGCTGCAGCTCGATCTGCTCGCGGGTCATGCCCTCGTTGAACCGGATCACGGCGGTGTTCTCCCAGGTGGAGAACACGTCGCTGCGCCGGGAGACCTCCTTGACGTCGGCGTGCCTGCTGACCACCCAGAACCCGCCGTCGTCGAACCCGCTTCGACGGTCGGGCTGCTGGTTCCACCACACCGGCGAGGTGCGGCGGAGCTCGGCGAACTCGGCCAGCGGCAGCCGTTCGGCGAGCAGGTCGGGATCGGTGAAGTCGAAGCCCTCCGGAATGCGCGGTGCGACCACGGATACCTCCTACAGCGGCGCGAGATCCGACCGAAGAATTGGAACGAGTTCTAAACAAGAGAACCACACTTCCAAGATTCAGTAAACCCCTGTAACTAACCTTGAATCGTGCAAGAGAACGCGCTTTCGACCAGGCTTGATTCGAACTCTTGTAAAGACATCAGAACGTGTTCTAGTTTTGAGGCCGGAGACCGTGCGAGAGGAGATCCAGGTGGGCAATCCGGTGATCGTGGAAGCGGTCCGCACGCCGATCGGCAAGCGCCGCGGCCGGCTCTCGGGGCTGCACGCCGCCGAGATCCTCGGCGCCGCGCAACGCGGCCTGCTCGACCGCGCCGGCATCGACGCCGCCGAGGCCGACCAGGTGATCGGCGGCTGCGTGACCCAGGCCGGCGAGCAGTCGAACAACGTCACCCGCACGGCATGGCTGAACGCCGGCCTGCCGCACCAGGTCGGGTGCACCACGGTCGACGCGCAATGCGGGTCGGCGCAGCAGGCCACGCACCTCGTCGCGGGCCTGATCGCCGTCGACGCGGTGCGGGTCGGCATCTCCTGCGGCGTCGAGGCGATGAGCCGCGTGCCGCTGCGCAGCAACCTCGGCACCGACGTGGGCATGCCGCGGCCGGACACCTGGGACATCGACCTGCCGAACCAGTACGAGGCGGCGGACCGCATCGCCGCGCGCCGCGGCATCACCCGCGAAGACCTGGACGCCTTCGGCCTGCGCTCCCAGGACCGCGCGCAGGCGGCGTGGCGGGAGGGTCGCTTCGACCGCGAGATCGTCCCGGTCCGCGTTCCCGGCGGCGACCTGGTGACCCGCGACGAGGGCCTGCGCGAAACCAGCATGCAGGCCCTCGGCGGCCTGAAACCCGTTCTGGAGAACGGGATGCACACGGCCGGGACGTCGTCGCAGATCTCCGACGGCGCGGCGGCCGTGCTGTTGGCCGACGCCGACCGGGCCGCCGAGCTCGGCCTGCGGCCGCGCGCCCGGATCGTCGCGCAGTGCCTGGTTGGCGGCGAGCCGTACTACCACCTGGACGGGCCGGTGCAGGCCACCCAGCGGGTGCTGGAGCTCAGCGGCATGAAGGTCGGGGACATCGACGTCTTCGAGGTGAACGAGGCGTTCGCCTCGGTGGTGCTGTCGTGGGCGGCGGTGCACGAACCGGACCTGGACCGGGTCAACGTCAACGGCGGCGCGATCGCGCTCGGCCACCCGGTCGGCAGCACCGGAGCCAGGCTGATCACCACGGCCCTGCACGAGCTGGAGCGCCGCGACGCCACGACGGCGCTGATCACGATGTGCGCCGGCGGAGCCCTGGCCACGGGCACGATCATCGAACGGCTGCGCTGAAGAAACGAAGCGAACGGACCGTCCACCTCAATAGCCGAGGCGAACGGGCCGTTCACTCCAACCACCCAACACCGGCGCGCACGAACCGGACCGAGGTGAACGGACCGTTCGTCTCGATAGGCGGAGTGGACGGGCCGTTCGCTTCTGGTGTTACAGCCAGTCGTCGGGGTGGATCGTGGTGAGGAACAGGTCGAGATCCGTTGGCGGGGACTGCGGCGTCGGGGCGAGGCCCGCGTAGGCGCCCCGGTAGAACAGCAGCGGTGCGCCGGCCGCGGTTTCGCCGAGGGACCGGACGCGCCCGATGGCGATGTAGTGGTCGCCCGCCTCGTGCACCGCCTCGATGTCGCAGTCGATCCAGGTCAGCACGCCGTCGAGGATCGGGGCGCCCGACGGGGCCGGGTGCCAGCGGAGGCCCGCGAACTTGTCGTCGCCGCTGCGGCCGAACACGGTGCTGACCGGTCGTTGCGACTCCGCCAGGACGTTGACGCAGAACCGCCCCGCACGCTCCAGCACCGGCCAGGCCCGGGACGTGCGGGACGGGCAGAACAGGACCAGCGGCGGGTCCAGGGACAGCGCCGCGAACGACTGGCAGGCGAAGCCCACCGGCCGCTCGCCGTCCGTCCCCGTCACCACCGTGACGCCGGTGCCGAAGTGCCCCAGCACCCGCCGGAACACCGCCGGCTCCGGGGCGAGCGACACCCGTGCCTCGTCGCCGCTCATGGGCGGGCGCCGACGCTGAAGTCGTGGCCCCACAGGCTGACCGCCGTGCTCTCGCGGGCGATCCAGTCCTCGTCTTCGACCTGCCTTCCCTCGCAACCGAATTCGACGTCGAAGCCGCCGGGCGTCTTCATGTAGAACGACAGCATCAGGTCGTTGACGTGCCGCCCCAGCGTCGCCGACATCGGCACCTTCCGCCGTTGCGCGCGGTCCAGGGTCAGCCCGACGTCGTCGACGTCGGCGACCTCCACCATCAGGTGCACGATCCCGCTCGGCGTCGGCATCGGCAGGAACGCCAGGCTGTGGTGGCGCGGGTTGCAGCCGAAGAACCGCAGCCAGGCCGGATCCCCGTCCGCGGGGCGGCCGACCAGCTCCGGCGCCAGCCGCATCGAGTCGCGCAGCCGGAAGCCCAGCACGTCCCGGTAGAACCGCAGCGCCGCCTCGTCGTCGTGGGTGGACAGCACCACGTGCCCGAGGCCCTGTTCCTCGGTGACGAACCGGTGCCCGTACGGGCTGACCACGCGGCGGTGCTGCAGCGCCACCCCGTGGAAGACCTCCAGCCCGTTGCCGGACGGGTCGTTGAAGCTGATCAGCCCGTTGACCCGGCGGTCGGCGAGCTCGTCGGCCGTGCCTTCCTCGTACGGCACGCCCGCGCTCTCCAGCCGGGCCCGGACCTCGTCCAGCTCCCCGGAGTTGGCGACCTCCCAGCCGGACGCGGCGAGCCGGTCCTGCTCGCCGGGCAGGATCACCAGGCGCGCCGGGAAGTCGTCCATCCGCAGGTACAGCGCGTCCGGGGAGCCTCCGGTGCCTTCGACCATGCCTAGCACCTTCAGGCCGAACACCCGCCACGCCTCGACGTCGGTCGCCTCGATGCGCAAGTAGCCGAGCGAACGAATGCCCACGGCGGGCCTCCTATTGGTCGTCTTGATCTTGGCTTGCGTAGCGGTGCAGGTAGCGGCCCCCTGCGGGAATTGCGGCCGCCTCCTCGCTGTGGGATCCCCGGCTCATGAATGCCAATTCACCACGTCGGGGCTGTCCTCGCGAGAAGACGCCTGAGAACCCGCAGCGGTGCAAGCTGAGTCCGACACCGCAAGCGGCTGACGCCGCTTATGAACCAGGTCCCTCAAGTCAGTCGAGCAGGAAGTCCTTGGCGATCCGGTTGAATTCGGCGAACTTCTCCACCTGCGCCCAATGCCCGCAGCGGCCGAACACGTGCAGCTGCGCGCGCGGGATCAGCTTCAGCGCGACCAGCGCGCCGTCCAGCGGGTTGACCCGGTCCTCGCGACCCCAGATGAGCAGGACGCGCTGCCGCAGGCGGTACGCCTCCCGCCACAGCATGCCTTCCTCGAAGGTGTCCGGGTGCATGAACGACGCGCCCATCGCCCGCATCGCGGCCAGCGATTCGGGGGACGAGGCGGCGGCGTAGCGCTCGTCGACGAGCTCGTCGGTGATCAGCGACTGGTCGTAGACCATGGCCCGCAGGAAGTCGGCGAGCTTCTCCTTGCTGGGGCCCGGAGGCGCGCCGAAGGCGCTGAGCTTGCGGACGCCCTCGGTCGGGTCCGGCGCGAACGCGTTCAGGCTCAGGCCGCCGGGGCCCATCAGCACCAGCCGCCCGGCGCGGTCCGGGTGGTTCAGCGCGAAGCGCACCGCCGTGCCGCCGCCCAGCGAGTTGCCCAGCAGGTGGGCGCGCTCGATGCCGAGCTCGTCGAGCAGCTCCAGCAGCGCGGTCGCGCTGTGCGTGAAGTACTGGCCGTGCTCGGTCGGCTTGTCGGAACGGCCGAAACCGGGCTGGTCGACCGCGATGGCGTGGAAGTCCTCGGCGAAGACACCGATGTTGCGGGAGAAGTTGCTCCACGAGGAAGCCCCCGGTCCCCCGCCGTGCAACATGACCACTGTGGACGCCGACGGATCGCCGGCCTCGTGGTAGTGCAGGGTGAGTCCGGACGGCAGCTTCGCGGTCCGGCTCGTCGTGTCGAAATCGACCGTCATACCATCGAGTCCTTCACTGGGATGCCGAATTCTCCGGAACCGAACATCAGGTAGGCGCGCTCCAGGTCGTTGGCGGCGTGCACCCGGCCCGCGTGCGCGTCGCGCCAGAACCGCTGGATCGGCGTGCCCGACCACAGCGCTCGACCGCCGGAGTTCTCGAAGAGCCGGTCGATCGCCGAGATCGCCCGCGCCGTGCCGCGCACCTGGTCTCGCCGTGCCCGCAGCCGCAGCGACATCGGGACCTCCTCGCCCGCCTGCACCAGCGCGTACTCCTCGGCGAGGTTGTTCGTCAGCTGCAGCCACGCCGCGTCGATCTCGCTGCCCGCCTCCGCGATCCGCACCTTCGCGAACGGGTCTTCCTTGGCCTTCTCCCCCGCGTACGCCGCCCGCACCCGCTTGGCCTGGTGCGCCACGTGCGCGTCGTAGGCGCCTTGGGCCATGCCGATGATCGGAGCGGTGATCGTCGACGGATGCACCGTCCCCCAGGGGAGCCTGTACAGCGGCGCGGTGTTGACCTGGTGTCCCGGGCACTGCGTCTTGGACATCGACACGAAGCTCAGCGCCCGGTGCTGCGGGACGAAGACGTCCTCCACGACGATGTCGTTGCTGCCGGTGCCGCGCAGGCCGACGGTGTCCCACACGTCTTCGATCCGGTAGTCCCCCAGCGGCAGCAGGTACGTGCAGAAGTCGACCGGCTTGCCGTCATCGCCCAGCACCGGCCCGCCGAGGAACACCCACGACGCGTGGTCGCAGCCGGAGGAGAAGCTCCACCGCCCGCTGAGCCGGTAACCGCCGTCGACGATGGTCGCCCTGCCCATCGGCGCGTACGACGAGGACACCCGCGTCGCCGGGTCGTCGCCCCAGACTTCGTCCTGGGCCTGCTCCGGGAACAGGGCCAGGTGCCACGGGTGCACGCCGAGGATCGACGCCACCCAGCCGGTCGAGCCGCACGCGCTGCCGATGAGCCGGACCGCGCCGTAGAAGTCCAGCGGGTCTGCCTCGTAGCCGCCGTAGCGCTCCGGTTGCAGCAGTGCGAAGAAACCGGCCTCCTGCAGGGCCGCGATGGTCTCGTCCGGGATCTTCCGGCCGTCCTCGGCCTTCTGCGCGCGGTCCCGCAGGACCGGCAGGAGTTCCCGCACCCGTTCGACGACTGCTCGACTGTCCTTCATCGGCCGCTCCCGTTTCCCGAGTGATCACAGGCTAGAACATGTTCTTATTCGTGTCGATCCCGCTGGAGTTCCAGCGCGATGTCGATGAGCTGGTCCTCCTGGCCGCCGACGAGCTTGCGCTCGCCCGCGCGCACCAGCAGCGCCGCCTCGCTGACGCCGTAGCGCTCGGCCTGCCGGGCGGCGTGCTTGAGGAAGCTGGAGTACACCCCGGCGTAGCCCATCATCAGCGCCGAGCGGTCCAGCAGGCATTCCTCGGGCATTGCCGGGCGCACCACGTCCTCGGCCGCATCGGCGATGGCGAAGAAGTCGATCCCGGTGCGGATGCCGAGCTTGTCGCACACGCCGACGAACGCCTCCACCGGAGTGTTCCCCGCCCCGGCGCCGAAACGCCTTGCGCTGCCGTCGATCTGCACCGCGCCGGCCCGTGCCGCGGCGACGGAGTTGGCGACGGCGACACCGAGGTTCTCGTGCCCGTGGAAGCCGACCTGCGCCTCGCCGCCGACCTCCGCGACGAGCGCCGACACCCGCTCGGCCACCTGCTCCAGCACCAGCGCGCCCGCCGAGTCGACGACGTAGACGCACTGGCAGCCCGCGTCGACCATGATCCGCGCCTGCTTCGCCAGCGACTCCGGCGGCTGGGAGTGCGCCATCATCAGGAAGCCGACGGTCTCCAGGCCCAGCTCGCGCGCCAGGCCGAAGTGCTGCTCCGACACGTCGGCTTCGGTGCAGTGCGTGGCGATCCGGCACACCGAGGCGCCGTTGTCGCGGGCGATGACGATGTCGTCGGTGACGCCGACTCCCGGCAGCATCAGCACGGCGATCTTGGCGTTGCGCGCCGTCTCGGCGGCGATGGTGATGAGTTCCTGTTCGGGCGTGCGGGAAAACCCGTAGTTGAACGACGAGCCGCCCAGCCCGTCGCCGTGCGTCACCTCGATGACCGGCACTCCCGCGCCGTCGAGCGCGGTGACGATGTCGCGCACCTCCGCCGCGGTGAACTGGTGGCGCTTGTGGTGCGAGCCGTCGCGCAGCGAGGTGTCGGTGATCCGCACGTCCAGGGCGTCGGAGTAGGTGTTCGGCAGGCCGGTCATGCCAGTTCCGCCTCTCCGCGTTTCACAGTTGTGGTTGCGTCCGGCTCAATCCCGCGTTTCGCAGTTTCTTGTGGCTGGTTTGCGTCACGTTCCCCTGAGGTGCGGTTGAGGAGAACTCGGGTTGACACAGGACTACTCATGCCACTGCCTCCTTGCTGACCAATTGCTCCCCCACCCGCACCGCGGCGGCGGTCATGATGTCCAGGTTCCCGGAGTACGGCGGCAGGAAGTCGCCCGCGCCCTCGACTTCGACGAAGATCGCCGCGCGCGCCATGCCGCCGGTGGCCGGCGACGGCGGGTCGAACTGCGGCTCGGCGAGCAGCCGGTAGCCGGGCACGTACTCGGCGATCTCGGCGGCCATCTTGGTGATGGACGCGCCGATCGCGTCGGTGTCGGCGTCGGCTGGGATGGCGCAGAAGATCGTGTCGCGCATGATCACCGGCGGGTCGGCCGGGTTCAGCACGATGATCGCCTTGCCGCGCTCCGCGCCGCCCAGCACCTCGATACCCTTGCTGGTGGTGCGGGTGAACTCGTCGATGTTGGCGCGGGTGCCCGGCCCGGCCGACACCGACGCGACCGACGCGACGATCTCGGCGTAGGCGACCGGCACCACCCGCGACACCGCGTGCACCATCGGGATGGTCGCCTGGCCGCCGCAGGTGATCAGGTTCAGATTCGGCGCGTCCAGGTGCTCGTCGAGGTTCACCGGCGGCACCACGTAGGGCCCGACGGCTGCCGGCGTGAGGTCGATGGCCCGGATGCCCGCCTCGGCGTAGCGGGGCGCGTTGGCCCGGTGCACCTTCGCCGAGGTGGCTTCGAAGACCACGTCGGGACGGTGGTGCTCCAGCAGCCAGTCCACGCCGTCCGCGCTCGCCGCGACCCCGAGATCCGCCGCCCGGCGCAGGCCAGCGCTGGCCGGGTCGATGCCGATCATCCACCGGGGTTCGAGGTGCGCGGAGCGGCTCAGCTTGTGCAGCAGGTCGGTGCCGATGTTGCCGGATCCGACGATCGCCGCGGTCGCCTTGCCCATTCCGCCTCCTTTCTGCAGGTCAGGTGTCGTGAGTGGTTGTGGCCGCCCTGGCGGCCACAACCACTCACGACCCGAACGACACCGACACGGAGCCCAGTTCGGCTCCGCCGCACCGGAAGTCGGCGCGGAACTCGTCACCGGGCGACACGTCGATCGCACGGGTGCAGGAGCCGGGCAGCACGACGTTGCCGGCCCGCAGCCGCACACCGAAGGCGGCGACCTTCCGCGCCAGCCAGGCGACGGCGGTGGCGGGGTTGCCCAATACCGCGTCGGACCGGCCGTGCTCGATGGCCTCGCCGTTGCGCCACAGCACCGCGCCGATCCGTTGCAGGTCAACGGAACCCGGGTCGATCCGCGCCGTGCCGAGCGCGAAGCCCGCCGAGGACGCGTTGTCCGCGATCGTGTCCACCAGGCTGATCCGCCAGTCCGCGATCCGGCTGTCGATCAGCTCGATCGCCGGCACCAGCGCCTCGGTCCCGGCCAGCACGTCGGCCTCGGTGCACTCCGCGGGCAGGTCCGCGCCCAGCAGGAACCCGACCTCGACCTCCACCCGCGGCACGCAGTACCGCCGCGGGTCGACCGGCTCGCCCTCGGGCAGCCGCATGCTCGCCAGCAGGTGCCCGTAGTCGGGCTCGGACACGCCCATCATCTGCTGCATGACCGGCGAGGTCAGCCCGACCTTGTGGCCGATGACCGGCTCGTCGCGCCGGCGCACGTTCAGCAGTTGGATCTCGTAGGCGTCGACCGCGTCCAACCGCGGGATCGTCTCCACCAGCGGCGGTATCGGCGCGCGATCGCGCTCCGCGTCCCAAAGCCGCTGCGCCACCTCGGCGCGCGCGTCAGCTGCCAGCATCCGTTCACCCCTTCGCCGAGTTGAGCCCGGCCCTGCGGCCGGAGAACACGCAGTCGGCCAACGACAGCCCGCTGATGTAGGACTCCGAGCACACGCCGACCGCCGAGCGACCGGCCGCGAACAGGCCGGGAACGGTGCCGCCGTGCTCGTCCCGCACCTGCCCGGTGCCCTCGTCGACGAGCAGCCCGCCGAGGGTGAGCATCGGGCACGGGTAGGCCAGGCTCGGCCGGATCGAGACGTCCAGCAGCGCGAACGGCGGCCGGTCCAGGACCTGGACGAACTCCGCGGGTTTGCCCGCCGGATCGGGTTTTCCGTCGTGCGCGGCCATGTTGTGGCTGTCCACTGTGGTCCTTAATCCCGCCGCGTCGACACCGGCTGCACGGGCGACCGATTCGAGGGTGTCGCCGGTCGCCGCGGTCGCGAGCAGGTAGTGCGCTTGCAGCCGCTGGAACCACACCGTCTGGCTGCGCAGCTGCTGCTTCGCGAGCCGCTGCAACCGCTGGTCGACCAGCAGCCAGCCCCGACCGCCGTGCCGCTCGACGAGCGCCTGCCCGTGCGCGGCGCCGTAACGGGATTCGTCGCCGATCCGCCGGCCGTCCCGGTCGACGAGGACGCCGCTGAGCATCGCGCTGGGCGGGCTGATGAAACGCCATGCCGAGATCCGGTCCAGCTTGCCGACCGCGCCGCCGACGTCCTGCCCGAGCCGGATGCCGCTGCCGTCGTCGCCCTGCGTGCCCAGTGGCAGCCCGCCCCGGTACGCAGGCGCGAATCGTCGCATCATCTCCCGGTTGGCCACGAATCCGCCCGCGGCCAGGACCACCGCTCGGTCCGCGTGGATCCGCACGGCTTCGCCGCGCCGCTCCAGCCGCTCGACCCGACCGTGCAGCAGCCGCGCCAGTTTCGGCACGTAGAGCCCGGGTTTCGCCGCGACGCGGCTCAACGCCCGATGCACGCGGCGAGCGGCTCCGCCGACGCGCTCGCAGTCGACCGCGCAGACCCGGCCATCGGCGTCCAGCACCAGCTCTCGCGCGCGGGTCTCGGTGAGCACCTGGACCCCGGCCCGGCGCACCGCCTCCGCCAGCGCCGCGAACAGCACTTTCCCCGACGTGCCACGGCCCTTCGTGCGATGGCCTCGCGGGGCGGGTGCCGCCACGTCCCGGAAGCCGCCCGCCGCTTCGCTGCCGGAGTAGTAGAGGTAGTGCCGGTTGCTCGGGTACGACGTCTTGTACGGGCAGAGGCTTCCCTCGAACGGCACGCCCTGCTGCTCCAACCAGGTGATCATGTCGGCGCTGGAGTCGCAGAACCGGCGGAGCGTGTCCGCGCCGACCGCGTCGCCGACCTCTTCCCGCAGGTATGCGTACATCGCCTCGGGCGTGTCCGACACGCCGGCCGCGCGCTGCTGCCGGGTGCCGCCGCCCGCGTAGACGACGCCACCGGACAGGGCGCTGGCACCTCCGCCGCCGAACCGGTCGATCAGCACGACGCGGGCGCCCGCGCGGGCCGCTTCGAGCGCGGCGCAGGCCCCGGCGACGCCGAAGCCGACGATCACCACATCGGCGTGCAACGCGCTGCGCTGGACCATCGCACCCCTCACAAGTTTGTAACAGGTTCTCTTCGTGAGTTCATCGAGGCAAGTGCCCGTTTTCTGGCTACACCATAGCGCCACTGGCGCAGAAATCTATAACATGTTTCAGTATTGACCGCGAGGTTGGCGCGAGGGAGGTGCGATGACCGCAGGGACACCCGATGCCCGCTCCGAGTTCGACGTCGTCGTGGTCGGCAGCGGCGCCGCCGGGATGACGGCGGCGCTCACGGCGGCCCGGCAGGGACTCGACGCCGTGCTCGTCGAGAAGGCGGCGAAGTTCGGCGGCTCCACGGCCCGCTCCGGCGGCGGCGTGTGGGTGCCGAACAACCACGTGCTCGCCGAGGCCGGCATCACCGACAGCCCGGAAGCCGCGAGCAACTACCTCGCCCACATCGTCGGCGACGCGGTCGACCCCGAACAGCGGGCCGCCTTCCTGGCGGCCGGCCCGCGGATGCTCGCCGAGGTCCTGCCCAGCACGCCGCTGCGCATGCGGTGGGTGCCCGAATACGCGGACTACTACCCGGAAGCCCCCGGCGGCCGGGTGCGCGGGCGATCCATCGAGGCCGCTCCGCTGGACGGCCGGGTGCTCGGCGACCTGCTCGCCGACCTCGAACCCGGCTACGGCAAGGCCCCGGCGAACCTGGTCGTCACGCAGGCCGACTTCCGGTGGCTGAACCTGCTCGCCCGCCACCCGCGCGGCCCGCTGCGCGCCCTGCGGGTGGGAACGCGCTGGCTGCTCGCCAGGATCCGCGGGCAGCGCCTGCTCGCGCTCGGCCAAGCACTGGCCGCGGGCCTGCGGGTCGCACTGCGGGACGCCGGCGTGCCGGTGTGGCTGAACACCCCGCTGATCGACCTGGAGCACGACGGCGGCCGGGTCACCGGTGTCGTCGTCGAGCACGAAGGCGAGCGGCGGACCTTGTTGGCGCGGCGCGGAGTCGTGCTGGCCGCAGGCGGGTTCGAGCACAACGAACAACTGCGCAAGCAGCACCAGCGCGAGCCGATCGGTACGCAGTGGACCGTCGGAGCGAAGGCCAACACAGGCGACGCGATCATCGCCGCCCAGCGGCTCGGTGCCGCGACGGAGCTGATGGACGACGCGTGGTGGGGGCCGTCGATCCCGCTGCCCGGCGGGCCGTGGTTCTGCCTCGCCGAACGAACCCTGCCCGGCTGCATCCTGGTCAACGGCGACGGAGAGCGGTTCGTCAACGAGGCCGCGCCGTACGTCGACGCGGTGCACGCCATGTACGGCCCCGGCGACGGGCCCGGGCGGCACATGCCGACCTGGCTGATCGCCGACCAGCGCTACCGCAACCGGTACATGTTCGCGGGCCTGGGCCCGCGGCAGCCGTTCCCGGGCCGCTGGTACAAGACGGGGGCCATCCAGCGGGCGGCGACGGTCGAAGCGCTGGCCGAGCGCATCGACGTGCCCGCCGACGCGCTGCGCCGCACGATCGAGCGGTTCAACGGCTTCGCGCGCAGCGGGGTGGACGCCGACTTCCAGCGCGGCGACTCCGGATACGACCGCTACTACGGCGATCCGCGCAACAAGCCGAACCCGAGCCTGGGCGCGCTGGAGGTAGCGCCGTTCTACGCCGTGAAGATCGTACCGGGCGACCTCGGCACCAAGGGCGGCCTGCGCACCGACGTGCACGCGCGAGTGCTGCGCGAAGACGGCACGCCCATCGAAGGCCTCTACGCGGCAGGCAACACCAGCGCCGCCGTGATGGGCCGAACCTACGCCGGGCCGGGCGCGACCCTCGGCCCAGCGATGACCTTCGGATATCTCGCCGCGCAACACCTGGCAACCGAGGAGTGAATTCGGCAATGGGCTTGCGTAGCGGTGCGGGTTGCGGAACCTCAGACGCCGTCTGGACTGTGGGAGCCCCGATTTATGTATGCCCAATACACGGCATCGGGACTGTCCTCGCCAGACGACGTCTGAGAACCCGCGGCGGTGCAAGTCGAGTCCCCCACCGCATGCGGCTAACGCCGCATTTTCAAAAGCCTACTGAGGCGGTACGAGCGAAAGGGACGAGATGACGGCGGCAAACAACGACGAGGTGCGCACCATCGACGTCGGAACCCCACCGACCCGGTTCGCGCGCGGCTGGCACTGCCTCGGACCGGTCGAGCAGTTCAAGGACGGTCGGCCGCACGCCGTGGAGGCGTTCGGCACCAAGCTCGTCGTGTTCCAGGGCGAGGACGGCGGCCTCAACGTGCTCGACGGCTACTGCAGGCACATGGGCGGCGACCTCACGCAAGGCACCATCAAGGGCAACGCGGTCGCCTGCCCGTTCCACGACTGGCGCTGGGCGGGCAACGGCCGCTGCACCGGAATCCCCTACGCGAAGCGGATTCCGCTGCGCGCCCGCACCAAGGCGTGGCCCGCGATGGAGGAGAACAAGCAGCTGTTCGTGTGGAACGACCCGCAGGGCAACCCGCCCCCGGCGGACGTGACGATCCCGCACCTACCGGAGTCGTTCTCCGACGAGTGGAGCAACTGGACCTGGGACACCGTGCGCATCGAGGGCTCGAACTGCCGCGAGATCGTCGACAACGTGGTGGACATGGCGCACTTCTTCTACATCCACTTCGCGTTCCCGACGTACTTCAAGAACGTCTTCGAGGGCCACATCGCCAGCCAGTACCTGACCACCAAGGGCCGCCCGGACATCGGCGCGGGCACCTACTCCGGCAGCGACAACCAGGTGCGCTCGGAGGCGTCGTACTACGGGCCGTCGTACATGATCGACCGGCTGTGGAACGAGTACCACGGCTACACCATCGAGACGATCCTGATCAACTGCCACTACCCGATCACCGCCGATTCGTTCGTGCTGCAGTGGGGCGTGCTGGTCAAGAAGCTGCCGGGGCTCTCCGACGAGCAGGCGGACAAGCTGGCGGCCAAGATCGCCAAGAACACCGGCGTCGGGTTCCTGCAGGACGTGGAGATCTGGCGGAACAAGACGCGGATCGACAACCCGCTGCTGTGCGAGGAGGACGGCCCGGTCTACCAGCTGCGCCGCTGGTACGAGCAGTTCTACGTGGACGTCGAGGACGTCAGCGAGGACATGGTGGCGCGGTTCGAGTTCGAAGTGGACACCAGCCGCGCGAACGAGGTGTGGGAGCGGGAAGTCGCGGAGAACCTCGCGCGCAAGCAGGCGGAGAGCTCATGACCTGGGCGAAGGCACCGGACCTGGCCGACCGGCCCGCGGCGCTGGCCAGGGTGCGCGAGGGCACGGCCGCCGACCGGGACGACTACCTGCGGTCGGGGCTGTGCCCGGTGGAGTGCGGGCGCTGCGGCGTGCGGGTGCTGGCGAAGAAGAACAGCCCGCAGCACACCAGCATCCAGTGGACCGCCGAAGGCGCTCGCCGGTGTGCGACGTTCGCCGACCGTCCGGCGGGCGAGGTCGCCGAGTCCTGCGCCGACGTGCTGGCGAGCGTCGACGCCGCGGCCCGCGACGGCCACCTCGCCACGTCGCCGCAGGATTCCGATGGAGCCCAGAACCGCAATTTCCATTGAAATCGAACCTTCGATTTCAATGGAAATTGCGGACCAGACCCCAGGAGCCAGTGATGCCCGAACCCGCCCGACTGCGGGTCGCCGCGGTCATCGACGAGACCCGGGACAGCCGGTCGCTGGTGTTCGAGCCGCCGCCGGAGTGGTCCTACCGGCCCGGCCAGTTCCTCACCCTGCGAATCCCCAGCGATCGCACCGGTTCGGTGGCGCGCAGCTACTCCCTGTCCAGCTCGCCGCACGTCGACGAGGCGTGGCAGGTGACGGTGAAGCGAGCCGGCTACGGCTCTAACTGGTTGTGCGACAACGTCGTCACCGGGACCACTGTGGACGTTCTGCCGCCCGGCGGCGCGTTCACGCCGGGCTCGCTGGACGAGGACTTCCTGCTGCTCGCGGCGGGCAGCGGGATCACGCCGGTGATGTCCATCGCGAAGTCGGTGCTGGCCGCCGGGACCGGGCGCGTGGTGATCGTCTACGCCAACCAGGACGAGGATTCGGTCATCTTCGCCGCCGAGCTCCGGGATCTGATCACCCGGCACCCCGACCGGCTCGTCGTGGTGCACTGGCTGGAATCGGTGCAAGGCCGCCCGACGGTGCCCGCGCTGCGCGAGCTGATCAGACCCTTCGCGGACCACGAGTGCTTCGTGTGCGGTCCGGGCGGCTTCATGGACGCCGCCGCGGAAGCGCTGAAGGACCTGGAAGTCCCGCGCGCTCGGACCCACGTCGAGCGCTTCGTCTCCCTGAAGCGCAACCCCTTCGAGAAGAAGCGCCCCAAAGCGCCCGAGCCGGCCGAGGACAACGCGACGATCGCGGTCGAGCTCGACGGCGAACACCACCGGTTCGCGTGGCCGCGCCAGAAGCGCCTGCTGGACCTGCTCCTGGAAAAGGGCCTGGATGCGCCGTTCTCCTGCCGCGAAGGCGCGTGCAGCGCCTGCGCCTGCCGGATCCGGAGCGGCGAGGTGAAGATGCTCCAGAACTCGGTCCTCGACCAGGAAGACCTCGACGACGGCATCATCCTGGCCTGCCAGTCCCTCCCGATCACCGACGAGGTCCACATCACCTACGAATGAGACCTCCGGCGAGCACGTCCGAGGCGAAGTCCGCCGCCGAGCGCGGCGGTCGCCCGAGGACCTCCTGGACGCCGGTGCCCAGCTCGGGCTCCGCTTCCGCGCGGTAGTTTCGGTAGAGCGCGGCCAACCCCGCGACGTACTCAGCCGACAAACCGGTGCGCACCAGTCCAGCCTGCCATTCGGCGTCGGGCACGATGTCTCGGTATCGGACCGAATTCCCCAGGACGGCACCGAATTCGCCGGCCACCGCTCGACGGTGATCCGCTCGGGGCCGCTGAGGGACAGCTGGCCACCGACCGGCCGCTCCGCGAGCAGCTCGGCGGCGGCCACCTCGGCGATGTCGCGGGTGTCGATGAAACCACGCGCCCCCGCCCCTCCCGGATCGGCGAGCACCCCGGCGACGATGGAATCTGCAGGAACACCGATCAGCGCGCCGGCGGGATGTTGTGGTTCAGGCGGAAGAGGTTCTTCGGGTCGTGGCTCGCCTTCAGAGCAGCGAGGCGGTCGTAGTCCGCCGGGTCGTATGCCGCGCGGACGCCTTCCGGATTGGCGCTGCCGCCCGCCAGGAAGTTCAGGTTGCGGCCGCCCGTCGACCACGGGGACATCTCTCGCATGACGCGGCTCTGCAGCTCGCGGGCCGCGTCGACGGTGGCTTCGTCGACCTTGGAGTTGACGCCAAAGACGTACGGCGCGTCGCGGTGCCCGACGCAGTTGCCCGCCGGCCGGGACAGCGCGCCGCCGAGGTGGCGGACCTCGACCACGCACCGCTGCGGCGCGTCCGGGCCGACCAGGTCGAGCAACGTCTTGATCGCCGCGTCGTCGAAGTCGCGCAGCATCGCGTTGTCCGTGACGTAGCCCATCGGCTGGACCGGATCGTTGTTGATCGAGCCGACCTCCCGGTACGGCATCTCGCGCACCGAGTCGATCAGCCGCGGCCCGACCGCCCGCAACGGCTCGGTCAGCCGCTCTCCCTCCGCCGGATCACCGGCGTACGCGATGCGCACGTGCACGACGTGGCGGCCGCGCAGCGGCTCCGGCAGGGCCGGAACGTCCGGGAACGGGACCAGCGCGACCGAGGAGGTCATCTCCTCCGCCAGGTCGCGGGTCCACTGCTGCCAGGTCCGCAGCACGTCGCCGATCAGGTGCGCGTCGAAGTACAGGCCGCCGCCGTAGAGGCTCGCGACCGGCATCAGGTCCACCTCCATACCGGTCACCACGCCGAAGTTGCCGCCCGCGCCGCGCAGCGCCCAGAACAGCTCGGCGTCGGATTCGGCGGTGACGCGGCGGAGCCGCCCGTCGGCGGTGACGATCTCGATGGCGCGCACGTGGTCGGCGGCGTAGCCGTAGCGCCGCCCGAGGTGCCCGAGGCCGCCGCCGAGGGTGTAGGACACCGCGCCGACGTGCGGTGCGCTGCCGGACAGCGGCGCCAGCCCGAACTCCGCTGCGGCCTCGACCACCTGGCCCCAGCGCACGCCCGCGGCGAACCACGCGGTGCGCCGCTCCGCGTCGATCCGGACCTCCGACATGCGACCGGTCGTGATCAGCAGCCCGCCCTCGACCTCGGAGGCGATGCCGTGACCGGTGCTCAGCACCGCCACCGGCAGGTCCTGCTCCGCCGCGAACTCGACTGCCGCCCGCACATCTTCCGCGTCGACCGCGCCCACCACGACCTGCGGTCGGCGCTGGTCGAAGGCGAGGAATCCGGAACGTTCGGCGTCGTAGTCGGTGTCTCCCGGCAGGAACACCGGTCCCTGCACGCGGTCGGTCAGTGCGGCGAATTCGTTTGATGCCATGCCAGGAACACTAGCCCGCCTTGAGGACAGTTCTTGTCCTAAACGGTATGCGATCCTGAAAACATGACGACGACGCTGCCCGCCCGGTTGCTCCGCCTGCTGTCGCTGCTGCAGAGCCGCCGCGAGTGGTCCGGCGGCGAGCTCGCCGACCGGCTGGAAGTCACCGGCCGCACCGTGCGCCGCGACATCGACCGGCTCCGCGAGCTCGGCTACCCCGTCGAGAGCACCACCGGCACCGCGGGCGGCTACCGGCTGGCCTCGGGCAAGAACCTGCCGCCGCTGCTGCTCGACGACGACGAAGCCGTCGCGGTGGCGGCCGGACTGCTGACCGCCGCGAGCGGCAGCGTGACCGGCATCGAGGAGAGCTCGATCCGCGCGCTGGCGAAGCTGGAGCAGGTGCTCCCGGTCCGGCTGCGCGGCCGGGTGGGAGCCCTCGCGGGCGCGACGGTGCCGGTGGTGGTGCGCGACGGCCCGCAGGTCGACGCCGGGACGCTGGCCCTCATCGGGGCGGCCTGCCGCGATCACGAGGTGCTGTCCTTCGACTACGAGAAGCGCGGTGGCGCAACGGAATCCCGTCGGGTCGAACCGCACAGCCTGGTCGCGGTGCGCGGCCTGTGGTACCTGATCGCCTTCGACCGAGACCGCGAGGACTGGCGCACCTTCCGCGCCGACCGCCTGATCCGGCCGCTGGCCACCGGCCGCCGCTTCGAACCGCGCGCCCTCCCCGCGGAAAGCCCGGCCGCGCACATCCGGCGTTCGATCATCGACGCGCCCTACCGCTACTCCGCCCGGGTCACGGTGCAAGCCCCCGCCGAGACCGTGCGCGAGCACCTGCACCCGCTGCTGCCGGACCGGGTCACCCCGATCGACGAGCACAGCTGCACCGTGCGGCTCGGCGAGGACGCGCTGCCCGCGATCACCCGCCGTGTCCTCGACCTGGCCGTCCTCGACGCCGACTTCACCATCGGCGCCCCGGACGACCTGCGCGATCACCTGCGATCACGTCTCGGGCGATTGCTCGACGTGCTGTCCGGGTAGCCGACCACGGTGAGTGCCCGAATTTCCCCCGAGAAACCGACCGTTTGCACCTTTTCCTCGAAGCGATCTCGGCCGACGTGAAGTCCGAGGGCACGAAGATCAGGAGTGAACCATGGGTGTCGGCGGCGCTATCCGAGCCAAACTCGCACAGTACCGAGGCCGGATCGCACTCCGATGCAGACCCCCGCACGTCCCGAGCATGGACGAATGCCCGGCCGGCGGCGGCCACGCGCCGGTCCCGAAGCAGGGCGGCGGCGGCCGCATCTGCGCCAAGTGCGGCGAGTCCTGCTAGCAGGGCGCCCCGGGGTGACGTTCTCGCGCGATGAAAACGTCACCCGCAGGCGTGGAGAACGCCGTTTTCGCGCGAGAACGGCGCAACCGCGAAGCTCACGCCGTCGACAGCACCAGGCCGCTGGTCGGGACGCCGGTTCCGGCCGTGACCACGACGTGCCCGACGTCGTCGACCTGGTTCACCGCCGAGCCCCGGACCTGCCGGACCGCCTCGGCGATGCCGTTCATGCCGTGGATGTAGGCCTCGCCGAGCTGGCCGCCGTGGGTGTTCAGCGGCAGCCGCCCGCCGAGCTCGATCGCGCCGCCGGCGATGAAGTCCTTCGCCTCGCCGCGCCCGCAGAAGCCCAGTTCGTCCAGCTGCACCAGGACGAACGGCGTGAAGTGGTCGTAGAGGATGCCGACCTGGACGTCCTGCGGCCCGATCCCCGCCTGCCGCCACAGCTGCCGGGCCACCACGCCCATCTCCGGCAGCGCCGCCAGGTCGTCGCGGTAGTAGCTGGTCATGGTGAACTGGTCGGCGCCGCTGCCCTGCGCGGCCGCGGCCACGACGGCGGGCGGGTGCGGCAGATCCGCGGCCCGCGCCCGGCTCGTCACCACGATCGCCACCCCGCCGTCGCTTTCCTGGCAGCAGTCCAGCAGCCGCAGCGGCTCGGTGATCCAGCGCGACGCCTGGTGGTCGGCCAGGGTGATCGGCCGCTGGTAGAACCAGGCGTGGGGGTTGGTCGCCGCGTGCTTGCGGTCGGCCACCGCGACGCGGCCGAAGTCCTCGCTGGTGGCGCCGTAGTCGTGCATGTAGCGGCGGGCGAACATCGCGACCTGCGCGCCGGGCGTGGCCACACCGACCGGGTACGACCAGCTGTTGTCCAGCCCCGACGAGGTCGGTGCCGCGGCGGCCGCGGCCTGCACCTGCCCGAACCGGCTCCCGGAGCGCTCGTTGAACGCCCGGTAGCAGACCACGACCTCCGCGACGCCGCTGGCGACGGCCATCGCGGCCTGCTGCACCGTGGCGCACGCCGCGCCGCCGCCGTAGTGGATGCGGCTGAAGAAGCTCAGCTCCGGGATGCCCAGTTCCCGGGCGACGGCCGTCTCGGTGTTGTTGTCCATCGTGAAGGTCACCAGACCATCCACGTCGGACGGTTCCAGCCCGGCGTCCGCGAGGGCGGCCCGGACGGCCTCGGCGGCCAGCTGCAGCTCGCTGCGCCTGGAGTCCTTGGAGAACTCCGTCGCGCCGATCCCGACGATCGCCGCTTCACCCGAGATCATCGCGCCCCCTCCGGAAGTGCCACCCGGACCGTGCCGGTGACGTGCGTGCCGAGGCTGTTGCGGCCCAGCACCTCCACGACGAGCACGTCGCCGTCCCGCTCCAGGACCTGGCCGTGCATGGTCAGCGCGTCGTAGGCGTAGCACGGCACGCCGAGCTTGATCGCCACCCCGCGCACCAGGGCCTCCGGCCCGGCCCAGTCGGTGACGTAGCGCTGCACCAGGCCGGTGGTGGTGAGGATGTTGACGAAGATGTCCTTGGAGCCCTTGGCCACCGCGAGGTCGCGATCGTGGTGCACGTCCTGGAAGTCGCGCGTGGCGATGGCGGTGCTGACCACGAAGGTCGGCGAGACCTCGATGCGTTCCTCCGGCAGCGCGTCGCCGATGGCCACTTCGGCGAGCGACCGCGTTCGAGCCAGTGTCATGACGCCTTCGGCCTCCATCCGGGTAGCACCAGTTCGTCGTCGATCCGTTGGAAGTCGGCCACGACCCGCTGGCCGATCTCGACCGCCGCCGGGTCGACGCCGCGCAGCTCGCCGAGCATCCGCACGCCCTCGTCGAGCTCGACCAGCGCGACGACCAGCGGCAGTTCCTTGCCCGGCACCGGCGGGTGGTGGTGCACGATGTAGCTGTAGACCTCGCCGAGGCCCTCGGAAACCAGGTAGGTCCGCTTGGCGGCGCCGCACTCGGGACACATCGGCCCCGGCGGGTGCCGCAGCAGCCCGCACTGCCCGCAGCGCTGGATGCGCAGCTCGCCGGCCGCCGTGCCCTCCCAGAAGTACGCGGTGTCCGGGTTGACCGCCGGCCGGATCACGTCGGCGCCGGATCGTTGTTGCGGCGCTTCGGGTTTCCGCTCCGGCGGGCGGAACTTCAGGACCCGGAACAGCATCTCGGCCACCGGCTCGTCGCCGACGTACCAGGTGTTGCGGGTGGTGACGAACCAGCCTTCCCCGAGCCCGGTCTTCTTCGGCCCGACGACGCCGTCCAGCCTGGTGGTGACGGTGAGCTGCTCGCCGTGCCGCAGGTACCGGTGGTAGGTCTGCTCGCAGTTGGTCGCGACGACCGAGGTGTACCCGGCGTCGTCGAGCGCGGCCATCATCGCGTACAGCGGGTCGTCGGTGTCGCGGTCCGGGTGCAGGCCACCCATCGTCCACACCTGCGCCATCGCCGGGGGCGCGACCGGTCCACCGTGGACCGATGCGGCCGCGTCGGCCGCCGAGGTGTAGACGGGGTTGGCGTCGCCGATCGCCTCCACCCAGTTGTTGATCATCGGGAGGTTCACGGGATCGCGCGCGGCTCGCGGGGCGCTGGCCCCGCGCTGCTGGATGCGGTCGGCGGCGGCCAGGATGGCGTCCGCCGCGGTGGCAGTGCTGGTCATGTTCCCTCCGGCTCAGCGCGGCACGCGGGGCAGGTCGAGTCCGGCAGTGGCGATCAGTTCGCGCTGCACCTCGTTGACCCCACCGCCGAAGGTGAGCACGAGGTTGCGCTTGTACTGCACGTCGAGCCAGGCGAGCAGGTCTTCGGTGTCCACATCGGACGGATCGCCGTGGCGGCCGACGACCTCGGCCAGCAGCCGGCCCAGGTGCTGGGTGTGCTCCGAGGAGAACACCTTGGTCGCCGAGGCGTCCGCGACGGCCACCGGCCCGAGCGCGGCCGCCGCCGCGACCTGCCAGTTGAGCAGCTCGTTGACCCGCTCGCAGGCGCGCACCCGCGCGAGGACCCGGCGCACGTCGGGCAGTTCGAGCAGCGGCGTGCCGTCCGGCGCGGCCCGGCCCCGCGCCCACTCGCGCACCCGGTCGCGCATGCCCGCGATGCGCCCGGCCGGGCCGAGCATGACGCGCTCGTGGTTGAGCTGGGTGGTGATCAGCCTCCAGCCCCTGTCCTGCTCCCCCACCAGCATGTCCGCCGGCACCCGGACGTCCTGGTAGTAGCTGGCGTTCACGTGGTGCGCGCCGTCGCAGGTGATGATCGGCGTCCACGAGTAGCCGGGATCGCGGGTGTCCACGATGAGGATCGAGATCCCCTTGTGCTTGGGCGCATCGGGGTCGGTCCGGCATGCCAGCCAGATGTAGTCGGCGTCGTGCGCGCCGGTGGTGAAGATCTTCTGCCCGTTGACCACGTAGGAGTCGCCGTCGCGGACCGCCGCGGTGCGCAGCGAGGCCAGGTCCGTGCCCGCGTCGGGCTCGGTGTAGCCGATCGCGAAGTGGATCTCGCCGGCCAGGATCTTGGGCAGGAAGAACGCCTTCTGCTCGGGCGTGCCGTAGGCCTGCAGGGTCGGCCCGACCGTTTGCAGCGTCACGGCGGGCAGCTGCACGTCGCCCCGGGCGGCCTCGTTGGCGAAGATCAGCTGTTCGACGTCGCCGAAACCGCGCCCCCCGTACTCGACGGGCCAGCCGACGCCGAGCCAGCCGTCCCGCCCCATCCGGCGCACCACGTCGCGGTGCGCGGAGCAGTGCCGGTCCACCGCCATCCGCTCGCGCTCGTCGCGCGTCATGAGATCGCCGAAGTAGGCCCGCAGTTCGTCCTGCAGGGCGCGTTGCTCGGCGGTGAGTTCGATGAACATGCCCCTCCTCAGGCTCGTGCCGCGAGCACGTCCAGGCGGTGCTGCGCGCCGCCTGCCAGCCGGGCGAGGTCGGTGATCAGCGACGAATAGCGGTGCAGCGGGTAGGTGATGTCCAAGCCGAGGCCGCCGTGCAGGTGGTGGCAGGTCTGCAGCACCGCCGGGGCCTCCTCGGCGAGCCACCACGCGGCGACCGCCAGGTCCTCGGCCGCGTCGAGCCCGGCGGCCAGCCGCCAGGACGCGGACTGCGCGGCCAGGTGCAGGGTTCGGGCCGCGATGTAGACGTCGGCGATCTGCTGGGCGACGGCCTGGAAAGCGGCCAGCGGCTTGCCGAACTGATGCCTGGTGCGCAGGTGTTCCGCGGTGTGGCCGAGCGCGCCGGCCACCGCGCCGTCACCCACGGCGCAGATGCCCGCGAGCGCGCATGCGTGCAGGTCGGCGAGCACCGCGCGGTCCGGCGCGCCGCCGAGGAACTCGCCGGGCGCGTCGTCGAGGCGGACGGACCATTCGATGCCCGACGACGACCGCACCTGGTGCAGCGTCACGCCTCGCGCGGTCGGATCGACCAGGACGACGCCGGGACCGTCGGGCGTGCTCGCGGAGACCAGGATCCGGTGCGCGAGGTCGGCGTGCAGAACGCCGGTCTTCGCGCCGGAAACGCGGCCGTCCACCGCCTCGGTGCGCGGCTCGTCCGGCAGCGGTGACGACGGCTCGTTCAGCGCAGCGGTGAGGATCTTGCCGTCCAGCAGCTCGTCCTGCTGAGCGGGCGTGCCGTGGCGCGCGACCGGCAGGACGCCGAAGGCCAGCGTGCTCAGGGCGGGGACGTCGGCCGCGACGCGCCCGATCTCGGTGAGGACGATCGCCGTCTCCAGCACGCCGAGTCCCGCCCCGCCCAGCCGCTCCGGCACCGCCAGGGACCGCAGCCCCGCGTCGCCCAGCGCCTTCCAGATCGCCTCGTCGTAACGGGTTCCATCGCCTGGTGCGCCGCGACCGGATTCGCGTCGCAGCACCTCGGCGGCCAGATCTTGCACGGATTGCTGCGTTTCCCCGAAGGCGAACTCCATCCGACCCGCCTCATCCATCGCCCGGTATTGAAACTTGTTCTAGTAGTACCGGCGGCCGGGCCTCAATGCAAGCGGTCGGATGCCCCGACAACGTTGACGACCGCACCCCGGTCCGGGCGAAAGACAACAGGTTCTACCGGAACTGTCCAGTTCAGGAGGTAGGATTCCGGCGGCACCGAACCGGACCAGACGGAGGACGCACGTGACGCAGGGATCGGCCACCGACCGCGAGCAGCACCCCCCGATCCCGGCGGATCTGCGCGAGCTCGCCGAGCGGGCCACCGGATTCATGCCGCCGGAGGAGGGCCAGGCGCTCTACGAGGCGGCGCTGGAGCACCTCGGCACCGGCGTGGCGGTCGAAATCGGCACCTACTGCGGCAAATCCGCCATCTACCTCGGCGCCGCGGCCCGCCGCACCGGAGGCCAGATCGTCACGGTCGACCACCACCGCGGCTCCGAAGAGCACCAACCGGGCTGGGAGTACCACGACCCGAACCTGGTCGACCCGGTCGTCGGCAAGCTGGACACGCTGGGCGAATTCCGCCGGACGATCGCCGCGGCCGGCCTGGAGGACGAGGTCACGGCCATCGTCGGCCGTTCCGGAGCGGTCGCGGAGTTCTGGCGAACGCCGCTGTCGCTGCTGTTCATCGACGGCGGCCACACGGACGCGGCAGCGAGCACGGACTACGAGGGCTGGGCGCACTGGCTGGCGCCGGGCGGAGCCCTGGTCATCCACGACGTCTTCCCGAACCCGGAAGACGGCGGCCAAGCGCCCTACCGGATCTACTGCCGAGCCCTGGAAACGGGAGCGTTCCGCGAAACCCGAGTCGTCGGCTCCCTCCGCGTCCTCCAACGCACAACGGGCGAACCCGGCTCCCGCCCCTAAAACCGAGCCTCGGAAACCCACCGGATCCCCACCCCAGACACCACCGGCCCCGGTCCCCGGGCATTCACCGACCCCAACCCCAGCCATCTCC
The DNA here is from genome assembly GCF_040654735.1 of Saccharopolyspora sp. NPDC050642. Lineage (NCBI taxonomy): Bacteria > Bacillati > Actinomycetota > Actinomycetes > Pseudonocardiales > Pseudonocardiaceae > Saccharopolyspora > Saccharopolyspora sp. NPDC050642. The sequence goes on along the minus strand of NZ_JBFAIN010000008.1, from coordinate 143,633 downwards.
GGCCCCAAGCGCCTTCACTCCCGAGCTGGCACCGGCCCCCAGCCATCGCCGGCCCCGAGCGCCTTCAGTCCCCAGCCATCTCCGGTCCCGAGGTCCACAGTTTCAATTGAAACCTACGGTCCAGTTTCAATTGAAACTGGACTCCTTCGGCGTGTCGGACCACGACGCGCCGAAGGCTGTGGACAACTTCCGCAATTTCAATGGAAATCAGAGGTCCGATTTCCATTGAAATTGCGGACACACGTGGTCGGCGACGGCGTGGGGAGGGTGGATCAGGGGCCGGAGACGTTCTCGAGTTCGCAGCAGGGGACGTTCTCCAGCGGCAGGCCCGCCGGGAGCTTCTCGCCCCGGAAGATGCCGTTGCCCGGCGTCGCGCGGGACAGCGCGTCCGCCGCCAGGACCACCGCTGCTCCGGTCCAGGTCGAGCGCTCTTCCGGCCAGCGCTTGTCGTCCGCGTAGACCAGGCCCGTCCAGTACGAGCCGTCCGGGTCGCGCAGGTGCTGCATCGCCGCGAGCAGGTCGCGGGCCCGGTCGTGCTCGTCCAGCGCATCCAGGCTGAGCACCAGTTCGCAGGTTTCCGCGCCGGTGACCCACGGGTGGTCGTCGACGCAGCGCACCCCGAGCCCGTCCACGACGAAGTCCGACCAGCGCGCGAACAGCCGCTGCCGCCCGGCCTCGCCGCGCAACGCCCCGCCGAGGATCGGGTAGTACCAGTCCATCGAGTACCGGTGCTTCGGCGTGAACGCCTCCGGGTGGTGGCGCAGCGCGTGCCCGAGCCGGCCCAGCGCCACCTCCCAGCCCGGCTGCGGCTGGTCCAGGTACTCGGCCAGCGCGAGGGCGCAGCGCAGGCTGTGGTGGATGCTGGAGCACCCCGACAGCAGCGCCTCGCCGGTCGGGATGCCCGACTCCCCCACGGCCCAGTCGATCTCGCCCCGCTCCCGCTGCTCGGTGAGCACGAAGTCGATCGCGGCCCGGACCACCGGCCACATCCGCTCCGCGAACCCGTCGTCGCCGCTGATCAGCAGGTAGTGCCAGACACCGACGGCCGGATACGCGCAGAAGTTGGTGTCCGATCCGGCGTCCTCGATCCGCCCGTCGCGGACCTGCAACGGCCAGGAGCCGTCCGGGCGCTGGGTCGCGCGCAGCCACTCGTAGGCGCGCTCGGCCTCGGCGAGCAGCCCGGTCGCGGCCATCGCCATCGCCGACTCGACGTGGTCCCACGGGTCCACGTGCCCGCCCGGGAACCACGGCACCGCGCCGGATGCCAGCTGCGTCGCGGCGATGGCCTTGCCGGTCTGGGCGGCCGCCTCGGCGGACAGCACGCCCGGAACCTCAGGCCCCGGCACGGGCCGATCCCGGCTTGCCCAGGTAGACCGCGATGCTCTTGCCCATCACCGGGTCCAGCAGGCGCTCGGCGGTGCGGGTGATCCAGGGCCCCTTCATCAGGTCCCACACCAGCATCCGGTGGTAGAGCTTGGGCAGCGGGTGGTCGTCGTTGTCGGTGCCGACCGCGCACTTCAGCCACCAGTACGGCGAGTGCAGCGCGTGCGCGTAGTGGTGGAACGCCGGGCGCAGCCCCGCGTCGCGGAGCTTGCCGATCAGCTCGTCGGCGGAGTAGATCCGCACGTGGCCGCCCTCGACCTGGTGGTACTCGTCCGACAGCGCCCAGCAGATCTTCTCCGGCCACGCGCGCGGGACCGTCACGACCACCCGGCCGCCGGGCTTGACGACGCGCACCAGCTCGCGCATCGCCTTCTCGTCCTCGGGGACGTGCTCCATGATCTCCGAGGCGATCACGCAGTCGAAGTGCTCGTCCGGGAAGGGCAGCGCGAGCGCGTCACCGGAGACGGTCTGCGCGGCGGCGCCGTCGGGCACCTGGTTCTCGGCCTTCATCGCGGCGAACATCGCCGCCACGTTCTCCAGCTCCGCGACGTCCTGGTCGAACGCGATCACGTCCGCCCCGCGCCGGTAGAGCTCGAAGGCGTGCCGCCCCGCGCCGCAGCCCAGGTCCAGCACCCGCTGGCCCGGCTGCACGCCGAGCTTGTCGAAGTCCACCGTCAGCAAGTTGCTCCCTCCCCGGCGCGCGCCCTCCGCGCGATCGCCTCGGCGTAGCAGTCGACCGTCGCCGCTGCCACCGATTTCCAGCTGTACTTCGCCAAAACCCGAGCCCGGCCGGCCTCGCCGAGCCGCTGCCGTCGATCGGCCGAGTCGAGCAGCCCGGCCAGCGCCGTCGCCAGCGCCTCGGCATCGCCGGGCGGCACGAGGTCGGCGCACTCGCCGTCCGGCCCGGCCACCTCCGGGATCGCCCCGGCGCGGCTGGCCACCAGCGGCGTCGCGCAGGCCATCGCTTCGACCGTCGGCAGCGAAAATCCCTCGTAGAGCGACGGCACGCAGGCCACCTCGGCGGAGCCGAGCAGCTCCGCGAGCTCGGCGTCGCTGATGCCGCTGACGGTGCGCACCACGTCACCGATGGCCAGCTCCTCGATGCGCTGCTCGGTCGGTCCGCCGGGCGTCGGCTTCGCGACCAGCACCAGCTCCACGGCGCGTTCGGTGCGCAGCTTCGCGACCGCCTCCAGCAACGTGCCGATGCCCTTCATGGGGGTGTCCGCGCTGGCCATCGCCACGATGCGGCCGGGCACCCGGGGCGCGGTCGGCGGCTTGAACACCTCGGCGTCCACGCCCAGCGGAACCACCTGCAGCTGCTTCGCGGCCACGCCGAAGTCGCGCCGGATGTCGGCGGCCGAGGACTCCGAAACGGTCAGCAGCTGCGGGATCCGGCGGGCCACCCGCGCCTGCATGCGGGTGAACCCGTACCAGCGGCGCACCCCGACCCGCCGCCAGCCGGTGGTCCCGGCCAGGTCGACCCGGCGGTCGTGCGTGATCGGGTGGTGCACGGTCGCGACCAGCGGAATCCCGGCTCGCTGCAAGGCGAGCAGGCCGTAGCCGAGGCACTGGTTGTCGTGGATCACGTCGAACTCGTGGCGCCGGGCGCGCAACAGCTTCGCCGCCCGCAGGCTGAAGGTCAGCGGTTCGGGGAAGCCGGCGCTCCACATGGTGCCGACCTCCAGCAGGTCGACGGCGTCACGCAGTTCCCGCCAGTGCGGGGTGCGGAACGGGTCCGCGTCGTCGTAGAGATCGAGGCTGTCCACCGCGGTCAGATCCACCCCGGGATCCAGCTCCGGGTACGGCTTGCCGGAGAACACCTCGACGTGATGGCCCAGTTCCGCCAGCCCTCGGCTGAGGTGCCGGACGTAGACGCCTTGCCCGCCGCAGTGCGGCTTGCTCCGGTAGGACAGCAACGCGATCCGCACGACTCACCTCACACAGCCAGCGCCCGGCGGGCTGGGTAGACTGGAACATGTTTCGATCGAACCACGTCGATCACCTTAACCCGTCAGGGTGGTGCGGCGACGAGCCGCGTGGTGACCACCACGCGTTTCGACCAACGAGTCTTCGAGGGGACCGACGCTGCATGGCAAGCACCTCGCGGAATGTGCTGCAGGCGCTCCGGGACGACGAGACCGGTTCCACTGCTCAGCACGAACGCCGCAAGCGAATCATCGACGCCACCATCGCGCTGGCCACCAAGGGTGGCTACGACGCGGTCCAGATGCGCACCGTCGCGGAGAAGGCCGACGTGGCGCTGGGGACGCTGTACCGGTACTTCCCGTCCAAGATCCACCTGCTGGTGACCGGCCTGGCCCGGGAGTTCGAGCGGGCCCAGGACAAGATGGACCGCACGAAGATCCCCGGCGAAACGCCTTACGAGCGGGTCATGTTCGTGCTCAACCGCACCACCAAGACGCTGCAGCGCAACCCGCAGCTGACCGAGGCGATGACCCGCGCGTTCATGTTCGCCGACACCTCGGCGGCGGCCGAGGTCGACACCGTCGCGGCGCTGGTCGAGCGGTTCTTCACCAACGCCATGACCGTCGACGATCCCACCGACGAGGAGAAGGCGATCGCGCGGGTGATCGGCGACGTGTGGCTGTCCAACCTGGTCGCCTGGGTGACCCGCCGCGCATCCGCGTCCGACGTCTCCAACCGCCTGGAGCTCACCGTCCGCCTGCTGCTGGCGTGAGTCTTCCGGGGGTCGCTCCGGAAGACCCGCGCCGGCGGTCGCGTCAGGCCTGGCCGGGCACCGCGTACTCGACGATGCCGTCCGTCGCGGACGAGGTCAGGATTCCGCGGGCGACAAGGACATCCAGGTGCGCGTTGGTCTCGCCGACGGCCAGCACCTGGTTGAACAGGTCGAGGTCGAGCAGCTTGCGGTTGCGGCGGGTCCAGCCCAGCTTCAGCGCGGCCTCGTACGCCGTGCCCGCCCCGTCGCGGATCGCCTCGGCCGTCTGGTCCAGCCGCTCCTCGTGGTGCTGCAGCAGTTCCGCGGCCCGGGTGTGCGAGCTCCCGCCCGTCGGGCCGTGCGCCGGCAGCAGCCGCATGTCCGGGTAGGACTGCATCAGCCGCAGCGAGTCCAGGTACTCGCCCAGCGGGAGGTCCGCGCGCGCCGGTTCGACGCCGATGGACGGCGTGATGTGCGGCAGGATGTGGTCGCCGGAGAACATCAGCGACGACTCGGAATCCAGGAACACCACGTGGCCCCGGGTGTGCCCCGGCGTCGGCACGGCGAGCAGCGTCCGGGACTGCAGGGGGATCTCGACCTTGCCCTCCAGCCACTCGTCCGGGAGTTCGTAGCTGCTGCGGGACTTCGGCGCCTTGCCGCCGTACGCCTCGGCGAGCTTGACGAGCAGCTCGTCCGCGCCCCAGCGCCGCAGCCGCTCGGCCTCGGCTTCCTGCCGGTTGGCCAGCAGCGCCTCCACGGAGGGCTGTTCGCCCGCGCCGAGGCTGATCCGGGAGCCGAAGTTGCGGCGCAGCGCGACGGCGAGCGTGTAGTGGTCGCGGTGGGCGTGGGTGACCAGGAAGCGCTGCACGTCCTCGAAGCCGTAGCCGAGCTCGCCGAGCGCGGATTCGAGCTGGTCGCGGGCTTCGTCCAGGGCCCAGCCGGAGTCGATGAGCACCAGCCCGTCGCCGTCTTCGATGGCGTAGACGTTGACCGCGCGCAGCCCGTCGTTGGGCAGCGGCAGCGGAATCCGGTGCACGCCCGGCGCCACCTCGAACACCCCCGAGTTGATCCAGGCGTGCCGTGCTTCTGCCGCACCGTCGTTCACCGTTGACCTCCAGCCGTCCGCAGCACACTGCTCCCGCGAGGATAACCCGGGCCTCTGCGGCGCGGAGAAGCTTCCCCGTTCCTCGAAACCTGGGCGAAACAGTTCGGCCGTTCAGGGCTCGTGAAGGTTTTGGAGCGCTACAGCAGCCCAAAACACTCACGAGCCATCACGCACGAGACCGCACCGCAGTGTCCATTGGGGACGAATCTCTCAATGGACGAATCCTGGTAACCCGCACGAGCCGAATCCAATTTAGACACTCAGAACTCACGACGACGAACGTGACCCCCTCGTCACTCCCGCGACACGATGCCGCCGCAGAGGATCTTGATGTACTGATCCGCGATGACGTCCGCGGTGAGCGTTCCGCTCGGGTCGTACCAATGCACCGCCGTCCACACCATGTCGCGGATGAAGCGGTAGGTCACCTTGGGATCGAGGTCCGCGCGGAACACCCCGGCGCTCCGGCCGTCCTGCAGCACGCGAGTCCAGACCCGCTCGAAGTCCTCGGCCGCCTGCTGCAGGTAGCCGAACCGCTCGAACCCGCCGAGGTACTTCGACTCGTTCTGGAAGATCGCGATCGCCGCCCGGTACTGCCGCATGGCGCCGAAGGACCGCCGGATGAGCTCGATGATCGCGGCGCGCGGGTCGCTCGCCTCGCGCAGCACCTGCTCGTTGGTCTCGCGCTGGGCGTCGAGGAACTCGCGCAGGATCTCGTCGACCATCGACTCCTTGGAGTCGAAGTGGTGGTACAGGCTGCCGGAGAGGATCCCGGCGGCGTCGGCGATGTCGCGCACGGTGGTGGCGAGGAAGCCGCGGGTGGCGAACAGCTCACCGGCGATGGCCAGCAGTTCGGCCCGCCGCCCGGAGCCGCCGGAATCCCGCGCCGCGCGGCCGCGGTCGGACAAGCGCTTGGTCGAAGCCACGGCGCCATCTTCGCAGAACGCTCCCGACCGCACCGCCGGAGGTGGTCGATTTCGCGGGAAATTGCGCCTTCCGGTCGCGAGTTCACCGGTGGTCGAGAGGTTTCGGGTTCGACCTGGGTGGAGCTCCGGGGTGCGGCGGTGGATCGCGGAGGTTGATCGGGTTCCGGCTCGACAGGACGGCGGTCAGCACCGAGTCCGGGAGCTCCCCCGATCGAACGCACCACGCCTCCTTCGCGCCCGATCGTTAAGCCCGACTAAACCCCGATGGCGCGATCGATTCTTGATGCTCGCTCACCCGCCGGGAACTCTTGGAACCGCTCATCCCGACGACAGAGCAACGGCGCCGCAGTCGGGACGCTTGCCACGGGCCGCGTGATCGGAAGACGCAATGCGCCTGAGCGAACCAAGATCGCATCTGGAAGAAGGACGTCCCGTGACCACCAACTCACACCGCCGCACCGGTTCGCAGGCGGGAAACATCGCCCTGTGGGTGCTGCAAGCGCTGGCCGCCGCGTTGTTCGTGTACAGCTCGTGCTGGAAGCTCTTCAGCGACCCGATGACCGTGGCCGGATTCGAAGCCATGGGCTTCGGCCAGTGGCTGCGCTACTTCGTCGGCGTCGCCGAGCTCGCCGGCGGCATCGGGCTGCTCGTGCCGGCGCTGTGCGGCCTGGCCGGCTCCGGCCTGGTCGCGCTCATGATCGGCGCGACCGTCATCACCATCACCCAGGCCCAGGGCCTGATCGTGCTGGTGGCCTTCCCGGCCGTCACGCTGCTCGTCGTCGCCGTCATCGCCTGGGGACGGCGCGCAAGCACCGCCCGGCTGCTGCAGCGACTCACCGGCCGCGCGGAGCGCGACCATGCACGTCAGGTTGCCCTGGCCGAATGACGCAGCGGTGCCTGTTTCGTTGCCTGGCAACAGGAACAGGTACCGCTCCAGGTCAGGCGAGCTGGACGACAGCCCTGGCCTTGGCCAGGACGTCTACTCCACCGGAAGTGGCCGCGAGCTCGATCACGGCCTGCTTGTCGCCGAGCTTCTCCGCCACCCGGCCCGCGACCACGACCTCGACCCCTTCGTCGTCGTCCGGGACCACGACCGGCTTCGCGAAGCGGACGCCGTACTCCAGCACCGCGCCCGGGTCTCCCACCCAGTCCGTGACCAGCCGCGCCGCCTCCGCCATGGTGAGCATGCCGTGCGCGATCACGTCCGGCAGCCCCGCCTGCTTGGCGATCCGCTCGTTCCAGTGGATCACGTTGAAGTCACCGGAAGCCCCGCAGTACTTCACCAGCGTCAGCCGGTGGATCGGATAGCGCTCGGGGCCGATCTCGGTGCCGACCTCGACGTCGTCGTAGCGCACGCTCGCCGGCATGCCTCACTCCCCTCCGGCCGCGGTGCCCCGCGACACGATGACGTTCACCGCGGTGCACACCAGCTCGCCGGCGCCATCGCGGATGTCGGTCTCGATGCGCACCAGCTCGTTGCGCCCGGCGTCGCGGATCTCCGCGATCCGGCCCGTCGCGGTGAGCACGTCACCGGCCCGGATCGGCCGCCGGTAGCGGAACTCCTGCTCGCCGTGCACGACCATCCGGTAGTTGAGGCCGAACTCGGGGCGCCGGATCGGGTTGTCCGACGACGCGGCGCCGGCCGCGACGATGCCGAAGGTCGGCGGCGCGATCACGTCGGGATGCCCGAGCGCGCGAGCGGCATCCGGGCTGCGGTAGGCCGGGTTGGCATCGCCGATGGCGTCGGCGAACTCGCGGATCTTGCCGCGCGTCACCTCGTACGGTTCGCCGGAACCGAAGGTATGCCCGACGAATTCCCGGTTGATGGCCATGAAACTCCTCCCACACCGCCGAAATCCATGCGCCCGCGGTGCCCGTCAGCCGAGGCGCTCGATGATCGTCACGTTCGCCGTGCCCCCGCCTTCGCACATCGTCTGCAGTCCGTAGCGGCCGCCCGTGCGCTCCAGTTCCGCCAGCATCGTCGTCATCAGCTTGGTCCCGGTCGCGCCGAGGGGATGCCCCAGGGCGATCGCGCCGCCGTTGGGGTTGACCCGAGCCGGGTCGATGTCGATCTCCTTCAGCCAGGCCAGCACCACGCTCGCGAAGGCCTCGTTGATCTCCACCACGTCGATGTCCGAGGCGCTCAGCCCGGCCTTCGCCAGCGCGTGCCGGGTCGCCGGGATCGGCGCCGACAGCATGAAGACCGGGTCGTCGCCGCGCACGCTCATGTGGTGGATGCGCGCTCGCGGCGTCAGGCCGTGGTCGGCGACGGCCTGCTCGGAGGCGATCAGCAGCGCCGAGGCCCCGTCGGAGATCTGGCTGGCCAACCCGGCGGTGATGCGGCCGCCCTCGCGCAGCGCCTTGAGCCCTTCGAGCTTCTCCTTGCTGGTGTCGCGGCGCGGACCTTCGTCGCGCTCGACACCCGCTATCGGTGCGAGTTCCTCGTCGAACCGGCCCGCGTCGATCGCGTCGATCGCCCGCCGGTGGCTGGTCAGCGCGAACTCCTCCATGTCCGAACGGGAGATGCCCCACTTCTCGGCTATCAGCTCCGCACCGCGGAACTGCGTCACCTCCACTTCGCCATAGCGGTCCTGCCAACCTGCGGAACCGGAGTTCGGGCCGTAGGCGACGGGGAATCCGAGCTCCGCACCGCCCAGCAGCGCGCTGCCGATCGGGATGGCGCTCATGTTCTGCACGCCGCCGGCGATCACCAGCTCGGCCGTGCCGCTGAGCACCGCCTGGGCGGCGAAGTGCACCGCCTGCTGGGAAGAACCGCACTGGCGGTCGATCGTCACGCCCGGGACGTGCTCCGGGAACCCGGCCGCCAGCCACCCGGTGCGGCCGATGTTGCCCGCCTGCGCGCCGACCGCGTCGACGCATCCCCACACCACGTCGTCGACCGCCGACGGGTCGATCCCGGTGCGGGCCACCAGGTTTCGGAGCATGTGCGCGGACAGGTCGGCCGGGTGGATGCCGCTGAGCCCACCGCCGCGCCGGCCCACCGGGGTCCGCGCCGCGTCGATGATGTACGCCTCCGCCATGACCGTCCCTCCGTCGCAGGCACCGGTCGGTTGATCCGGGCGAGGCACCGGCCGGGCAGGCTCGATCCGCTGGACACCAGCGGCAGCCGGAGTCTAGCCGAACAAGCAAGTGTTTGGTAGAGACGAAGAACGTTGCAGCGTCAGGGTTTGCGGGCGACGGCTCCTGCGATGCAGTGCTGGACGGGGTAGAGCGGGTTGAGGCGGGGGCCGGTCGGCCACCAGTCCGCGCACTTCACCAGGCCCGGGTCGATGAGCTCCAGGCCCGGGAACATCGCCTCGATCTCGGCCCGGGTGCGGAACACCCCGGTGCCCATCGGGCTGTGCAGGAACGCCTGCTCCATCCGCCGGGCCAGCTCGTTGTACTCCTCGGTCCCCGGGTCGAGGAAGTGGCTGATGGCCACGTAGGACCCCGATGGCAGCGCGTCGATGTACTCCCGCATGATGTCGGCCGGTGGTCGCGCGCCGTCGTAGTGGTGCAGGGTGCCGAGCTGGAACAGCGCGACCGGTTCCGAGAGGTCCAGGTGCCGGTTGACGACCTCGTCCTGCAGGATCCGCGCCGGTTCGAAGATGTCGGCGGGGCTGAAGTGCGTCTGCGAGTTCTCCTCCAGCAACGCGCGACCGTGGGCGAGGACCACGGGGTCGTTGTCCACGTAGACCACCCGCGACTCCGGCTTGATCCGCTGCACCACCTGGTGGGTGTTCTCCGCGGTGGGCAGGCCCGACCCGCAGTCGAGGTACTGCGTGATCCCCGTTTCCGCGGCGATGAACCGGCTGACCCGGATCAGGAACTGGCGGTTGTCCCAGGCCAGCTGCGCGGCCTCCGGCGTGACCTCCTGGACGCGCCGGAAGACCTCGCGGTCCACCTCGTAGTTGTCCTTCCCGCCGAGGAAAGCGTCGTAGACGCGGGCGATGCTGGCCTTGCTGGTGTCGATGTGAACCGGGGTCGCTTCACCGTCGGAAGCGGTGAGGTCGGCTGCCATGGTGTCCTCGCTTACGGGTGATGTCGGGTGCCTCGGGGTTGCACAGCGTACGAGCTTCGTTTCGGGGAGTAAACGTCCGGCGTGCTAAGAACGTGAGGTCGCGCAAGTCGATCTTGAGCCGAACGAGTGGATCGATCGGTGCGGGTGCATCCACCGCGGCGATGCGAGAATCGGGCGGAAATTCGACCAGGAGGTGCGGCGATGGCTCGGGAAGCGGGATCCGCCGACGGCGACGCGGCCGGACCGGACGGCAGCCCGACCGCCCGGCGCATCATCCTGGGCGCGCAGCTGCGCCGGCTGCGGGAGGCCGCGGAGATCCTGCCCGCCGAGGCCGCCTACGCCATCCGCGGCTCGGAATCCAAGATCAGCCGGATGGAACTGGGCCGGGTCGGGTTCAAGGAACGCGACGTCGCGGACCTGCTCACGATGTACGGCGTGACCGATCCGGCGGAGCGGGAGCACTTCCTCCGGCTGGTCTCCGAATCCAGGCAGCCCGGCTGGTGGAACCGGTACGCGGAGGCCATGCCGCAGTGGTTCCAGGACTACGTCGGGCTCGAAGGGGTCGCCTCCCGGATCCAGACCTACGAGCTGCAGTTCGTGCCGGGCCTGCTGCAGACCGAGGCCTACGCGATGGCGATCGCGAGCTCGGGACACCCGAAGCTGGCCGATGACGAGACCCGGCGCCGGGTCTCGCTGCGCATGAAGCGGCAGCGGCTGCTCGCCCGCCCGGACGCGCCCCGGCTCTGGGCGGTCATCGACGAATCCGTGCTGCACCGGCCGATCGGCGGCGCCGCCGTGCTCCGCGCGCAGATCGACCACCTGCTGGAGATGACCAAGCTGCCGAACATCGCGCTGCAGGTGGTGCCGTTCTCGCTCAGCGGGTACGCGGCGGAGGGCTCGTTCACCATGCTCCGCTTCAACGAGCCCGAACTGCCGGACGTGGTCTACCTGGAGCACCTGGGCGGCGCGCTGTACCTGGACAAGCGGGAGGAGATCGAGTGGTACGGCAGGACACTCGATCGACTGATGGTGGACGCCCGCACTCCGGAGCAAACCCGCCAGTTGCTGCGAAAAGCCCGCGAAGCGCTCTGACGCCGAAATCGTTCGAGTACGCACAGTGATCGCGCGTGCGCGCAGAGCTGTGGTACGGTCCGGCGCAATGGCGAATGCAATTGCATGTGCAGTCGGCCGAGGGAGATCTGATGAACGGTCAGTTCGAGGTCCCGGTCTCCGCGCTGGGCGATGTGACCTGGCAGAAGTCGCGCCACAGCGGTAAGTGGGGCAACTGCGTAGAGGTCGCGGCCCTGGACGACGGCACCATCGCGATGCGCCAGTCTCGCCAGGTACACGGCACCGCGCTGATCTACACCCGAGCCGAGCTGGCCGCTTTCGTGCGCGGCGCCAAGGACGGTGAGTTCGATGACCTCGTCAGTTGAAGTTGAGGACCAGGACGCTTCCAGCATCCGCCTGCGCAAGCTGGTGGCGCGGGGCTTCCGGCTGATGCCGCCGGTGCGCGACACCGACGGCGAGCTCATGGCGTTGATCTACGTGCGCCCGCACGCCGACATCGTCGACGTGGTCGAGCTCCGCGGCGAAGACGATGTGCGCGCCGCGCGGGTTTCCCGCGGGGCCGACTTCCGGGACGACCGGGCCGAGGCGCAGTGGCGCACGGCCGGTTCGGCGTGCGACGTGCTCGACCAGGTCCTCGCGCTCCCGGAACGCCTCATCACGGTGCGCGCCTGACCTTCGGTTTCCCGCGCTCGTGAGTGCTTTGGTCCGCCATGGCGGACCAAAGCACTCACGAGTCCGCTACGCGCCCAGCTCGGTCAGCAGTTTCGTGGCTTGGTCGGCGAAGGACGGGTCCTCGGTGCGCACCGCCCGGTTCAGGAGTTCGCGCGCCTGCTGGACTTCGCCGCGCCGGTAGCGGATCTCGCCGACCCGGTAGGCGGCCTCGGCGATGAGTTCCGGGTCTTCGGTGCTCGCCAGGGTGTACTCGTAGTGCCGGACGGCCTCGGCGTGATCTTCGCGCCAGTAGTGCATTTCCGCGAGGTGGGCGGCGGCGAGCGCGGCGTTGGGATGTCCCAGGTCGATCAGCGCCTGGAACCACGGCGCCGCGGCGGCGATGTCGCGGCGGCGCTTGGCGATCACCCCGAGGTTCATCGCCGCCTTCGCGGACAGCTCCGCGTCGTCGGACTCCCACGCCCGGAGGCTCCAGTCGTGGGCCTCCGCGTAGTCCTCAGCTTGGAAGGCCATCGACGCCAGCTCCAGCAGCGCCTCCCCGGCGTAGTGGTCCTCCGGCGCGGACTCGATCAGCCGCAGGTAGGTCTGCCGGGCCTGGTCGAGATCGCCGTCCTGGCGCAGGGATTGCGCCAGCGCGTAGGTGGCCATCGGCGAGAACCGGTCGTCGGCGCTGCCCGCCGCTTCGCGGAACGCCTCGATCGCCCCGGCGGTGTCGCCTTCCTCGCGCCGCTTGAGCCCGAGCATCGCCTTCATCGCCGGCGCCAGGACGCCGTCCTGGCTCCGCATGAGTTCCTCGGCGGCGGTCGGGTCGTCGTCCTTGAGAAGTTCGACCAGCCGGTATTTCGCCATCGCGGCGCGGTTTTCGTCGCCGGTGGCGAGCACCCGCTCGTACGCCTGCCGCGCGCCCGCCGAGTCGCCGCGCAGCTGCAGCGCCTCACCCAGCGCGAGCACCGCCTCCGGCGCGGGCTCCGGGGCGCCGATCTCCACCGCGCAACGCAGGTAGATCAGCGCGGCGTCGTGGTCCTCGGTCTCCAGGAACTCCACGCCGGTCTCGTGGGCCCACTCCGCGACGTGGGATTCGGGCACCACTTCGGCGAGCCGGCGCAGGGTGTTCGCGGCGCCGAGGTGATCGCCCGCGGCGCGCTGCCCGTCGAGCACGACGCGGACGTTGTTCAGCGCGTCCTCGGCCATGTCGTCGTCGGAGGTGCAGGACGCGGTCTTGACGAAAGCGGCTACGGCGCCGGCGAGATCGTCCGCTTCGTAGCGGATCAGGCCCAGCCCGAACTCGCCGCGCGCCGCGACGTCGGGCTCGTCGCTGCGGCTGACCCGCTCGAACTGGATTCGCGCCGCGTCCGAGTCTCCTTGCGACAGCAGCAGTTCGCCGAGCCGCCCGCGCACGGCGTCGGAGTGCCCGGGCACCCCGAGTTCCGCGGCCTCGCCGAGCCAGCGGATGGCCTCGGCCGGGTCCTCGGCGCGCTCGCCGAGCAGGCCCATCGCGATGACCGCCGTTTTCGGATCGGTCGAGGCCGCGGCCCGGCGCAGCAGCTCTAACGCCTCGTCGCTCGTCTCGCCGAGCTGCTCGATGCGGTGGTGCAGCACGGCCCCGAACTGCTCGGGGGTTTCGGCGCCTTCCTCGGCCCGGTCCCAGATCTCGCGTGCCTCGGCGACCTCCCCGGCGACGAGGTGCAGGTGGCCGAGCAGCACGCCCGCGTCCACCGCCCAGATGCCGGAACCCGCGGCGATCGCGTGCCGGCACGCGGATTTCGCGCCTTCCTGGTCGTGCAGCCGGGTCAGCAGCTGGGCCAGCAGCACACCGGCCTTCGCGGTGGCCTCCGGTTCGCCGGCGGAGCTCGCGCGGCGGTACCAGGCCAGCGCCATCGCGTGCTCCCGCTCGCCTTCGGCGAGTTCCCCGAGCGCGATCTGGGCGTTCGGCACCAGCGCGGGATGCCCGTGGTCGGCGACCATCCGGAAGAACTCCCGGGCCGCCGGGTCGTCGTTGTTCGCCAGCGCCCGGCCGAAGTCCAGCCCGAGCTCGGAGCAGGTCTGCAGGTCGTCGCCGAAGGCGCCGGACAGGATCGACGCCGCGGCCGCCGGGTCGCTCCAGGAGGCGCACCAGTAGTCGGCGACGCGCGCCGAGCCGAAGTGCTCGCGGATCGCCGCCCGGGCGCCCTCGACGTCGCCGTCCTGGATCAGCCGGAATCCCCGCTGCTCGGCGGTTTCGACGCCCATCTGCTGGTACACGTACGGCGTGACGTCGGGATCGCCGAACTCCAGCGCCCGCTCGTAGGCGTCCTTCGCGCCCGCTTCGTCGCCGTTGTCCCGGAGCAGGTTGCCCAGGTCCAGCGCGGCCTGGGCCTGCACGTTGGGCACGCCCGAGGCGATCACGCGCTCGAACGTTTCCCGCGCGCGCTCGGTTTCTCCGCGCCGGGAAAGCAGAACAGCGATGCTGGCAGTGGCGTGGGCGGCTTCGACGCGGGTTCCCACCGACTCCGCGCGGCGGAACGCCTCCATCGCACCGTCGGTGTCGTCCCGCTCGAAGCGGAGGGCACCCAGCTTCAGGGCGGCGTTCACGGTGTTGGCGGTTTCGCCCGCGGCGACCTCGTCCAGCAGCGAATCGGCGCGGTCGAGCTCTCCACGGTCCTGCAGCAGATCCGCCAGGCTGCACTTCGCGACCGCGGCTTCGTCGTCGTCCGTGCTCCGGGCCGCGTGCTCCCACGCCTCGATCGCGCCGTCGATGTCGCCGCTCTCGTTGCGCAGCGCGCCGAGGAAGAGCCAGCCCTGCTGGACCCGTTCCGGGTGGCCTGCCTCGACCACCAGCCGCAACGCCCAGTCGGTGAACTCGGCGGCACCCCGGCCCTGGTACCGGTGCGCCAGGTTCAGGCACAGCTGCGTGGCCGTGTAGTGCGGCTTCTCGTCGTCGACCAGCGCGAGGAAGCTCGCCCGCGCGGCATCCAGTTCCTGCCGGATGGCGTGCATGCCGAAGGCCGCGACCGACGCGGCGGCGGAGGTGGAGTCGGCCGCCTTGGTGAACAGCTCCAGCGCCGACTCCAGGTCGTCTGCCTCGACCAGTTCCTCGCCGAGCAGGAACGCCGCCCGCGGGCCGAACTCGGGGTGGCCGCCGGCCGCGGTGCGGCGGTAGAGGTCCAGCAGCTCGTCGTGCCGGTCCCAGGTGCGGTACATCAGCGCGAGCTTCCCGAACACCTCGCCCAGCACGATGGGATGCCCGGTGGCCGCCGCGGTCTCGAACGCAGCGATGGCGCCTTCGAGATCTCCCTGGTCCAGCAGCAGATCGCCGAGCTCGGACGCCGCCCACGGCCGCAGCGCGGGATGTCCTTCGCCGATGACCCGGTGCAGCATCCGCAGCCCGTCCTCCAGCCGCTGCTCCCGCACCAGCCAGCGGGCCAGCAGGTGACCGGCCTTCGTCCAGACCAGCCGGTTCGGGGATTCGGCGAGCCCGGTGAGCATCTCCACCGCTTCCGGCACGTCGGTGGTCATCACGTGCTCGGCCTTGACCACCGCCGCCAGGTCGCGGGCCTCCGGCTCCGCGCCGGCGATGAGCCCGTCGATCATGCTGCCGTCGCCGTACTCGAACTGCAGCAGCGCTTGCAGCACCGGCTGCGCGGCCGGTTCGTCGAGCAGCGCGTGGCGGAACGCGCCGTCCTGCGCCAGCGATCCCTCGTCGGAGGTCGCGGCCCAACGCAGCGCCCGCCGGGCCCGGTCGGGCTCGCCCGCGGTCGCCTCCACCAGGCCGAGCGAGTTGGCCGCCATCACCGACCAGATGCGCACATCCATCTCGATGACCTGCTGGTACGCGGCTCGCGCGGCGGCGAGGTCGCCCGCCGCGGCCGCCTCGCGGGCGCGCTGCGCGAGTTGCTTGGCGTCGCCGCCTTCCGGGGCTTCCTGCGCGTCGATCACGTCCATCATGGACAGTGCCAGCTCGGCCTGGTGCGCGACGTGCGGGTCGGCGGCGTCGGCGGCCTTCCGGAAAGCCTCGGCGGCGGCCGCCTGGTCGCCGTGCTCGTAGAGCAGGACGCCCATGTTGTACGCGGCGAGCGGCGCCTTCTCCGGATGCCCGGAATCGGCCACCTTGCCGAACGTCTCGACGGCTCCGGCGATGTCGCCCTCGTCGCGCTGCAACTCGGCGAGCACGCCGAGCGCCTCGGTCGAGTAGCGCGGGTGGCGGGTGTTGATCACCCGCTGGTAGGTCTCGCGGGCCTGGTCGGCCCGGCCGAGTTCGCGGTGCACCATGCCCAGGTGGATCAGCGCGTGCAGCCGCACGTCGGGGCGCGGGTCGTCGGCGGCCTGCCGGAACGCGTCGGCCGCACCGGGCAGGTCGGCCAGGTCCTCCAGCACGCCGCCGAGCAGCACGTAGCCCCAGCCGAGGTGCTCGGGATGGCGGTAGGCGATCATCCGCTCGGCCATCCTGCGCGCCGTCGCGGAGTCGTCGACGTGCAGCGTGTACAGCTTCGCCGCGCCCAGCGATCCGTACTTCGGGTGCCCGCTGTCCAGCAGCCGCAGCAGGATCGGCTCGGCGTCGTGGTCCCGGCCCTGGTCCAGCAGCAGGCACGCCTGCTCGTAGGCGACCTGGAAGTACTCGTCGGCGGACCGCTCGCCGGGGCCCGGCAGGTCCAGTTCCTGGGCGAGCTCGACCACGGCGGGATCGTTGCAGATAAGGGCGCGGTCTCGGGCCTCGCGCGCGCCCTCGGTGTCGCCGAGCATGTGCAGCACCTGCGCCAGCAGGGCGTTGGCGCGCCCGGCCGCGTCCGGGTCGGCGCCGTCGGCGGAGAAGTGCAGGACCGCCTGGGCGGCGGTCAGGTCGTCGGCGTCGAAGAGCAGCAGGCCCAGCGAGATCGCGGCCGTCTGGGCGTAGATCGGGTGCCCGGAGTCCAGCGCCCGCTGGTACATCGCGCGGGCCCCGGTGGCGTCGTCGCGCTCGTCGAGCAGACCGCCGAGCAGGCACGCCGCGTGCACTGCGCTGTCGAAGTCGCCGTCGTCGAGGACGGTCCGCAATTCGTGCTCGGCGGCGGCGTGATCACCGCTGATCCACAGCTGCCGAGCCCGGGTGACCCGCTGTTCCCAGAGTGACATGCCGTGCCTCCGATCAGGTGATCATCGATCGCGGCGAGGATATCGGTCCGGCACCCGGGCTTCGGGCGAATCCCCTCCATCCGGGGCACGACGAAGATCACCCATCTGAACAGCAACCCGAGGCCGGGCTCATGCGTCCCACTCACCTGCGAGCACTGGCACCACAGTCCAAAGAGGACATATCGGCACCGTCGGCTCGTCTGACGTCCGGGGGATGTCGCCGATTTCGCGCGAATCGCCGCGCCACCAGGTACGCGACCGCGCACGAAAAGGAGCGGGCCGCCCGCTTGCGCGGACGGCCCGCTCCCGTCGAAATTCCGGCGAACGCCGGGGGTCAGCCGGCCAGCTGCTTGAGCCGCTCGAAGCCCTGCTGGTACTGGTTCAGGTCCGTGTTGCCGCCGATGCCGGCGACCTTGCCCTTGTCGGTGTACTGCCAGAAGTCCCAGTCGGAGAAGCCGCCGGGAACCGCCGGGCTGTCCACTTCGTAGGAGGCCAGCCACAGCGGGTGGCCGTCGAAGGTGTCGGTGCCGCCCATGCACTGCCGCCAGAACGACGGGTTGGCGTAGATGATCGGCTCCTTGCCGGTGCGCTCCTTGACCTTGTCGTTGAAGGTCTTGGTCCACAGGTGCATGTCGGACACGGACAGGCCGTAGCAGCCGCCGCTGTTCGGGTCCACTTCCAGGTCCAGCACCGGCGGCAGGGTCTTGCCGTCGGACTGGTAGTCGGCAGTGTTCAGGAACCGCTCGGCCTGCACCTCGGCCGAGGACGAACCCGGCCGCGCGAAGTGGTAGGCGCCCGCGATCAGGCCGGCGTCCTTGGCGCCGTGGTACTGCTCGCTGTAGCGCGGGTTGGTGAAGCTGGTGCCGTCGGTGGCCAGCACGAAGGTGAACTTCTTGCCGTCGGCCGCGACCTGGCGCCAGTCGATGTCGCCGTTGTGGTTCGACACGTCGATGCCCTCGACCGGCGGGCCCAGCGGGGCCTCCGGAGCCGGCTGCGCCTGCGGGGCGGGCGCAGCCTCGGCAGCCGGGGCCTGGGCGGCCTGCTCGGGAGCGGCCTGGGCCTGCTGCTGCTGGATCGGGGCTTCCATGGCGGCTTCGTGGACCTCGGTCTCGGCCGGGCCGGAGGTCGCGCTGCCGATCACGAGGCCCACCACGCCGACTGCGGCGACGGCGGCGCCCACCTGCATGGACCGGGTCCGCGGCGCCCGCCGCACGGACTCGGGGAGCTTGTCGACGTGCGGCGCAACCCTCTCCCGGAGACGCCGCACCACGGGTGCTTCCTGAATTCGCTGCAGCAGCGGTGCGAGCCACTGCAGGACGCGCTGGATCAGCGGGGCGAGCCACTCGCCGACGCGGTGCGCCGCCGGCCGCACGCGATCCACTGCCGCGCGCAGGGCCTGGTCGGCACGCAGCGCAGCGGAACGCAACCCGCGGTCAGTCGCCTCGTTCGGGGTGGAGGCGTGATCGTTGTTTTCGGGGGATCTTGGTTGGTCGGAGGATTCGGGGTTCACGAGTCACCACACTCCAGCACGGAGCGTGTGCATGCATCGCGGTTTGTACGTACGCGGATACCTGGATTAACCCCATCGGGCTACGCCCGCCGCTTGATCCGTCACGATTTGTGACTGTGCGGCGTTCGGCGGCAGCAGCCTAGCGGCTCAGCTCACAAGCGCCGCCCCGCGGGGTCGACAACCCGTGTGGCAGGTGGGGATATCGGTGGCGTTGGGCCACGACACCGGCGCTCGGAGTTGCGTTCGTGAGTGTTCTGGACCGCCATTGCGACCCAGAACACTCACGACGCCGCGAGCTAGATCCGGTACAGGCTCCGGGACACGTAGCTCGACGTTTGCTTCGCGCGCAGCCCGCACAGCTCCGCCTTCAGCTCGCGGGCCTCGACGACCTCGGGCTTGTCCCCCGGCGCCAGCGCGAGCAGGTCGATCACGTGCAGCGCCTGCTGCACCTCCCCCGCGTCGCGCAGCTCGCGGGCCCGGGCCAGCACCGCTGCCTGGTCCGTGATCGCGTCCGCGACCGCTGCCGCGGCGACGTCGGGGTGGGACGGGTGCAGGTTGGTCGGGTTGAAGTCCCACCAGCCGGTCTCGGACCGCACGATGTCCCGGACCACGTAGTCGCGGTGCCCGTAGGTCTCGGCCATCCACGGCTGCTCGAACAGCTCCGCCGGGTAGTCGAGGTCGTGCAGGATCTCGCCGACCACCATGCCCTTGTTCAGCCGCGCCACCACTTCGGCGCGCAGCCAGCGCAGGGCCCGCGCGGTCCCGGTGAGCATCTCCCCGACCTGCTCGCGCCGCGGCTTGCCCCACTCCGGCACCACCACGGCGGGGTCCAGCGCGGCGAACCGGTCGAGGGTGTCGGCCCAGCGCACGGGGTCGCGGAGGGTGCGCAGCGGCGTGCCGACGTTCGGGATGGATTCGATCAACGCCGCGCTGCCGTAGAGGATGCGCTCCTGCGGCAGCCACACCGCCGTCACGTCGTCGGTCTCCGACGGCGCCCAGAGCAGCTGCACCACGCGGCCGGTGGTGCCGAGCGTCAGCGACTCGGCGTAGGTCTGGTCCGGGAACGTCTGCGGGGGTACCGCCGGGAAGTCCTCCTTGGCGCGGCGGAACTGCATCGAGTTGAGGTGGGACTGCAGCCCGCCCGTCTCGGCGTACCGGCGGTAGCGGCGGACCACGTTCTCGTGCGCGATGATCGTCGGCCGCGGGTCGCCCCGGCGTTCGGCGTCGGCGAGGAACCCGGGCACGCCGTAGTTGTAGCCCATGTGCCCGTGGCTGTAGACGATCCAGCGGATCGGGGCGTCGGTGTGCTGCCGCAGGTCGGCGAGCGCGTCCGGGACCAGCTTCGGGCTCGGCCCGGTGTCGACCACCAGCAGCCCCTGCTCGGTTTCGACGATGAAGCTGTTGCCCTGCAGGCCCAGCTGGTAGATCCCCGGGGCGACGACCTGGGTCGGCCGGCGCTTCTCGAGCGGGTTGCGTTCGGCGGTGTCGGTCATGCTTCCTCCGATACGACGATGAGCGAGTCGACGGCGACGGGCGCGCCGTCCGTCGTCAGCAGCAGCGGGTTGATGTCGAGTTCGGCGAGCGCCGGTACCCGCACGACGAGCTCGCCGAGCCGGGCCAGCACCGCAGCGAACTCCTCAGTGGACAGTTGTGGAGCCGCGTCGGCGAGGGCTCGTGCGATCGCCCCGGGACGCGCGGGCAGGCGGATCACCTGGCGCGCCAGCCCCGCCTCCTCGACGCGCGAGCCGCCGGGCCCGATCAGCAGCGCGGGCCCGTAGTGCGGATCGCGCACCGCCCCGACGGCGATCTCACCCTGGTGCGCGAGCTGCGGCTGGATCACCGCGCGCGCCCCGGAGAGGCCCAGTTCTCCAGCCCTGGCAAGCAGTTCCGCGCAGGTAGCGGCGACGTCCGACGCCGCGATGCCCAGCTTGACCAGGCCGAGGCGAGCGCGGTGCGGCGCGTCCGGCGAGTCGATCTTCACGACGTACCGATCGGCGGGCGGCAGGTCCTCGCCCGCGACGGCGGTGTCCACGTAGCGCACGCCGAGTTCGCGCAGCACCTCGCGGGCATCGATCTCGGTGACCACGCCGGTGTGCGGCTCCAGCAGCTCCACCGCCGCCGACACGTCCTGCTCACCGATCTCGACGTCCAGCTGCGCCGGCCGGATCACGCCGGGCAGCGCGCGGATCAGCCCGGCGATGCTCGGGTACACCACCCCGGGCGGCGTGCCGACCAGCGCGCCCGGCGGCGGGCACGCCCACACCAGCCAGCTCGGCGAGTCCAGCGCGGCGACCTTCTCGGCGAGGTCCCGGTACAGCTCCGGGAACAGGTCGCCGAAGGTGAAGCAGCAGACGACGCCGTTCACCTCGGGATCCTCGTCGAGCAGCGCGAGCAGCTGCCCGAACGCGTCGGAGCTGCGGTAGAACTGCCCGCCGAGGTCGATCGGGTTGTCCGTCGACGCGACGCCCGCGAGCTCCAGCTCCTCGATCCGGTCCCGGGTCTTCCCGCTCAACGGCCGGACTTCCGCGCCGAGCGCAGCCAGCCGGTCGGCGATGATCGCCCCGGCGCCGCCCGACATCGACAGCACCGCGATGTTCGGTCGCGGCGGCAGCGACACCTCGCGTTGCAGCGCGACGACGAGGTCGGCGAACGACTCGTCGTCCTCGGCCACCACGATTCCCGCGTCCCGGCACAGCGCGTCGAACAACAGCTGGTCCCCGGCCACGGCCGCGGTGTGCGAGAGCGTCGCGCGCTGCCCGGCCTCGCTGGCACCGGCCTTGAGCACCACGATGCGCTTGCCGAGTTCGACCGCCCGCCTGCCGAGCCGCTCCAGCGCCTCCGGGTCGCGGATCTGCTCCACGTACAGCCCGAGCACCCGCACGTCGGGGCGTTCGACGAGGTAACCGCCGATGTCGGTGACCTCCAGGCAGGCTTCGTTGCCGACGCTGGCGTAGTAGGTGAAGCCCACACCTCGGGCATCAAGCAGGCTGGCCAGCACGAAGCCGACCGCACCGCTCTGCGACACCAGCGACACCGGGCCCGGCGGCGGCGCGGGCCGCGCCACGTACGCGGTGGTCGTCACGTTCGCCGAGGCGGGCTTGCTGATCACGCCGAGGCAGTTCGGCCCGAGCACCGGCATGTCCCCGGCGGCCTCGCGCAACCGCTGCTGCCGCTCCCGGCCGTCGGCGCCGTCCTCGGCGAATCCGGACGAGAACAGCACGACGGCACCGACGCCGCCGCGCCGCGCCCGCTCGATCACCTCGATGGCGGCCTCGGCCGGCACGGCCACGACCAGGATGTCCAGCAGCTTCCCGGATTCCGCCAGATCGTCGAGGATCGGCAGGTCCACGTCGCGGTTGCGGGGCTCCACGGCGTACAGCTCGCCGCCGAACCCGCCGGAGCGCAGGATCTCCACCACCCGGCTCCCCCACGACCCGGGCCGGGCGGACAGCCCGATCACCCCGATCGCCTTGGGGAAGAACAACGAATCCAGCGGCATGCTCGGCCTCCTCGAGAAGTCGGGTGTCAAGCCTCGTGAGCGTTTTGGGCTGCTATGGCGCTTCGAAACGCTCACGAGCGGTCAGCCGCGGCCGGCAGCAGGCCGAGGCGGCGGGCGTCGCGCTCGGGGTTCACGACCAGCACCGCGAGCAGGCCGCCGACGATCATCAGCCCCGCGCACAGGCCGAACGCGGTCTGGAATCCCGCCCCACCAGAACCGGCGGCCTGGACGAGCGCGCCGGTCACGGCGGGCGCGAACACCCCGGCCAGGGTCACCAGCGCCGTCTTCGACGCGATCACCGCCCCGCGCTTGCGGACCGGCGCGATCTGCGCGGCGGTCAGGTAGCCCAGCGGGAACGCCACGCTCGGCAGCCCGAACGCCAGCGTCATCAGCACCAGAGCGGCGGCACCGCTGGTGTGCGGCAGGAGCAGCATGCAGCCGCCCGCGAAGGTGACGGCCAGCCCGGCGACGACACCGCGGGCCACCCGGCCGGTGGCACCGCGGCGCATCCAGCGCCCGGAGAGCCACGGGACGACCAGCATCACCAGCGCGTTCAGCACGTTCGGGATCACCACGACGACGCCGATCTGGTGCGGCTCGTACCCGAGCGCCTTCTCCAGGTACATCGGCAGCCAGGCGGTGTTCATCGCCAGCGCCCAGTACGCGCCGACCCCGGCCAGCAGGCCGCCGACGAAGGTGCCGTTGAAGAACAGCTTCCGGTACGGCACCTCCGGCTCGCCGCCCGCCTGCACGACGCCGTGCTGCCCGGCGTCGTAGGTGGTCAGCGGCCCTTCACGGCCGATGAACGCCCACAGCACCACCCACACCACGCCGGCCAGCGCCAACGCGACGAACGCCGCGCGCCAGCCGTGGTTGGTGATCAGGTAGACCAGCGTCGGCGACGCGATGACCAGGCCCAGCGCGCCGCCCATCTGCGTCAGCGCCGTGGGCACCGACCGGCGGTCCTCCGGGAACCACTTCTGCACGGCGTGCACGACCATCGGCGCGGTCGGCCCTTCGGCCGCGCCGAGCGCGATCCGGCTCAGGTACAGGGTGGAGACGCTGGCCGCGAGCAGCAGCGGCACCGAGGTCAGCGACCACAGCACCGCCAGGATGCCCAGGATCCAGGTGGTCTTGACCCGGTTCGACAGGAAGCCGACCAGCACCGCGGACACGCTGAACAGCAGGTAGAAGCTGCTGGCCACGGCGCCGTACTCGGCGGCGCTGAGCCCGAGCTCCCGCATGATCGGCCCGGCCGCGAGCCCGAGCACCGCCTTGTCGCCGAAGTTGATCACCATCAGGGTGACGACCATCGCCACGACCAGCCAGGCCCGCACGCTCCCGGGCTGCGTCCGGCGCGTGCCGCTGCCGGCCAACTCGGTGGTCTGGGGAACCGCCAATGGACTCGCCTCCTCGCGGCGGCGGCCTCAACGGCGAGGCCGCACCGACCACAGAGGAAAGCGCGTGTTTAACGTTTCGTCAATCCTGCGGAGACAGATTTTCCCTCAGCAGCAAGCTCTTTCATGATCTACTCAGACATCCTGAACAGGTAATTCAGGGCTTCTCGGGCGCCTGCGGCCCCAGCCGTTCGGCGACCGCGAGCATCCGCTCGTCCAGTTCGCGCACGCCGATGCCGAACTCCTTGGCCAGCTGCGTGCGCGACATCGCGTACCCGAGCGACAGCGAAACCATCATCGCGTGCAGCGCCACCGGATCGATCTCCGAATCCAGCGCGCCCTCGGTCTGGTCCTGCTTCAACCGCTGCTGCGTGTGCGGCAGGTCGGGCATCAACCGCAGCGTCGAGTCGCCGTCCAGCACCAGCAGCGCGACCAGCCGGTACATCGACACGTACCGGATGCAGCCGCGCAGCACGTGCTTCATCCGGTCGCCGAAGCCCAACGGCTCGTCCTGCACCCGCGCGCTCATGATCCGCTGCCGCACGTTGTGCCGCAGCGCCGCGCGCAGCAGATCGCGCCGCGAGCCGAAGTAGTGGTACACCAGCGCCCGGTTCACGCCGGCGTGATCGGCGACCTCGCGCAGGTTGAGACCCTTGAGCACGCCGTCCCGGGCCAGCAGTTCCAGCGCCGCCCGTTCCAGGGAGCGCGCGGTCTGCTCGCTGTCCATCGACGCGCCGCCCGGCGTCCGCGACTTAGCCATCCGCGTACCGTACTCAAACCGGATCACCGCACGGGATCAGGCGGCAAGCGGCGGACCCGCGAGAACTACGCGGGCCCGCCGATTCAGCCGGGGGTGGATCACCACCACACGTTGCCGCCACCCATGCCGCCGATGCCGCCACCGCCCCAGCCGTTGCCGCCCCAGCCGTTGCCGCCGGGGCCACCCGGACCGCCGATGCCGCCGGTGCCGTTGTCGGGTGCACCGTCGCCACCGTCGCCGCCATCGCCACCGCCGGTACCGCCACCGGTACCGCCACCGTCACCGCCGTCACCGCCGTTGATCACGACGGGGCCGCCGGTGGGCGCGAACGCGGACATGACCGTGCGCGCCGGCAGGAACTCCACGCGCTGCTCGCCGAGCTCCTCCGAGCTCAACACTTCATCCTTTTCGAACACCTGATCCTCCCTCGGTCCGGAAAAGGGCTCGGAATCCAGTGGAGATCGATGCCCGAACAAGGTCCAAACCCCCAGATCCCCGTTCCAATGCCCCAGATTAGTCGGCATCAGCACGGAGGGTAGGGGCAGCTGCAATGCCGCGCAGCCCGAAAACCTCCGCCAACCCGAGCGACCATGCCGTGAAACCCCGACCAATATCCATAAACATGCCCTACCACCTGCATAAACACAGGATGCGATCTCCAGGCAATATCAAATGGAAATCGGTCGAGATCCTTTCCGACGGACAATGACATCGCACTCCCAGTTGCCGTTCTCCAGCTAAATCAACTTCCAAAAAAACACCGCGTCGCGTAATGTCCGCCGGCCGATCGCGTCGGGCGAAATCCGGTCGCGCAAACCCGCCGTAACGAAATAGTTCGCATTCCGCGCGACGCGAAGATCACCACCCCGCACCAAGATCAGATTTGCGGCGCCCCGAACCACCGACGGCATGCGAGCGGATCCCGCGCAACTCGAAATCACCCTTTCGAATCCAGCGAGTCAGTAGTTCTTTCGCCTCGAACTCTGCGACCGTTTGGCCCAGCCATGATCACACCCGGTTAGGAGTTGCGTCGATGAGTAACCGTCCACGTCGGGCCGTTCCCGCCGAGGTGCCGAGCGCCTTCGGCGGCGGCCACAACCCCGGAACGCGATGGCCGCTGCCCGGCGCCGCCGTGCTCGCCGCGGCGTTCAGCCTCATCGCGGTCCAGCCGGCCGACGCCGCCGCCCCCTCCTGCACCCGGGCCGACAACGGGTCCGGGGTGAACATCTTCTGCAGCCGGGGAATCCCGGCCGGGATGACGGTCGACGGCACCGAGGGCAACGACCGGATCGTGCTCACCGGAGCCCTGGCGGGCACCATCAACGCCGGCGGTGGCGACGACACGATCACCATCACCGGCCGCAGCGGCGGCACCGGCGGCAAGGGCGGCAACGGCTACCTCGGCTGGGCCCGCAGCGACCGGGACATCGACGGCACCAGCGGCGGCAAGAACGGCGGCGGCACCGGCGGCACCTCCGGCCTGAACGGCACCGACGCCAGGACCAGCGCACGCGCCGGAGGCAGCGCGGGCAAGGGCGGCCCCGGTGGCGTCGGCGGTCCTGCTGTGGCGGAGACCGGCGTGATCAACGCCGGGCTGGGCGACGACACGATCACCATCCTCGGCGGTGCCGGCGGCAACGGCGGTGAAGGCGGCGACGGCGGCCCGGGCAGCACCAACCCGGCCGACGCGCGCGGCGGCGCCGGTGGCAACGGCGGCCAGGGCGGCATCGGCAACCTCGGCCGCATCAACCCTGGCGAGGGCGACAACACGATCACCATCACCGGCGGGAACAACGGCGACGGCGGCACGGGCGGCCGCGGCGGACCCGGCACCGCGGAAACGCGCAGCGGCAACGGCGGTGTCGGCGGCAACGGCGGCGGTGGCGCCCTCGCAGCCAACGGACCCGGCGGCGTCGGCAACGGCCCCACCGGCACGATCGTCAGCACCGGCGACGACGACATCACCGTGCAAGGCGGCAAGGGCGGCCGGGGCGGCGTCGGTGGCAAGGGCGGCGACGGCCAGCCGAGCGCCACCAGCTCCCGCGCGGGCGTCGACGTGGAAGGCGACGGCGGGGCAGGCGGAATCGGCGGCAGCGGCGGGGCCGCCAACGTCGGCAAGATCATGTCCGAGAACGGCGGCCGGTCCACGGTCCACGTCCTCGAAGGCCCCGGCGGCGACGGCGGCAGCGGTGGCGACGGCGGCGACGGCAGCGGCATGGGCAGCACGGCCGGGCTGCAGGGCCACGGCGGCCTCAACGCCATCGCGGGCACCGGCGGCGTCGGCGGCACCGGCGGGGCCGGCGGCCGCATCGGCACCGAAGAGGCGGCCCGCCAGGGCTCCTGATGAACGCCCCGAGCCGACTGCGGCGGATCAGATCACCGCCCGCACCGTCGAGATGCACCCCGTGGGAGTGAATCAAAGTGCAGCGGGCGTCCGGTGCTTCTAGGTTCTGGCCCGTGCGCCGGGATCGTGCCGCAGCGGCGCTCCAGCGGGGCGGCCGAACTCCGGTTTTCCCCTGTGAATCCCCTCGAATTGAGAAGGAGCACCAGATGCCACAGACCTCTCGGTCGCTGAGCGCTGCCGAACTGGACGACCAGCGCGTCGAGTTCCTGCCGGCGCGCACGGTCATGTCGACGTTCTGGCTCCCCTGGAGCGGCACCGACGTCCTGGCCCCGTACGACCCGCCCACGCACACCCACACGGTGACCGGCGACGCCAACGTCATCACCACCGGTGACATCACCGGCGGCAACGGAGGCACCGGCGGCGGCAACGGTGGCGGCCAGGGCGGCGGCAACGGCGGTGCCGGCGGCGCAGGCGGCCTCGGTGGCGACGGCGGCGACGGCGGCAACGGCGGCAACGGCATCGGCGGCAACGGCATCGGTGGCAACGGCATCGGTGGCGACGGCGGCGGCAACGTGGGCTGACGCCGCGGATCGTTCGACAGCACCACCACCGGCGGGCGCGACCTCCCCCACCAGCGAGGATGTCGCGCCCGTCGGCCACGTTCGGACCTGATCAGGAGTCGCGATGGCCGCCCCGCACCAGGCCGGGTCGCCCCCGGCGGACGAGGACGTAGCGCACCTGCCGGTGCCCGCGCTCGTGGCGGGCACCGAGCTGATCGGCCGCTACCAGGGCTCCGGCCACCGCGAGGCGCCGTACCTGGTGCGCCGCCGCGACGGGCAGGTCCTCCAGCTCTCGCACCTGCTGTACCTGACGGCGGCGGGGCTCGACGGGCGCCGCAGCTTCGCGGAACTCGCCGCGCGCCTCAGCGGCGAATCGGCGCGCACCGTCACCGCCGGGCAGGCGTTCTTCCTCGTCGAGAACCGGTTGCGGCCCGCCGGGATCGTGGCCGTTTCGGAGTCCGGGGCGCCGCCGGAGAAGATCCCGAAGGGGCGGGATCGGTTGCTGGCGTTGAGGTTCCGCGTCGCGCTGGTGCCGGAGCGCACCGTGGCGGTCATCGCCCGGATCTTCCAGCCGCTGTTCTGGCCGCCGGTGGTGATCGCCGTCCTCGCGGCCTTCGTCTTCGCCGATGTCTGGCTGGCCGTCAACGGCGGCGCCGAGCAGGT
Source organism: Saccharopolyspora sp. NPDC050642 (assembly GCF_040654735.1). Lineage (NCBI taxonomy): Bacteria > Bacillati > Actinomycetota > Actinomycetes > Pseudonocardiales > Pseudonocardiaceae > Saccharopolyspora > Saccharopolyspora sp. NPDC050642. Next base: position 115,957 of record NZ_JBFAIN010000008.1, on the reverse strand, counting down.
CGTCGCGGGCGCGAAGGAGCTGCTCGACCGGCCGGAGCAGATGCTGCTGGTGCTGGGCGTGCTGATCGTCTCCGGGATGTTCCACGAGTGCGGTCACGTCGCCGCCTGCCGCTACGGCGGCGCGCGGCCGGGCGCGATGGGCGTGGGCATCTACCTGGTGTGGCCCGCGATGTACAGCACGGTCACCGATTCCTACCGGCTCAGCCGCGGCGGCCGGCTGCGCACGGACCTCGGCGGCATCTACTTCAACGTGATCGCGATGCTCGTCATGATCGCCGCCTACGCGCCGACCGGTTCGGCGTGGCTGCTGGCCGCGTTCCTGGCGTGGCAGGCGACCACCTTCTGGCAGCTCCTGCCGTCGGTCCGCTTCGACGGCTACTACATCCTGAGCGACCTGGTGGGCGTGCCCGACCTGTTCGATCGGATGGGGCCGGTCCTGCGCAGCCTGCTCCCGGGCCGCCGCCCGCATCCGCGCGTGCAGGAGCTCAAGCCGTGGGTCCGCCGGGTGATCACGGTGTGGGTCGTGCTGGTGATCCCGTTCATGGCGTACTGGATCATCGCCTTCCTGCTCCTCGCGCCGCACGTGCTGCCCACCGTGTGGCAAGCGCTGGTCCTCCAGTGGAACGGCGTGGGCGCCTCGGTGCGGGCGGGCAACCCGGCTGCGGCGGCGGTCGGCGTGCTCCGGCTCGCTCTGCTGGTGCTGCCGTGGGCGGGCCTCGCGCTGGTGCTCACCAACCTGACCCGCCAGCTCATCCGGTCGCTGCGCAGGTGGCGGGCGCGCCGGGTGTCCGACTCGCGGTAGTTCCCGGCGCCGGAGGACGGCGTCACCCGGACGCACCCGGGGTGATCGCGCGGTCTCGGTGGGCGACGTTCCGACACGCCGACGTGAGTGCCGACGTTGCGCGCGGGCGGTGTCCGGCAGAATGCTCGGTCGGATCTGGCGAAGATCGCAGAGAAGGCGGAATCAGCATCGTGACGACTGTTCATCAGAAGATCGCCGAGGAGCTCGGCGTCCGCGAGCGCCAGGTGCAGTCCGCCGTCGACTTGCTCGACGGCGGGGCGACTGTGCCGTTCATCGCGCGCTACCGAAAGGAAGCGACCGGCGCCCTCGACGACGCCCAGCTGCGCACGCTCGAAGAGCGGTTGCGCTACCTGCGCGAGCTCGAAGAGCGGCGCGCGACGGTGCTGGAATCGATCCGCTCGCAGGGCAAGCTGACCGACGAGCTGGAAGCTCAGGTCAACGCGGCGGACTCGAAGGCACGGCTGGAGGACATCTACCTGCCGTACAAGCCCAAGCGCCGCACGAAGGCCCAGATCGCCATCGAGGCGGGCCTGGAGCCGCTGGCGGACCGGCTGCTGTCGGACCCGAGCAACGACCCGCAGGAGACCGCGGCCGGGTTCGTGGACGCCGAGAAGGGCGTCGCCGACGCCCAGGCCGCGCTGGACGGCGCGCGCTCGATCCTGGTCGAGCGGTTCTCCGAGGACGCCGACCTGATCGGCGAGCTGCGCGAGCAGGTGTGGACGCGCGGCCGGATGGTCTCCAAGGTCCGCGAGGGCAAGGAGGAGGACGGCGCGAAGTTCGCCGACTACTTCGAGTTCTCCGAGGGCTTCGCGGACCTGCCGTCGCACCGCATCCTGGCGCTGTTCCGCGGCGAGAACGAGGAGGCCCTGGAGCTGGCGCTGGAGCCCGACGACGGCGCGGAGCAGGTGGGCCCGACCGACTACGAGCTGCGGATCGCGCAGCAGTTCGGCATCGCCGCGCAGGGCCGCCCGGCCGACAAGTGGCTGTCCGATGTGGTCCGCTGGGCGTGGCGCACCCGCATCCTGACGCGGCTGAGCGTGGACCTGCGGCTGCGGCTGCGGCAGAACGCCGAGGACGAGGCGGTCCGGGTGTTCGCGGCGAACCTGCGCGACCTGCTGCTGGCCGCGCCGGCCGGTTCGCGCGCCACGATGGGCCTGGACCCGGGCTTCCGGACCGGTGTGAAGGTCGCGATCGTCGACGGCACCGGCAAGGTCGTCGCGACCGACACGATCTACCCGCACCAGCCGCAGCGGCAGTGGGACCAGGCGCTGGCGAAGCTGGCGACGCTGGCCAAGGCGCACAACGTGGACCTGATCGCGATCGGCAACGGCACGGCGTCGCGCGAGACGGACAAGCTGGCGGGTGACCTGATCAGCCAGAACCCGGACCTGAAGCTCACCAAGATCTCGGTGTCGGAGGCGGGCGCGTCGGTGTACTCGGCGTCGGCCTACGCGTCGCGGGAGCTGCCGGAGCTGGACGTGTCGCTGCGCGGCGCGGTGTCGATCGCCCGGCGCCTGCAGGACCCGCTGGCGGAGCTGGTGAAGATCGACCCGAAGTCGATCGGCGTCGGCCAGTACCAGCACGACATCTCGGAGACGAAGCTGTCGCGTTCGCTGGACGCGGTGGTCGAGGACTGCGTGAACGCGGTCGGCGTGGACGTGAACACGGCGTCGGCGCCGCTGCTGACCCGCGTGTCGGGCATCAGCGAGGGGCTGGCGGACAACATCGTCCACCACCGCGACACCAACGGCCCGTTCCGGACCCGCAAGGCGCTCAAGGACGTGGCGCGGCTGGGCCCGAAGGCGTTCGAGCAGTGCGCGGGCTTCCTGCGGATCCCGGACGGCGACGACCCGCTGGACTCCTCTGCGGTGCACCCGGAGGCCTACCCGGTGGTGCACCGGATCCTGGGCAGCACCGGCGGTGAGATGAGCGGGCTGATCGGCAACGCGAAGGTGCTGAAGTCGTTGCGGCCGCAGGACTTCGTGGACGACAGCTTCGGCCTGCCGACGGTCACGGACATCCTGGCGGAGCTGGACAAGCCGGGCCGCGACCCGCGACCGGAGTTCAAGACGGCGACGTTCGCGGACGGAGTCGAGAAGATCGCCGACCTGAAGCCGGGCATGACGCTGGAGGGCGTGGTCACGAACGTGGCGGCGTTCGGCGCGTTCGTGGACGTGGGCGTGCACCAGGACGGCCTGGTGCACGTGTCGGCGATGTCGAAGAACTTCGTCAACGACCCGCACGACGTGGTGAAGTCGGGCGACATCGTGCGCGTGAAGGTCCTGGACGTGGACATCCCGCGCAAGCGGATCTCGCTGACGCTGCGCCTGGACGACGAGCCGGGCGCCGGCGGTCGCCAGGACCGCGACTCCGGCCGGGGCCAGGGCGGCGGACGCGGCCAGGGCGGCGGCCGCAACGGCGGCGGTCGTGGCCAGGGCGGCCAGGGCCGCGGCGGTCAAGGCGGTCAGGGCCGGGGCGGTCAGGGTCGCGGCGGTCGCGGTCAGCGCAACGACGCCCCGTCCGGATCGATGGCCGACGCCCTCCGCAAGGCGGGCTTCGGCAAGTAGCCGTTTCAGCTGGTCAGGGCCCGTGCGTACTTTTGGTTGCCATAGCGACGAAAAGTACGCACGGGCCCAGTGCGCTCAGCGCTCGAACCGCCCGGCCTTGATGGCGGTGACGAATAACCGCCACTGCTGGCCACTCGCGGTGAAGTACCCGGCATCCCGGTCCTTCGAGTCCCGAACCGCCGCACCGACGGCGGTCGGCGCGACCTCGACGCAGTTGTCGGTGTTCGTGCTGCGGCTCGACTTCCGCCAGTGACCAGGCGTGCTGTGTCCTGAGTTCATTTTCGCCCTCTCCGTCCTGCCGATGGCGTCGCTGATGAGCTCAATAGAGTCCAGCTGACTCATCGCCACTTCAGCAATCCTATCGACGGCGTGCAGATAGGCAGCGACTTCGTCGGGCTCGTGCAAGAACAACGCAGAGACGCGATTCTCCAGCTGCACCACCGGAGTCCGGTCGTCGAACTCGTCAAGAGAGAACGGACCTTCGAGCCCCGGATGCCAGTCGCAACGCATCGGGATGATCCGCAGCTCGACGTTCGGCATCTCGCTGCACTCCAGGAGCGCGCGAAGTTGATCCACCATCACGGCTTCGCCACCGATCAACTGGTAGAGCACGGATTCGCCGATGAAAGCACGAAGTTGTGCAGCCTGTTTCCGGGTGATCGCGTCCCTGCGGCCAAGTCGAACGGCGACGCGCATATCGATCTCGTCCTGTGGGACGCCGCCGACTGTCATGATCGACCGCGCGTAGTCGGCGGTCTGCAACAATCCTGGCACCAGCAACGGTGAGACAGTCGTGATGTGCGTGGCTTCGCGTTCGATCTCGAGTAGTGCTGCCAGCTGGCGATGCTGATCGGGCATCCCGACGGACAGCCAATGGGATCCGTCCGGGTCTCGCGCCAGTTCAACGAGCTCCGCACGGAGTTCGGCGGACGCATCGACCTTGGCCAGGTATGCCGCAACATCTTCCGGCTTCGGGGAACGCGCTCCGTTCTCCCAACGGGAGACAGTCGCGTGCGAGGTACCGAGCTGCGCTGCGAGTTGTCGCAGTCCCAGGCCCGCCTCTTCACGCGCTCGACGTAGTTCAGCACCAAGCGCTCGCGCTTTCGGGGTGGTACCAGCCATGCACCACAGCCTAACGGTGCATTACCGCAGGTGAAGATCCCTCGAAAGGTTAATTGCGGATCACCCGGTTCCTCTTGTCCAATTTGGTTCAGAACCACTGGTACCAACGGAACCGTTGATGAGCGGGGGTCGTGGATGTATCCGTTTCATTGGGTGCCTGCTGCTGGGCAGCGGCATGCGAGCTTGGACGAAAGGCCTTGCGGCTGCTCGTATCCGACCGGGACGCAGGTGCTGACGCTGTGCCTTCAGCAGCTTTCCGCCGATGACAGCGAGCTGGCCTGGTTCTGGGACACCTGCCCCGAGTGCAACCGCGAGGCCCGGCGGCTCGCCGGTATCGGGCCTTGAGCGCGAAAACCGCAGCACTCGAAGAAGTCGCTCACCTGCTTGGGAAAGGAATCGCGCGATGCACCCGTTCTGGACCGCCCTGTCCTGCCTGGGCTCGATGCTGCTCGGCATGTCCCTGATGTACGCCTACCGCAGGCGCCTGCCCCAGCATGCGGGAGCGGGCGAAGGCGCGACGAACGTCTGGCAGCTGATCGACCACGTGGAAGCCGAAGCGAAGCGGAACGCCACCCCGACCGGCAGGCACCACCTGCGAGAACCCCGGGAGCCGACCGAACATTCCACACTGGACACGGTGCCGATCCACGAACCGCCGTCGTTCGAGCTCCACCACCGAGTCCTGGAAGCCCTGCAACGCCTCTGACCATCAGGCCCGGCTCGATGCCACCTTCCCCGACCCCGAGGCATCGAGCCGACGCGGCCGGGCGGCGCACCGCCCCCTCCCCCCAGGCGCCGCCCGGCCGCACCCACTGGGAATCCACAGTGGATGCTGCGATCCGGTATTACTAGCCGCTGGCCATCGCTGGGGTCAGGGCACGACGCGGAAGTGGGTGGTCAGGCGCCCATCGTCGGCCAGCACGTGGAAGGCGATGCCGGGCGGCACATCGCGATCGTCCGGACGGTCGCCTTCCCAAGCCATGCGCAGGTTCCAGTTGACCGCCGGTCCCACGAGCAGCGGCCGCCCGGCGAAGGTCGAGGCGGCCGCGGTGTGGGCATGCCCGGTCAGCACGGCGGCGACCTGCGGGCGCGCTTCGAGCACGGCCGCCAGTTCTTCGGGTTGTTCCAGCAGGATTCCGTCGATGAACGGGTGGTGGAGCCCGACCGGCGGGTGGTGGAACGCGATCAGCGCCCGGACTTCCGGCGACAGTTCGTCCAGCGTGGCGCCGATCCAGTCGAGCGTCTGCGCGTCGAGCCGCCCCTCGTCGCGGCCCGGGATCGTGGAGTCGCACATCAGGATCGCGGTCCCGGCGACGTGGTGGACCTGGTTGACGGGCTCGCCGCCGGAATCCCCGTCGAGCAGGACCTTCCGGTACTCCGGGCGCGCGTCGTGGTTGCCCGGGCACATGAGCACCGGGAACGGAGCGGCGAGAATCCGCGCCGCCTCCTCGTATTCGGCCTCCGCGCCGTGATCGGCGATGTCCCCGGTCACCAGCAGCGCATCCACCGGACGGGGCAAGGCCCGAAGGTGGTCCATCACGCGGGTGGCGCGCCGCGTCGCCCACTGGCTGCCGTCCAGGTGCAGATCGCTGATCTGAGCGATCAGAACGGTCATCTCTCCTCCAGACGGCAAGGTTCAGAACTTCCCGATTCTAGGCAGAATCGGAAAACCCCTCGGTGCTACTCGACCGCCCCGGACCAGGTGTCCAGCCGGAACGGGCGCTGGGCGAGCCATTCGCACCACGCCGCGGTCTCGCGCAGCGACGACGTCCCGACCCGCTCCGCCGCCGCGAGCTTCGCCGGCCGCCGGTCGGTGGCCCGCAGCCGGTCCCACTGCCACGCGTTGAGGATCAGCACCCGGAGTCCCGGCAGGTCCGCGCGGACCAGGGGGTCGACGACCTCCACCGCCGACAGGTCGAGCCGGGTGAGCGATGGCAAGGCTCGGAGCACGTCGATGTCGATCGGGTCGGTGGTCCCGGCCAGCTTCAGGTCCCAGAGCAGCGGATGTCCGGCCAGGCCGGTGAGGTCGATGCGCCCGGCCTCGATCGCCGCGCGCTCCAACGCGGGCAGGTCTCCGATCCGCGCGTGCACCGCCGATGCGCGGTTGATCGACAGCTCCCGGAGGTCGGGCAACGGCGCCAGCGCGGCAAGATCCAGTTGCTCGGCGTCGTTGAGGTACAGGCACTGCGCCGTCCAGCCGTCGTCGATCCGGCTCACGACCTCCGCGAGGTCCCGGTCGCCGAAGTCGTGGTACACCTGCTCGTGCCCGCCGCCCGAGCCGCCGAACCCGGTGAATGAATCCAGGTAGTCGGACTCCGGGTCCTCGTCCTCGAAATCCTCCTCGCGGAGGGATTCGACGACCTCGGTCAGCATGGCCGTCACGGACTCCGCGACCAGGACGGGCGGGCCCATGATGTCCCGGCCGTACGTGATGACCTGCCCCGAACTCCCCTGCTCGCCCGGATCCAGGTCGATCGCGATGTTGTTCATGGCGAAGTCGGTGCCGAAGGTGATCCACCAGTCGTTGCGGGAAACCCGCTTGATCGCGCCCGGCGGGTCGGGTTCGAAGACCACCGCGTCGTCGAACGGGCCGTCGTTCCAGCCCAGCGAACCCGGCGCCCCGGTGGTGAACCACTCGACCACCACGTCCAGCGGGTAGGGCGAGAACCCGCCGAGCAGCCCGGTTTCGGCCGCGTCGTCGCGGGTCATCCGGTACAGCGCCCGCAGGCCCTCCGGCAGCCGCGCGCCGATCTCGTCCTCCGCGGCGGCGATCTCGGCCTCGGTGCAGCCGGGCCGCAGCTCGGGTGGCCGCCCCTTGATCTCCGCGTACCGCTGGACGAACTCGTTGAACAGCAACGAGATCTCGGCCAGCACCTCGGGGTCGGTGGGCGCGCCCGAGTTGCGCGCGGCGGGCGGCAACGCCATCCCGGGCAGCGGGTGTCCGGGAAAGCGGAGGCCGTGGTCGAGCACGACGCGGGTAGCCGAATCCAGGTCCGCGGTGCAGGTGAGGTCGAAGCTCCCCGAGTCGCCCACCGCGAGTTCCACGACGAGCGGGCTCGCCTCGGAACGCAGCAGATCTACCAGCTCCGACTGGGCCTGGTGGAAATCGGTGCCGAGGCGGAAATGCGCCGAGCCGACGGGGTAGGTGGTCTCGGTGACGCCGGGCGTGATGCGCAGCCAGGTGGTCGCCGCCTCCCCTGCGCCCGCCAGGAACGCCTGCGCCAGCCGCCGCGCGGCGGCGTGCAGTTCCGTCGTCAAGTCGAACTCCTCGGCAGTCATCGGATCGATTCCAGGGCCGCGAGCACCGGTTCCGCCCCGTCCTCGGCCCGGACGGTCTCGGCGAGCCGGGACGCGTTCGCGGCGTAGCGGGGCGCGGCGAGGGATTGCCGCATCGCGTCGGCGAGCCGGTCGGCCGTCAGCCGCCGCATCGGCACCGGTGCTGGGCCCACCCCCAGAGACGTCAGCCGGGCCGACCACAGCGGCTGGTCGGCGAACACCGGGACGCCGACCGATGGGACACCGGCGCGGACGGCGGCACCCGTGGTTCCGGCACCGGCGTGGTGCACCACCGCGCTCATCTGCGGGAACAGCCACTCGTGCGGCGCATCGCCGATGGTGAGCACGTCGTCGCCGGAAACCGAAAGCCCCGCCCAGCCGCTCTGCACCACCGCCCGCACCCCGGCGGTGCGCACCGCTTCGCCCACCAGCGCGGACAGCCGTCGCCCGTGCCCGGCCGCCATGCTGCCGAAGCCGATGAACACCGGCGGAGGCCCAGCCGCCAGGAACTCCACGAGCTCGCGCGGCGGCGACCAGTCCGCGGGGCTCGGCGGCCACCAGTACCCGACGACCGACAGGCCTTCCCGCCAGTCCGCCGGGCGCGGCAGCACCGCCGGGCTGAACCCGTGGAAGACCGGCCACCGCTCGATGCGCTGCTGCGCCAACGCCTGCAGCGCACCGATGCGCGGCAACCCGAACTCCGAGCGGATTTCGTTCACCACGCGGTTGATCGGGAACACCGTCGCCAGCGCGAAGTTCCCCAGGACCCTGTTGCCCCACCGCCCTGTCGACCGCGACGCGCTGAGCAGGAACGGCGGGAAGTCCCCGGACGGTTCGAGCGGCTGCAGGAAGACACCCATGCTCGGAATCCCCATGCCTTTGGCCACGTGGTAGCCGAACGGCACGGATCCGCACTGCAACAGCACGTCGGTTCCCTGCGCCGCCGCGTCCAGCACTCCGCGCCCGACCGCTCGCATGTACCTCGTGGTGCGCTCGATGCGCTCCGTCATCTGCCAGGGCCTGCGTTCCGCCAGCCGCGGCACCAGGTCCTGCACATCACCGGGAACCTCGCGGAACTCCAGGCCGTGCTCCCGGACCATCGCGGCGAACTGGCGGTGCGCGGCGACGGCGACCGGATGGCCCGCGTCCCGGATCCGGCGCCCCAGCCCGACGTACGGGGCGACATCGCCGCGCGATCCGATGGCGGTGATCAGAACTCGCACCGGCTCAGTATGTCCAACCGCGCGTGAACGATGACGGAGTTCGCGGCGACCGACTGCGTGATCCGGACGCGTCAGGAGGCGCGCGGCAGCGCGAGCCAGTCCTGCCAGGTGATGTCGCGGCCCAGGTAGCGGGGCTGCTGGAAGGGCCAGTCGGCGGCGATCCACTGCGGAACCAGCGCGTCGAACGCGCGCTCCACCTCGCCGCCGACGAGGTCGTCCACCACCCACCAGGCGACCTCGCCGTCGGAGCCGGCGCGCTCGGGCGGGTCGATGTAGACGCAGCCGAAGAGCGCCGTCTCGCCCTCGTCCAGCAGCGCGTAGTTGAACGACTGGTGCGCGGCTATCTCCTTCTCGTGCCGCAGCAGGTCGGCGCGGTTCTCCTCATAGGTCATCGTCTCCCTGGGCCAAGACCAGGCCGGCCCGAAGATCTCCCACAAGCGCTCTCGGGAGCCCATCACGGCGGGGTAGTCGCGCACCGCGTCCTCCTCCCGGATCGGCCGCAGGTGAAACGCGGTGCCGGGCACGGGCACGTGGACGGGGTGGACGAAGTCGTCAGGGAGCCAAGTCATAAGGGCCGAGGCTACCGCCGGTCGGCGGACGACCACCGGGCTTCGGCAAGACCGACCGCGATCCGGCAGAAGGGCTCTAGGCGAACTGGTCGATCAACAGGTCCAGGCGGGCCTTGTGGTGACTGGCGCGGAGCCGGTCACCGCGGGTCAGGATGGCCAGGCCGTGCAAGGCGCTCCAGAACACCTCGGCGAGGGTTTCCAGATCGCGGTCACCGGCCAGCGGTTCGAGCACCGCGATGAGCTCGCCGAACGCTTCCTTAAGCGCGGCGGGCGAATCCTCCGCGCCGAACGGGATGTCGACGGGCCGCACGAACATCGCCTCGTAGAGCGCGGGGCGCTGCCGGGCGAAGTTCAGGTAGGCGTCGGCCAGCGCGCGCAACGCCGCCTTGGGGGCGCGGCGCCCCTGGCGAGCCCGGCGGAATTCGGTGGTGATTTCGGCGATGCCCTCGATGGCGACGGCGGCGATGATCGCGTCCTTGCCGTTGAAGTGGCTGTACAGGACCGGCTGGCTGTACTCGACGCGCTCCGCCAGCCGCCGCGTGGTGACGGCGTCCCAGCCCTCGGCTTCGGCGAGCTCGCGCGCCGACTCGATGATCAGCCGGTGCCGTTCGGCCCGCTCCCGTTCCTTGCGCTCTCTCACGGACATGACCGAATCCTAGCACCGCTAGACAATCAAGCAGAGCTATTGCTAGCGTTGCTAGCGAACGGATCACCGCTAGACAAAGTGGGAGCCAGCCATGACGCTGCAACGCTTCAACACCGGCCTGATGATCGCGCTCGGCCTCTTCGTGGTCTCCTTCGGAACGAGGTTCCTGATCGACCCGACCGGAGCGGCGGAGGGCTTCGGCATCCCCAACTGGCCGCAGGGCGACGCGGCGGGCTACTTCATCATCAAGGGAGTGCGCGACCTGGCCTGCGCACTGATCATCTTCATCCTGCTGGCCCTGCGCCAACGCCGAGTCCTGGGCTGGGTGGCGCTGGCGGACGCGATCATCCCGTTCGGCGACATGATCGCGGTCCTCACCCACGGCGGAACACCGGCGGCGGCCTTCGGCATCCACGCGGCCACGGGAGTGGTCGTGGTCGTGGCAGGAATCCTCCTGCTCTGCGAACGACCGCTCCCCACCACCACGACCGCGCCGACCCGCCAGGTCGCGACGGCGTAGCGATCAGCAGTACGCCCAGCCGACGGGCGTCTTCGGGAAAGGCGACCGGGACGGGCCGACGGTTCGGCCCCTGGTGCCAGGCAGGGCACGGGTCGACGCGCGACCCGTGCGCCGCCTGGCACACCCCCAGGTTCCGGACCCCCCCGGAATTCCACGATCGTGTAATCCGATCAGACGGTAGTCTAGAATGTGAGAAATCGTCAACGACGTGGCGGGCACGCGTGCTGTGATTTCGGAGTGAGTGCGATGGCTGACCCAGGGGCCGCCCTGGCCGAACGGCTGGCGTGGCTGCGGGAATCCTTCCCCAGCCCCGAAACGGGAAGACCGTACGACGTCAAGACGATCGCCACGGCTACGGGAATGTCCGTCTCACAGCTCTACAAGATCCTTTCCGGCGAATCGCCCAATCCCGGCTGGCAACACCTGAAAGCGCTGGCCGCATTCTTCCGCGTGCCATTGGACACGTTCGACAACAGCGAGCACGGCGAGAAGATCCGGGCGCAGCTGGCCACCCTGGTGGAACTGCGCGCCCTGAAAGAAGAAGGCGTGGAGTCCGTGAGCCTGCGCGGACTGACCGCCGCCCAGGCCGACCGGATCCGGGGCGTGGTGGAAGACCTGCGCCGCTCCAACAGCACCACCGGTCGCGATGAGTCATGAGCGCGGTCACAACTCGGATCCGACATCGTTCCGCTGCGCACGGCTGGTGCTACCGGTGAGCCACGATCGGGACGTGACACGATCCGACCATCGCGATCTGACGGCGCGGTGCCAGGAGCTGGCCGCCGCGCTGCCGCTGCCCGCGCCGTGGGACCTGCAGACGTTCATCGCCGAGCTGGCCGAGGCCCGCGGCCGGCCGATCGAGCTCCGCCAGGTGTCCACCGTGGACTTCGACAGCCCCTGCGGAGCGCTCGTCTCGCTCACCGACCGGGACGTGATCGGCTACGTGACCAGCACCCCGCTGCACGAGGAGCACATCATCCTGCACGAGGTCGGCCACCTGGTGTGCGGGCACTCGGACACCAGGCTCGCCGACTCGCCGATGGTGGCCGCGCTGGTGCCGGACCTGCCGCGGGAGCTGGTCGAGAGCGTGCTGGGCCGCTCCGCTTTCGACGCCACCACCGAGCAGGAAGCGGAGCTGGTGGCGAGCCTGTACCTGTACCGCGCGGGCCGCGTGCCCGCGCCGATCCGCGGCGTGCGCAAGCTCGACGCGAAGAGCGGCCGCACGCTCCGCCAGATCCAGGCAACGTTCGACAGCGCGCGCCGCCGAGGGCCCGAGAAACTCCGATGATCAGCATCATCCTGCAAGGCGCGGGGATCGTTGCCGTGCTGGCGGCGGTCACGAAGCTCGTGCAATCCCGGCGCTCGTTGACGCCGAGCGTGGTCTACCTGTGCGGCGCGATCGGCTTCGTCGGCCTGTCGGCGGCCCTGGTGGCCCCGGCCTCGCTGCTCTGGGTGTCCGACTGGGAGCCGATGCCGAACCTCGGCCGGCTGGTGGCCAACGTCCTGGCCATGGTCGCCGGCGTGTGCGTCCACGGGCTGCTGACCCACCTGGTGCACGACGGCGCACGGGCGCGGCGGATGATGCGCGTCCAGGTGCTGGTGGCCGCCGTCGCCGCGGCCGCAATGACGGCGTTGATGATCGCCGCCGGCATCCCGTTCCACCCCGAGTTCCTGTCCGCGTTCGCCGACCGCCCGGCGGTGGCCGCCTACGTCACCGTGTTCGCGCTCTACATCGGGTGGGCCACCTCGGTGTTCGGGTGGTTCCTGCGCCACTACATCGCCCAGAGCAGCCGTCGCTGGTTGCGCGCCGGGCTGCGCACGATCCAGGCCGGTTGCGTGGCTTCCGCGGGCTGGGCGCTGACCAAGATCGCCGCCGCGGTGTGGGCGGTGACCGGGCACGACCCGGGCGTGCTGGACCCGTTGGGCGGCGCGTGCGCCGGGGCGTGCGTGGCGCTGGTGGCCGTCGGGGCGACGATGCCGGTGTGGGGCCCTCGGGTGGCGATGCCGATCACCTGGTGCCGCGCCAAGTTCCAGGCCCGGAAGCTGCACCCGCTGTGGCGGCGGCTGGCCGACGAGCTGCCGCAGATCACCCTGCCCGCAGGCGCGGTCGCCTCGAACGCGCAGTTCGCGCTGTACCGGCGGGTGGTGGAGATCCGGGACGCGCAGCTGGTGCTGCGGTCCTTCGTCCACCCCGAGGCGGGCGACTGGGCCCGCCGGGCCGCCGAGGAGGCCGGGCTCGACGAGCGGGCGACCCACCAGGTGGTGGAGGCGGCCGGCCTGGCAGCCGCGCTGGACGCGCACGCCGCGGGCCACCGGCACCGCACCGAACCGGGCGAGGCCACCGCGCCGTACCGGGGCGTGGCCGCCGACCTGCACACCGAGGCGCGCTGGTTGATCCAGGTCGGCCGCGCTTTCGAGCGCTCGCCGATCGTGTCGACCGTGCGGGACCGCGCCCGCGCCGACCTCCCGGACCCGACGCCCTAGCGGCGACCGGACTCGCCGGGGTCCGAACGGTTTCGCGCGAAAACGTCGCCACCCAGGTGCGGCGAACGCCGGTTTCGCGCGAAACCGGCGTGAGCTGTCAGACCAGCGCCGCGAACACGCCGCCGCCGACGATCGCGCCGACGACCGCGCCCACGGTGACCTGCGCGGGCGTGTGGTCGCCGAGCTGCGCCCGGGACCAGGAGACCGCCGCCACCACCAGCATCAGGACCAGGTAGGCCGGGTGGTAGACCACGGCGAGGATCACCACTGCGCCCGAGGCCACCGCCGAGTGCATGGACACCTTCCACCAGACCGTGATGCCGCCCGTGACGAACAGCGAGGCGATCATGGCGATGTCCAGGGCGATCAGCAGCCACGGCGCACCGAACGCGACCAGCAACCCCAGCCCGATCAGGCTCATGACGATCAGCGCGACGAACGGCACGAACCGGCCCGCGCGGTCGCGCACGTGGTGGCTGTCCCACCGCCCGGTCTTCGCGCCCCACACGATCACGCCCATCGGCAGGATGCTGCTGGTGGCGGAGACCAGCAGCCCCCAGCCCAGGGTGGGGCCAAGGGCGTGGGTGGCCTGCCAAGCCACCGCGAGCGGCAGCAGCACGACGATCACCCACGGCGCGAAGACCTCGGTGAGCACGCGCGCCGCGCGGTCCTTGCCGGACCGCCTGGCCGGCACGGGGTCGGTCTCGGGTGCTGCGTTGGTCATGGGTTCCTCTGGGCTCAGGTCACGGCGTCGCGCGCCGGTGTCCACATGGGACAGATCTGGGTGCGTCGTGAGCGGTTCGGATCGCCAGGCGATCCGCTCACGAGCGGCTGGCCACGCCGATCAGGACGCCTCGCCGGGCTTGCCGGTGTTCACCAGCAGCTCCACCAGCTTGTCGCCGAGCACGCCCGGGATGACCCGCTCCGCCGAGCGCGCCGCGGCCGCGTTGAGCGCGGACATCACCAGCGGCCGCAGCCGCTGCAGGACGTCGGAGTAGTACGGGATCTCGTCGTCGCTGGGCACCGGGCGGGTCAGCACGTGCTTGCGCACCACCTCGACCAGGATCTCCGCCACGTGGTCGATGTCCTTCTGCAGCTGCTCGGCGAGGTCCAGCACCTCGTTGAGCGGCACGCCGAGGCTTACCAGTTCCGCACCGGCGTCCAGCAGCTGCGGGCTCGGCGAGACGAAACTGCGGCCGCGCCGCTCCAGCAGGCCGAGTTCGATCGACCGCTTGATGTTCGACGGGGAGAACTGCTTTCCGAACTTCTTGCGCAGCTCCGCCACCGTGACGGCGCGGGGCGCCTCGTCCGCCCAGGACGCGCCGACGACCTCCTCCAGCCCGAGCACCTCGCCGAGGCTGCGCCCGGACTCCCAGGCCGCGATCATCTCCTTGATCTGCGCGAACGCGTAACCGCGCTCCAGCATGTTGATGATCAGCCGCAGCCGCACCAGGTGCGCGTCGGAGTAGATCGCCGTGCGCCCCTCCCGGCGAGGCGGCGGCAACAGCTCCCGGTCCTGGTAGACGCGCACGTTACGCACCGTCGTGCCCGCAGCCCGAGCAAGATCGTCGATCCGGTAGTCCGCCACTCGACGAAGTCTAGTTCCCCTGTTCGAACCGCGCCGCGACCTGGGCCGCGCCCGTGCGTCGCCCGAACCGGCCGACTTCGGACGGGGCGAGATCGACGGGCGTCGGCAGCGCCGCGAGCACGATCCCCTCGCGGCCGAGCAGCGGGCGTGGCCTCCGCCGCGCCCGCTGCTCCGTCGAACGTCAGCTAGCGTCCGCCTTAGCCGCTTCGCCTAGCGAAGCTCGGTCGTTCCCCTTGAGCGCGAAGCAGAACAACGCCGCTACCACTAGCACCCCGGCAGACGCCAGCAGCACCACCTGCATCGCGCTGACGAACCCCACCGCGAACGCCTCGTGGCCCAGCCGGGCGAAGAGGGCGGCGTCCTCGGGTGACAGACCAGCCGGCACCGACGGCGGGCTGAACCGCCCTCCCCCGGCCACCGCGCTCTCGACGAACTGCGCGCGCAACCCCGCGGGCAACTGGCCCGCCCGCAGCTCCGCTTCGCCGCGCAGGGCCGAGTTCAGGCAGGAGGCCAGGACGGCGCCCACCAACGCGGTGCCCAGCACCCCGCCGACCTGCCGCGTGGTGCCTGCGACCCCCGACGCCGCACCCGCGAACCTGGGATCGACGCCGTCCATGGTGACCTGCTGCAACGGCGCGAACGTCGCGCCGCTGGCGATGCCGATGATCAGCAGGCCGGGCAGGAGCGGCCAGGCTCCGGAGTCCGGCCCCGCCATCGCGGCGATGACCACCAGACCGAGCGCGAGCATGAGCATCCCCGCGGCGAGGACGCGCTTGCCCCCGATCTCGTCGGCCAGCCGCCCCGCATACGCCGAGCCGATCGCGGTGAGAACGGCGTTGGGCAGCAGGACGAAACCCGCTTCCAGCGGCGAATACCCCTGCGCCATCTGCAGGTAGAGGACGAGCACGAACGCGGTGCCGATCATGCCCAGCTGGAAGACGAAGCCGATCCAGTTCCCGGCCGCGAAGTTCCGCCCGGCGAACAGGCCCAGCGGCATCAGCGGCTCACCGCGCTGAACGTGCTGCCAGCCGACGAACAGCGCCAGGAGCACGACGCCGGCCGCGATGACCGACGGGATGCCGATCGGCCCGCTGATCGTTCCCCAGTCGTAGCGCTCGCCCTCGATGAGGCCGAACACGATCCCGCTCAGCCCCGCGGTGGCGAGCACGACGCCCACCAGGTCGATCTTGTGCGGGCGTGCGACGCGCAGTTCCGGGACGAACACCAGGACCAGCACCGCGGTGGCCACCCCGATGGGGACGTTGACGAAGAAGATCCAGCGCCAGCCGAGGTGGTCGACGATGAACCCGCCGAACACCGGGCCGAGGATCGGCGCGAGACCCGCGATCGCGCCGAAGACGCCGAACGCCCGGCCGCGCATCCGCGGCGGGAAGATCGTCAGGATCGACGAGATCACCTGCGGGAACAGCAGCGCGCCGCCCAGCCCCTGCAGCACTCGCGCGCCGAGCAGCTGTCCCGGCGTGCTCGCGAGGCCGCAGAGCGCGGATGCGGCGGTGAAGGCGGCGATGCCGACCAGGAACAGGCGCCGGTATCCGAAGGTGTCCCCGAGCCGTCCCGTCGTGATCAACAGCGCCGAGAAGACCAGCAGGTAGGCATCGATCACCCACAGCACCTGGTCGTACGAGGCGCCGATGCCGTCGATCAGGGTCGGGACCGCGATGTTGACGATCGTCGCGTCCAGCAACGACATGAAGAAGCCGATGCAGAGGATGCCGAGCACCAGCCACGGGCGTCGCGCCGCGGGCTGGTCGGCGGAATTGTTCTCCAGCACTCCGATTACCTCCGAGAATTCGGGCACCGGTCGGCGATCCGGGAGCCGAGGCGCGCGGCCTCGGGCCCGGATCCCATGACCGGTCCGGGAAATGTGGGCGTTCCGGTGACGTCGCGGAGACGCCCTAGAACCCGGGTTTCGGAGGATTGCCGGAAGCTGCGCCGAGTTCGGCGCGCGGAGAGCCGGAATGCGGTGATTCGAAGGCAGAACGCAGGTCTGCTCGCCCGATTGTCACAACCATCTCAGAACACCTTGCTGCGATGTGGTGTGACTCCCACCTTTCTCGCGTCATCGGACCCGAGTAAAGCTGATCGGCGAGGCTACGTCCACGATGGGAGGTGCCCACGGTGAGATGTCGACGCGGAGCCGAGCACAGCGCCCCCGCGCGGGCGGTTCCGAGCTGTCGTGACCGCAGTTTCAATTGAAACTGCGGGGAACCCGTCACGACAGGAAGCCGCGCAGCAGCGACGCGGTGCCCTCCAGGTGCTCGGCCATGGCCCGCCTCGCGGCCTCCGGATCGCCGTCGAGGATGGCCCGCACGACCTCCTCGTGCTGCTCGTTGGAGTGCACGATGTTGCGCTCCAGCAAGGGAATCGCGTCGAGCAGCTCGTTGAGGCGCATCCGCACGTCGGCGACCGCCGAGGTCAGCGACGCCGAGCCGGACAGCTCGGCGATCGCCAGGTGCAGCCGCGAATCCATCCGCCGGTAGTTGTGCAGTTCCGCGGTGCCCGCGTCGGACAGCCGCGACACCAGGTGGGCGCGCTCGGCCTCGCCGAGGTCCCGGGCCGCGGCCTGCTCGGCCGCGCCCACCTCCAGCACGTGCCGGTGGGTGAGGGCGTCGTGCAGGTCGACGCCCATCTCCCGGGCGATCCGGCGCGGCCCCTTGCGGCTGGGGCGCGGCGGTTCGACGTTGACGAACGTGCCGCCGTAGCGGCCGCGCCGGGACTCGACGTACCCGGACTCCTGCAACGCCCGGATCGCCTCCCGCAGCGTCACCCGGCTGACGTTGAGCCGGGCGGCCAGCTCCCGCTCCGCGGGCAGCCGCTCCCCCGGCGCCACCACGCCGAGCCGGATCGCCTGCAGCAGGCGCTCCACCGTCTCCTCGAACGCGTTGCCGGTGCGCACCGCTCGGAACAGCGCCTCGCTCGCCCGGCTGTGCAGCACCAACGGCTCGTTCTGGCTGCTCACGTCACTCCCCCCGGCCTGCCCTGCCGCGATTCCAACGGGAATCAACGCACCGATTCCCATTGAACCCCGTCAACGTCGCCCTGGCGCTGTGGGGTCGTGAGTGGTTCTTGCGGTTCTCACAGGGGCGTGACGTACGCGCCGGAGATGCCGCCGTCGACCAGGAACTGCGAGGCCGTGATGAACGACGCGTCGTCGCTGGCCAGGAAGGCGACCGCGGCGGCGATCTCGGTCGGCTCGGCGAAGCGCCCCATCGGGACGTGCACCAGGCGCCGCTGGGCGCGCTCGGGGTCCTTGGCGAACAGCTCCTGCAGCAGCGGCGTGTTCACCGGCCCCGGGCACAGCGCGTTGACCCGGATGCCCTCCCGCGCGAACTGCACGCCGAGCTCGCGGGACATCGCCAGCACGCCGCCCTTGCTCGCGGTGTAGGAGATCTGCGAGGTCGCCGCGCCCATCACCGCCACGAACGACGCGGTGTTGATGATCGAGCCCCTCCCCTGCCGCCGCATGTACGGCAGGACGTGCTTGCAGCACAGGTACACCGAGGTGAGGTTGACCTCCTGCACCTTCCGCCACGCTTCGATGCCGGTGTCCAGGATGGAGTCGTCGTCCGGCGGGGAGATGCCGGCGTTGTTGAAGGCGATGTCGACGGAGCCGAACTCCGCGTCGGCGGTGGCGAACAGCCGCTCGACGGCTTCGCCGTCGGTGACGTCGGTCTGCACGAACAGCCCACCGACCTCGTCCGCCGCGCGCTTGCCCGTGTCCTGGTCGACGTCGGCGATGACGACCTTGGCCCCCTCGGCGGCGAACCGGCGGGCGGTGGCCAGCCCGATCCCGCTGGCGCCGCCGGTGATGACGGCGACGCGGTCCTGCAAACGTTCCGGCATTTGCTCACTCCCTGTTTCTCTCGGGACACCAGGCCGGACGCATGAGCTCACGCGTCCTCCGAAGTCGGGATGAAGACGTTCTTGGTCTCGGTGAACGCGTCGACCGCATCCGGCCCGAGCTCGCGGCCGAGCCCGGACTGCTTGAACCCGCCGAACGGCGTGTTGTAGCGCACGGAGGAGTGCGAGTTGACCGAGAGGTTCCCGGCCTCGACCGCGCGCGACACCCGCAACGCACGCGCCACGTCGCGGGTCCAGATCGACCCGGACAGGCCGTACGCGGTGTCGTTGGCGATGCGCACCGCGTCGGCCTCGTCCTCGAAGGGCACCACCGCGACGACCGGCCCGAAGATCTCCTCGGCGAACGCCGGATCCGCCGGATCGGGCGTGAGAACCGTTGGCGGGAACCAGAATCCGCTGCCCGCCGGCGCTTCGCCCTGGAACGCCACCGGCGCGCCGTCGGGGACGTATCCTGCGACCTTGGCGCGGTGCGCGGCCGAGATCAGCGGCCCCATCTCGGTCTTCTCGTCGGCCGGGTCGCCGACGACGACACCGCGCACCGCCGGTTCCAGCAGCTCCATGAACCGGTCGTAGACGTTGCGCTGCACGAGGATCCGGGACCGCGCGCAGCAGTCCTGCCCGGCGTTGTCGAAGACGCCGTAGGGCGCCGTCGCCGCCGCGCGCTCCAGGTCCGCGTCGGCGAAGACGATGTTGGCACTTTTGCCGCCCAGCTCCAGCGTCACGCGCTTGACCTGGCTCGCGCACCCGGCCATGATCCGCCGGCCCACCGCGGTCGAGCCGGTGAAGACCACCTTGCGCACGTCGGGGTGGGTGACGAACCGCTCCCCGACTACCGCGCCCCGGCCGGGCAGGACCTGCAGCAGCCCTTCCGGAAGTCCCGCCGCCAGCGCCAGTTCGCCGATCCGGACCGCGGTGAGCGGCGTGAGCTCGGCGGGCTTGAGCACCACCGCGTTGCCCGCGGCCAGGGCCGGGGCGAACCCCCACGCGGCGATGGGCATCGGGAAGTTCCACGGCACGATCACGCCGACCACGCCCAGCGGCTCCTGGAACGTGATGTTCACGCCGCCGGCCACCGGGATCTGGCGGCCGAAGAGCCGGTCCGGTGCGGCGGCGTAGTACTCCAGCACGTCCCGCACGTTGGCCGCCTCGCCTCGCGCGTTCCCGATGGTGTGGCCGGAATTGCGCACTTCCAGCCGCGCCAGGTCCTCGATGTCTGCGTCCACCGCCGCGGCGAACCTGCGCAGCAGCCGTCCCCGCTCCGCCGGGGCGAGGGCCTGCCAGGACCGCTGCGCGCGGACCGCCCGCGCGATGGCGGCGTCGGTCTCGTCGACGGAGCACAGCTGCACGGTGGTCACGACCTGCTCGGTCGCCGGGTTGATCACTTCATGCGCGGTGGTCACCGCGTACCTCCTTCGCCGCCGCGGCAAGCGCCACGAACAGCCGGTCGTCGGCTGCGTCTTCTTCCGGATGCCACTGGACGCCGAGCGCGAACCGCGCCCCGGCCGGCTCCACCGCCTCGACGGTGCCGTCGCCGGCCCGCCCGGTGACGGCGAGCCGCGGGGCGGCCTCGGCGATGGCCTGGTGGTGGTAGCAGGGCACCTCGACGTGGTCGCCGAGGATCTCCGCGATCCGGCTGCCCGGGCTCAGCTCCACCTTCGTCCTGCCGAAGACCGCCCGCTCCGGCTGGTGATCCCGGTGCTCGACGAGGTCCGGGAGGTGTTGGTGCAGGGTTCCGCCGAGCGCGACGTTCATGATCTGCGCACCCCGGCAGACACCGAGCACCGGCAGGTCGCGGTCGAGCGCGGCGCGCAGCAGCCGGATCTCCCAGCCGTCCCGGGGCGGCCGGATCGGGCCGAGCTCGGCGTGCGGCCGCCCGCCGTAGCGCGCCGGGTCGATGTCCGCACCGCCGGCGAGCACCAGACCGTCCACAGCGGACAGATCGGGCTCACCCGGGAGGACCGGTAGCAGCACCGGGAATCCGCCGCCGCGGTGCACCGCGTCCACGTAGGTCGTGGGCAGCAGGGCCGCTTCGCGGTGCCAGACCCCCCAGCTCGCCGCTTCGACGTAGGTGCTGATGCCGATGATCGGCCGGTCAGAGGCGTTCGAACCCACGGATCCGCTCCCAGTCGGTGATCGCCGCGTCGAAGGCGGCCAGTTCCACCCGGGCCGCGTTGACGTAGTGGTCGACGACGTCCTGGCCGAACGCCTCGACCGCGACCTTGCTCCCGGCCAGCAGCCCGGCGGCCTCGCGCAGCGTCGTCGGGACCGTGGGTTTGCCGGAGGCGTAGGCGTTGCCCGAGAGCATCGGTTCCAACGGCAGTTCCTCGGATATCCCATGCAGCCCGGCCGCCAGGATCGCCGCCACCGCCAGGTACGGGTTGACGTCGCCGCCCGGCACCCGGTTCTCCACCCGCAGGCCATCGCCGTGGCCGACCACCCGCAGCGCACAAGTCCGGTTGTCCCGGCCCCACGCGATGGTGGTGGGCGCGAAACTGCCGGCCGCGAAGCGCTTGTAGGAGTTGATGTTCGGCGCGAGGAAGCAGGTCAGCTCCGGCAGGCAGGCCAGCTGGCCCGCGATGAAGTGCTCCATGACCGGGGAGAACCCGTGCTCCCCGGCGCCGGGCATCGCCGGACCGGCGTCGTCGCGCAGGCTCACGTGGATGTGGCAGGAGTTGCCCTCGCGGGCGTCGTACTTGGCCATGAAGGTGAGGCTCACGCCCTCCACGGCGGCTATCTCCTTGGCGCCGTTCTTGTAGAGCGCGTGGTTGTCGCAGCTGGTCAGCGCGTCGGAGTAGCGGATGGCGATCTCGTGCTGGCCCAGGTTGCACTCGCCCTTGGCCGACTCCACGTACAGCCCGGCGCCGGTCATGTCGTTGCGGATCCGCCGCAGCAGCCCCTCGATCCGGCTGGTCCCGGCGATGGAGTAGTCCACGTTGTACTGGTTGGCCGGGGACAACTCGTGGTAGCGCTTGTCCCACGCCTGCTCGTAGGTGTCGCGGAAGACCAGGAACTCCAGCTCCGTTCCGACGTGCGCGGTGAGCCCGAGCCCGGCGAGCCGGTCGAGCTGCCCGCGCAGCACCTGCCGCGGCGACGGGGCGACCGGCTCACCGGAATGCCACAGCACGTCGCAGAGCACCAGAGCGGTCGCCTCCTGCCACGGGATCCTGCGCAGGGTTGCGAGGTCCGGGCTCAGCACGAAGTCGCCGTAACCCGTCTCCCACGAGGTCATCGCATAGCCGTCCACAGTGGTCATGTCGACGTCGACGGCGAGCAGGTAGTTGCACGCCTCGGTGCCGTGGGCGAGCACCTCGTCGAGGAAGTAGCGGGCCGAGCACCGCTTGCCCTGCAACCTGCCCTGCATGTCGGTCAGCGCGACGACGACCGTGTCCACCTCGCCGGAGGCGACCAGCTCGCGCAGTCGTCCGACGGTCAGCTGCTCGTTGGGCGACACCGGTGGCTCCCTTCGGCCGAACCAGCCGGCCATGCATTGGTATGGGACCAGACCTTTGAACGCGGGCCAATGGAAGCAGTCGCCGACTCGGCGTGTCAACACCCGTTCGGCTGCTCGCATGGATTCGGCGTCGAGTTCCGGCCACGGGTATTGACATCGCCCGGGGGCGGCAGCACGCTGCCCAACTAATCAATGGGCCACGGTCATACCAATCCCGGGAGAGGACTCCGCCATGACCGAGAAGCGGCGGCAGGTGGACTACGAACAGGTCGGCAGCGACTACCTGGACAAGCGCCGGCTCCGGCAGGGCGCGGCGGGCTGGGTCCTGCTCGCCGGGCTCGGCGTCTCGTACGTGATCTCCGGCGACTTCGCCGGGTGGAACTTCGGGCTGGCCGAGGGCGGCTGGGGCGGGCTGCTCCTGGCCACGGTGCTGATGGCGACCATGTACACCTGCATGGTGTTCGGGCTGGCCGAGATGGCCTCGGCGCTGCCGGTGGCCGGGGCCGGGTACGGCTTCGCCCGCCGCGCCCTCGGCCCGCTCGGCGGCTTCGCCACCGGCACCGCGATCCTCATCGAGTACGCCATCGCGCCGGCCGCCATCGCGGTGTTCATCGGCGGCTACGTGGAATCGCTGGGGCTGTTCGGGCTGACCAGCAGCTGGCCGGTGTACCTGGCGTGCTTCGCCGTCTTCATCGGCATCCACCTCTACGGCGTGGGCGAGGCGCTGCGGCTGATGTTCGGCATCACCGCCGTGGCCGTGGTCGCCCTGATCGCCTTCGTGGTCGGCATGATCCCGCAGTTCTCGGCGGCGAAGCTGTTCGACATCGCACCGGTGGACGCCGCGGGCGCCAGCGCGTTCCTGCCGTTCGGCTACGCCGGGGTGCTCGCCTCGCTGGTGTACGGCATCTGGTTCTTCCTCGCCGTGGAAGGGGTTCCGCTGGCCGCGGAGGAGGCCCGCGACCCGCGCAAGGACATGCCGCGCGGGATCATCGCGGCGATCGCGGTGCTGCTGGTGTTCGCCGCGGCCATCCTGGTGGTCGCGCCGGGCGGGGCCGGGTCAGCGGCCATCGCCGACGCCGACAACCCGCTGCCCGCGGCGGTGCGCGCCGCCACCGGCGGCGACAACGCGCTCGCCGAGATCGTCAACTACGTGGGCCTGGCCGGGCTGGTGGCGAGCTTCTTCTCCATCATCTACGCCGCGTCCCGGCAGCTGTTCGCGCTGTCCCGCGCGGGGTACCTGCCGCGCTGGCTGTCGGTGACCGGCAAGCGCCGCACCCCGTACCTGGCGCTGGTGGTGCCGGGCACCATCGGCTTCGTGCTGGCCGCCGCCACCCGCGACGGGGCGCTGCTGATCAACATCGCGGTGTTCGGCGCGACGATCTCCTACGTGCTGCTGAACCTCTCGCACATCGTCCTGCGCTTCCGCGAACCGGGCCTGGAGCGCCCGTACCGGACCCCCGGCGGAATCGTGACGACCTCGGTCGCGCTGGTGCTGGCGATCGCGGCGGTGATCGCGACGTTCATCGTGGACATGGTCGCGGCGGCCATCATGGCCCTGATCTTCCTGGCGGCCCTGGCCTACTTCTGGTTCTACAGCCGCCACCACCTGATCGCCAACGCCCCCGAGGAGGAGTTCGCCGCCCTCCGAGCCGCCGAATCCGAGCTGTCGTAACCGCAGTTTCAATTGAAACTGCGGTCAGTCGTGGTCGCCGTCGACGTAGAACCAGGCCCCGTCCTCCCGGACGAAGCGGCTGTCCTCGGTCAGCACTCCGGCTCGTCCGCCCAGGCGGTAGTGCGCCTCGAACCGGACCGTGCCCTCCGCGTCGAACGGCCCGCCGCCGGTGCGGTCGAGGATTTCGAGGCGGACCCAGCGCTGGTCGGGATCGAGGCTCAGCGAGTCCGGCCGGGTCGAGGGGTGCCACGAGGCCAGCAGGTAGGCCGTGTCGCCGACCGCGAACGCGCTGAACCGCGAGCGCATGAGCTGCTCGGCCGTGGCCGCGCGGCGCTCGCCGGCGTGCAGGCGGGCGCAGCACTCGGCGAACGGTTCGCCGAGGCCGCAGGGGCATCGCTTGGGGGTGCTCACCCCGACAGCTTCTCATCAGCGCGGGGAGCCGGCGGTCGTGAGTGCGAGAACCGGTAAGAACCGGCTTCCGCACTCACGACCCCCCGGTCAGCTCTCGCAGCAGTGCGACGCGGTGCCGTTGCCGGGCGGAACGTCGAGCGTCGGGTTCCGGTCGAAGAAGCCGACCGGCTTGAGGGTGAAGCCGCAGAGGTCCACCGGCATCACCGGCCAGTCCTCCGCGCGCGGGAAGTGCGTCAGGCCGAAGGTGTGCCACAGCACGATGTCCTCGCCGTCGATGCCGCGGTCCTCCGCCGTGAACGCCGGGATGCCCGCGCCGCCGTGGCTCTGGTTCACCCACTCCCCCGCCGGGTACCGCTCGTCCGCCGCGTACCGGGTGACCCACAGGTGCTTGGTCGCGAACTCGGCGCGCTTCGCGATCGAAGAACCGGGATCCGCCAGCAGCACCGGATAGCCCTGCGGGTGCAGCGCGTATCCGACCGGCTGGCCGAGCCGGTTGGTGCGCTCGGTGTTGACCACGTGCCAGGCCCGCCCGCTGGCCGGATCGGCCTCCCGCCCGGCGTCGCTCTCCCGCGACAGCCGGGTGACGCTGCGGGTGAAGGCGTTGCCGTGCGGGTTCTCCGCACTGATCGGCTCGCGCTTCGCCTGCACCTCGTCGACGGCGTTGCTGGTGCCGTCGACCATCATGTCCAGCCGCGCGCTGAACAGGTGCTGGTGGAACGGCGCGCCGAGGCCGGGGGCGAGCTCGCTGGCCCAGCGCGAGCCCTCCGCCGGGTAGGACGAGGTGAACACGATGCCGGTGGCCTTGACCTCCAGCTGGATGGTGCCGTCCAGGTAGAGGTACCAGTAGAAGCCGTAGTCGTAGTTGCCGACGCTGGAGAAGAACGAGATCACCAGTCGCCGCTGCCGCCGGGTCTCGGCCGATCCGGTGAACACGTCGGTGTGCTTCCACAGCACGCCGAAGTCCTCCTCGTGCATGCACACCGCGTTGCGCAGCGTCCGGGGCGCGCCGTCCTCCTGCGCCACCACCGCGTCGAAGTAGTGGATCTCGCCGAGGCAGTCGCAGCCGAGGACGAGCTCGTTGGCGAGCTTGCCCAGCGAGTACTCGCCGGAGTCGAAGTAGTTCTGCCAGAACCGCGCCGGGGCCGGATCGCCGTAGTTGACCAGCATCTCGGCGACCGAGGCGCGGTAGATCACCGGCCGCTCCCGGTCGCCGTCGCGGAACGACAGCTGGTGCAGCACCAGGCCTTCGCGCGGGTCGAAACCGACGCGGAAGCGCCAGTTCTCCCAGCGCACCTCGTGGCCGTCGACGGCGAAGCTCGGCCCCTCGGGCTGGGTGATCTCGATCGGCTTCAGCGTGTCGCGCTGCGGGCCGAACAGCTCCTGGTCGGGGTAGTTGCCGCTCTCCGCCGGGACTGGCAGGTGGCGGTCGTCGACGACCTCCAGCACGCGCTGCTCGATGACGTCGACGTAGGCCACCAGCCCGTCCACCGGGTGCGCCCACGGCAGTTCGTCCGGGTCGTTCTGCACGAACGCCAGAGCCCGCAGCATCCGGCGACCGCTCTCCTCCGCGACGCCGAACCAGCCAGCGGACAGCGGGCAGACCCGCACCTCGTCGACGTCTTCGATGCCGCGGTCGCGGATCGCCTGCCGCCACGTCTCGTCGGCGCGCACGATCTTCTCGACCAGCTCGTACTCGGTCAGCATCACCGGCGGCTGGCCGTGCTCGACCGGGTCGACGGTGTGCCGCTCCACCACCCGATCGCCGGTCAGCGACACCACGGTGGTGGTCAGCTCACCCGTCTTCGTGTCGAGCAGCACCGAACGCACCTGGCGATCGAAATCGCCGCCCGCCAGCACCACGGCCTTCGCCGGTTCCTCCAGCTGCACCAGGGGAAACCGGGTCGATTCGCGCAGGAGTCCCGCGCCCTGCAGGACCTCGCGGTTGCGCACGATCTCGTCGGAGCTCAACGGTTCCAGCGGACGCTTCGTCATCGCCTGCCCTCTCCAGTCTCGGTCGCCCCGGATCGCCCCAGATTCCCTTGGAGCAGGGGGGTTCGTCCAGCGGATCAACACGATCACCGGATCGTCGCAACCGCGCCGGTCGGCTCACCGGATCGTCGCAACCGCGCCGGTCGGCTCAGCGCGCGTCGTAGCGAAGGCGGTTCGCCGCGATCTCGGTGCGGTGTTCGATCGCCCACTCGCCGAGCGCGAGCGCCGGGCCGAGCAGCGAATCACCGAGCTCGGTCAGCGCGTAGTCGACGCGCGGTGGCACGCTCGCGTGCACGGAGCGGCTGACCAGGCCGTCGCGTTCCAGCTTGCGGAGCGTCAGGGTGAGCATCCGCTGCGAAATGCCGCGAACGGCGCGGTGCAGTTCGCCGAAGCGAAGCGGCCCATCCCGGAGCTGCCCGACGACGAGCAGGCTCCACTTGTCCCCGACCAGCGCCAGGATTCCCAGCACCTCCTGGCAGGCCGCTGCTTCCGCTGCATCGGCGCGGGTCAATGGTTACCTCCGTGTGCGTGACCGACAGGAATGTGCCGTCTTGTGCGGACTCCTTTGGTACCAAAGGATGTGTCTGCGCACAAAACGTAAGTATTGGAAAGTTCAGCCGTTTCCGCTGGCGGACGGCCGTGCGTGCTTTGCGCTGCCATAGCGGCACCACAAACACACGGCCGGTGACCAGCGGTGACGCGGAAAGGGCAGCTGGTGCACAAGAATCTGGTGGTCGTCGGGGCCGGGCCGGGGCTCGGGATGGGCGTCGCGCGGGCGTTCGGCAGGCGCGGGTTCCGGATCGGGCTGATCGCGCGGAACGGGGCGCGCCTCGCCGAATCCGTCCGGGACCTGGAGAGCAGCGGCATCACCGCGACCGCGCACCCGGCGGATGTGCGGGACCGCGACGCTCTGACCGGCGCTCTCGACGAAGCGCAGCGCGCGCTCGGGCCGATCGACGTGCTCGAATACAGCCCCGGTCCGCAAGCGCCGATCACCTCGGCCGCCGAGACCGATGCCGATGCCGCGAGCGCGCAGTTCGAGCTGTGCACCCTGGGCGCGGTCACCGCCGTCAGCCACGTGCTCCCCGGCATGGTGGCACGCGGCCACGGATCGCTGCTGCTGACCACCGGGGTGTCGTCGCTGGTGCCCGCGCCTTTCCTGGGCAACGTGGGGCTGGCGATGGCTGGCCTGCGGAACTGGGCGCACGCACTGCACATCGAGCTCGCCCCGAAGGGGGTCCACGCCGCAGCGGTCACGATCGCCACCGGAGTCACCGCCGAAAACGCCGCCGAGGTGGGCGAACACTACTTCGGACTGTACGAATCCCCGGAGCGGGCCGAGGAAATCATCGGCGACGTCGCGGCCTTCGAATCGCTCGTCAGGAGCAACGCCGCGCCGCGCCCGTAGCCGACCGGGCGCGGCGCGGCGGTCCCTGGCGCTAGTCCTGCGGCTGATCTTCGAGCTGGGGCTGGGGCTTGGTCTGCGGTTGCGGCTTGGGGTACGGCTTGGTCTGAGGCTCGGATCCGTCCGGCGACGAGGTGCTGGTGTGCGTGGTTCCGTCGTGGGACTCCCCGTCGTGCGAGGACGCGTCCAGCACCGTCGCGGTGAGGAGCCTGTCCAGCCCGAGGGGTTTGGCCCCTTCAGCCGCGACGGCGGTGCCGGACGCCCCCAATACGACCAGACCGCCGAGCAGCACAGTGATGAGTGGACGACGCATGGAAAACCTCCCTGGAGTCGGGCATTGCCGTGGGAGACGCCATCACAACTCGATCACCGCCGCCGGATGCATCACCGTGCCGTGCAACCGGTTCCCGAGTTCGGGGGACGGGCCGCACCCCGGAGGGAAAGCAGCGGCCCGGTCGCCGGGGGATGTGCGACCGGGCCACCACGAGGTGGGTACCTGGGGGTGTCAGGTGTCCACCCGTTCCTCCTCCCGCGATTCCGCGGCCTGCGCACCGCGCCGCGGAATCACCCGGGATTCGTCGGCCGGAGGACCCGCCGACGGCGACGAACGCACTGCGTGCACGGGGAGTTCGTCTCCGCGGTCGAGGGCCGAGTGATGCCATGCTGCCGCGCCACCACCGCACTGTCGCCGTTGCGTACATAACGAAACTTTTGTCACTTTTGTAACCGGGAGCGGTGGCCGACTCCCCGCGGAGCCGGCCCGGACGGCGCCGAGCTGCTGGACCGATTCCGGCGGCAGCAGCGCGAAGCGCACGAGCACATCACCCGGGGGCCGGCCCGAGCGGGAACGGCTGGAATTCGCCCGCCTGCTGCTGAAGTACGTCGGCGCGACCGAAGCGCTCCGCGAGCGGCGCGCCCGGTGATCACACCCTGAAATCGATCGCTGACCTGCGGCGATGGTGGGGTGCCGCGCGTTCGCCGAACCCCGGCGGTTAACGTTCGAGCCGGTGGTGGAGGAGGCGGGCGCGGTGTTGCGGGTGCAGGGATCGTTGTCTCGGCAGTTGCTCGGGTGGCAGCTGCTGATCATCGTCCTGCTGCTCGCCTCGATCGCGGTGTTCTCCGTCGCGCAGACCGACTCCGCGTTCCGGGCCACCGAGGGCCGCAAGATGCTGTCGGTCGCCGAAGACCTCGCCGCCACCTCCGGAGTGCGCGTCAGCCTCGAAGACCCCTACAAGCGCGACACGCTGCCGATCTTCGCCGAGAGCACCCGCAACCTCTCCGGCGCCGACTACGTGATCATCACCGACCAGCGCGGCATCGTGCTCACCTCGCCCGATCCCGGGCAGCGCGGGCAGCTGCTGCCGAAGTCCGAGACCGCGCTGGGCGGCCGCTCGTGGGTCGGCGAGATCGAGCTGGACGGCGCCGGTTCGCTGGTCGCCCAAGTGCCGGTGATCTCCGAGGACGCGCGCGTCCTCGGCGTCGTCGCGGCCGGCCGCAACCCCCCGGACCTGCTGCAGGGGCTGCGCCAGGCGCCGGAGAACCCGCTGACCCTGCTGGCCTTCGCCACCGTGCTCGGCATCGCCGGATCGGTGCTGCTCGCCCGGCGGGTGAAGCGGCAGACGCTCGGCCTGGAACCGCAGGAGATCACCCGGCTCGTCGAGCACCGCGAGGCCCTGCTGCACGGCGTTCGCGAAGGCGTGCTGGGCGTCGACGAGCAGAACCGCATCACGCTGGTCAACGACCAGGCGCGCCGCCTGCTGTCGCTGCCGGCCGACTGCGTGGGCAGCGACATCGACTCGCTGGACCTCAACGACCGCGCCCGCGACGTGCTCACCGGCCGCACCGACGGCGTGGACCAGATCGTGCTGCGGCGCGGCAAGGTCGTGGTGCTCAACCGGATGCCGATCTCGTCGGTCGGCGCCGTGGTGACCATGCGCGACCGCACCGAACTCGTGGACCTGCAACGGGAACTCGCGGTGCACCGGGACACCACCGACACCCTGCGCGCCCAGGCGCACGAGTTCAGCAACCGGCTGCACATCATCTCCGGGCTGGTCGAGCTGGGCGAGTACGAGGAGCTGCAGCGCTACGTGCACCGCATCAGCCACACCCGCGAGCAGTGGCACGCCGAGGTCACCGCGCGGGTCCACGACCCGGCCACCGCCGCGCTGCTGATCGCCAAGGCCAGCCTCGCCGCCGAACGCGGCGTCGGCCTGCGCCTGAACGAGGGCAGCTACCTGCCGGAGATCGACGAAGAGCTGTCCGCCGACCTCGTCACGGTGCTGGGCAACCTGATCGACAACGCGCTCGACGCCCTCGAAGCCGGTCCGGCCGACGCGGACCGGTGGATCGAGATCGACCTGCGCTGCACCGACGAAGTCACCGCGGTGGTGCGGGATTCCGGGCCCGGGGTGGCCGCCGAGATCGTCGAAGAGGTGTTCCGGCACGGCTTCACGACCAAGGCCGCGCGCGGCGGCGAACGCGGCCTGGGTCTGGCGTTGACGAGGCAGATCTGTCATCGTCGCGGCGGTTCGGTGCAGGTGCACAACGCGCACGGCGCGGTTTTCACCGCGCGGCTGCCGCTGGAAGGGCCGGGATCGTGATCAAGGTGTTGGTGGTGGACGACGACTTCATGGTCGCGAAGATCCACAGTGGATACGTGGCCCGCGTCGACGGGTTCGAGATCGTCGGGGTGGCGCACACCGGCGCGGACGCGATCCGCGCCGTCGACGAACTGCGCCCGGAGCTCGTGCTGCTGGACATCTACCTGCCCGACATGGACGGCCTCTCGGTGCTGCGGGAGCTGCGCGCGAGCACCGCTCGCCCGTCGGCGGACCCCGACGTCATCGTGATCACCGCGGCCCGCGACCTGGACACCGTGCGCGGCGCGATCCGCGGCGGGGCGCTGCACTACCTGATCAAGCCGTTCAGCTACGAGGCGCTGCGCGACCAGCTGGAGAACTTCCGCGCCCTGCACCAGAAGCTCAGCGGACTACCCGGCGATTCCCCCGCCGCGCAACAGGACGTCGACCAGATCTTCGGCACCCGGACCCACCGAGCGGCGCCGCCGAAGGGACTGGCCACCGAGACGGCGCAGATCGTCGAGCGCATCCTGCGCGAGACGACCGCGACCGACGGCGACGTGTCGGCGGCGGAATGCGCGGACGCCGCAGGCGTTTCCCGCGTCAGCGCGCGAAAGTACCTGGAACACTTCGTCACCTCGGGCCGCGCCGAGGTCCGCCTCCGCTACGGCGGCACCGGCCGCCCGGAACGCCGCTACCACTGGACCCGCTGACCGCCAACGCGAAACGCCCCGGCGCGTTCGTCCCCAGTTTCAATTGAAACTGTCACCCACCGAGCAGAGCCGGTGCAGTTTCAATTGAAACTGGGGACAGACGTGGTGGTGTGCAGTTTCAATTGAAACTGCACACCCCTGCGGACCGTCAGTACCAGGTGAAGGTGACCGGTAGGGCCGTCAGGCCCCGCATCCAGACCGACGGGCGCCACACCAGGACCTCCGGCGCCACCGCCAGCGCCACGTCCGGCAGCCGGTCCAGCAGCACCTCGATGCCCGTCGTCGTGATGATCCGCGCGATTTCCTGCGCGGGGAACGGACATCCGTGCTCGCCGTGGCTGAACGACAGGTGCGCCTGGTTGCCCGCCGCGCCCGCGTAGGAGTCCGGCCGCACCTGCGGGTCGGTGTTCGCCGCCGCCAGCCCGAGCACCACCAGGTCGCCCTTGCGGATCCGCTTGCCGCCCAGCCGCGTGTCCTGGGTCGCCCAGCGCCCGACGAAGTTCTGCGTCGGGGTGTCCTCCCACAGCACCTCGTTGAGGGCCTGGCCGACGCTGCGGCGGCCGCCCGCGAGGGTCACCGCGAAGCGCTCGTCGGTGAGCATCAGCCGGATGGTGTTGCCCATCCAGTCCGAAGTGGTCAGATAGCCCGCGCCCATCGTGATGAACAGGTCCGCCGCGATCTCCTCGTCGGTGAACCCCACCGGGTGCGCCTGCAGGAACGAGGGCACGTCGCGGCCGGGGTTCTCGCGCTTCTCCCCCGCCAGCGCCAGCATCCGCGCGACGACCCGCTCGTGCGCCCGGACCGCCTCGTCGCCCTCCTCGGCGGACAGCGCCACGTCCCGGACCAGCGTCGGAGCCTCCTCGTCCGGCAGCCCGTAGATCTTCAGCAGCGCCAGCAGCGGGATCTGGTGCGTGTACTCGGCGATCAGATCCGCCTCGCCGCGGCCGGCGAAGCCGTCGATCAGGCCGTCGCAGATCTGCTCGACCTGCAACCGCAGGTCGAATTCGTCCACATCGGCCAGCGCCTCGGCCAGCGCGCCGCCGCGCTTGCGGTGGTCCTCGCCCTCGGTGAAGACCACCGACGGCTGGGGCTCGACGTAGGGCCGCAGCGACCAGTCGTGGGGCACCGAGTTCCAGCCGTTCCAGCGGCGGGAGTCGCGGCCGAACAGGTCGGGGTTGCTGGTGACGTGGTGGACCTCGCGGTAGCCGAGCGCGCACCACGCCGGCACGCCGCCTTCGAGCAGCACCGGCGCGACGGTGCCGTGCTCGCGCCGCAACTCCCGGTAGACCTCCTCGGGGTTGTTCTGGAACCGCGGACCGTAGAACGTCGCGGCCCCGGCGTGCGTGTCCTCGTCCGCCGAAGACTTGTTGGGGCTGGTCACCGCGTGGCCTCCCGGGCGGTCGACAGGGTGTGGAGGTGTTCGACGAGCCCGACCAGCACGGCCTTGCTGGATTCCCGGTCGCGGGCGTCGCAGTCGATCAGCGGCACCTCGGGCGACAGGTCGAGCGCGTCGCGCACCTGTGCCGGGCTGTGCTCCGGTTCGCCGAAGTTGTTGCGGGCGACCACGAACGGCATCCCGTGGTGTTCGAGACGGTCGATGGCGTACCAGGAATCGGCCAGGCGGCGGCCGTCCACCAGCACGACGGCGCCGAGCGTCCCGGAGAACAGCTGGTCCCACACGAACCAGAACCGCTCCTGGCCGGGCGCGCCGAACAGGTACAGCACCAGGCGCTCGTCCAGCGTGATGCGGCCGAAGTCGAACGCGACCGTCGTGGTCGACTTGCCGCCGACGCCGCCGGTCTCGTCGATGCCGATGCCGGCCTGCGTCATCGTCTCCTCGGTGCTCAGCGGCCGGATCTCGCTGACCGAGCGCACCATGGTGGTCTTGCCGACGGCGAACCCGCCGACGATCACGATCTTCAGGCCGTCCGCGGCGGTGTCGCGGAGCGGGACGCGACTAGATGTTCCGGAGTCCAACGAGCACCTGCTTGAGGAATTCGGGGGCGGGCAGTTGCGCCTCGACGCGCTTCGAGGACGGGTGGCGGGCGGTGATCTTGCCCATGTCGAGCAGATCGGAGAGCAGGATCTTCACCACGCTCACCGGCAGCCCGAGGTCCGAGGACAGCTCCACCACCGCCACCGGCTCGCGGCACAACCGCAGGATCTTGGCGTGCTCGGACTGCATTCCCGCGCTCGGATCGGATTCGCTGACGATCAGCGTCACCAGGTCGAAGGTGTCCTCGGCGGGCCTGCTGCGGCCGCCGGTGACGGTGTAGAGCCGGTCCGGGTCCTCCTCGTCGACCAACCGCCTGGCCATCACGCCTCGGCCGGGTCGTCGTCGCGCGGCGGGGAGCTCAGGTACTCGCCGATCTGCTCCACCAGTTCGTTCATGTTGTGCCCGACGACGCCGACGTCCGCGTCGTCTGCGGCCAGCACGGCGAGGTGCGCGCCGACCCCGGCCTCCACGATGCACAGCACGCCGCCGTAGAACTCGGTCATGGACTGCCGGACGCCGCCGCTGCCGTCGCCGAACTCGACCGACGCCCCGTAGGACAGGCTTTGGATGCCGGAGGCGATGGCGGCCAGCTGGTCCGCCTGGTCCACCGACAGGCCGGGCGTGTGGCAGAGCTTGAGTCCGTCCTTGGACAGCACCAGGGCGTGCCGGGTGCCCGGCGTCCGCTCCAGCAGGTTCTCCAGCAACCAGTCGAGGTCGCGAGTTGTCGTGGTCATCGCAGCTGTGGGGCGGTGCTCCGGGATCCCGGCACCGACCCGCGCCTCCAATCCGTTGTCCAGGCGGTCAGGCCGTCATCGAGAGTTGTCGTCCGAAGTGGACGGTGAGTCGCGGCGGGCGTTGCGGAAGGCGCCGAACCGCGCCCCGGCGTCCGGGCGCGGCCGGGGCGGCTCGGACTCCTTCGACTCGGTCGCGGCCGATCGCGCCGCGGCCAGCGTCTTGCCGCGGCGGCGCTTCGGCAGCCCATTCGGATCGCCGGTTTCCGGTGCCGGATCGGCGCTTTCGGCCGCGACCGGCGCTGCGGAGGCTGAGGGGGCTTCCGGCGCCTGCCTCGGGGCGGGCGCGGGTTCCGGTCGCGGCTGGGTGATCAGCTGCCGCGGGATCAGGACGACGACGCCGGTTCCGCCGCGCGAGGACGACCGGAAGGAGACGGTCAGGCCGTGCTTGCGGGCCAGCTGGCCCACCACGGCGAGCCCGAGCCGGGTGCCCGACATCGCGGCCAGGTCCAGCGGTTCCGCCGACACGGCGCGCTCGGCGCGGGCCAGCGCGGCGGGGCTCATGACCAGGCCGCTGTCCTCGACCGTGACGATGACGCCGGTGTGGAGCTCCTCCACGTAGACGTGGACCTCCTCCGCCGGCGGCGAGAAGCGGGTGGCGTTGTCCATCAGCTCCGCGAGCGCGTGCATGACGCCTTCCGCGGCGTAGCCCACCACCGCGACCGTGCTGGTGGAATGCAGCCGGACCCGCTGGTAGGAGCTGATCCGGCCCATCGCGCCGCGCAGCACGCTCTCCATCACGATCGGCTTGGTCCAGCGGCGGCCGGAGCGGGCGCCGGTCAGCACCGCGATGCTGTCCGCGAGGCGGCCGGCCTGCGCCGTGCTGTGGTCCAGCTTCAGCAGGTCCGCGAGCACGTCCTCGTCGTGCCGGTTCTCCATCTCGCGGAGGTCGGCGAGCGTGCTGGTCGCCAGCGCCTGCATGCGACCGGCAGCGTTGGCGCAGGTGGCCATGGCCGCGGCGCGCATGCGTTCGCCGGTGGCGACTTCCTGCGCCACGGCCCGGATGACGCGCTGGTGCGCGACGTCGAAGGACGGCGCCGCTTCGGCGAAGGCGGCGTCCGCGGCGACGCCGCCGCGAATCCGGTGCGCCAGGACCGGAAGCGCCTCACCGGCGAGCCGAGCGCGTTCCGCGTCGAGCGCCGCCGAATCCGCCCTCGCCTGGCGCAAGAACTGCGCCCCGCCGATCGCGATGGCGATCGCGGCGGACAGCAGGAACGAAAGAACGCCGCCGTACCAGGCCACCAGCGCCTGGCTGCCGACCGGCGCGGCGAGGGACACCCACAGGCAGGCGCCGCCGGTGACGACCAGTGCGGCCAGAAAAGCGAGCAGCGGCGGCCGCACTCCTCGACGGTGAACGGAGACGCGGGTCGGCATCAAATGAGGTCCTAAGTGGCCGGTCGGTAGCGGAGCTGAGCTGGCGGACTCGCCATGGCCCGTGATCGTATCCGAGCCTGCATTCGGATAACTCACAGTTGGATGACATTTCCGGAACCGATTGCCACCGCGCCGATCCAGCGGCCGGAAGCACGATGGGGGCCGTGCGTGGTTTGTGCTGCCATGGCGACACAAAGCACGCACGGCCCCGAAACCGCCGTCCTGCTCTACCCGTCAGGGAAGGAGCAGGCCGTTCTTGCCGGCGCGGGCGTCGGCGAAGCGCTTGGAAACCTCGTCCCAGTTGACGACGTTCCACAGGTGCTTGACGTAGTCCGCCTTCACATTGCGGTACTGCAGGTAGTACGCGTGCTCCCAGATGTCGAACACCAGCAGCGGCGTCGTCGCGATCGACAGGTTCGAGTGGTGATCGCGCAACTGCTGGGTGATCAGCCGCTGACCGACCGGGTCCCAGGCCAGCACGCCCCACCCGTTGCCCTGGATCGTCGTCGACACCGCCTCCAGCTGGGCGCGGAACTTGTCGAACGAGCCGAAGTCCTCGTCGATGGCCGCCGCCAGCTCACCGGTGGGCTTGTCCCCGCCGCCCGGCGAGAGGATCTTCCACCACACCAGGTGCAGCGAGTGCCCCGCCAGGTTGAACGCCAGCGTGGTCTCCAGCCCCACGATGGAGGAGAAGTCACCCTTCTCCCGCGCCTCGGCGATCTTCTCCACCGTGTCGTTGGCGCCCTTGACGTACGCCGCGTGGTGCTTGCTGTGGTGCAACTCGTTGATCTCACCGGCGATCGCCGGCTCCAACGCCGCGTAGTCGTAGTCCAACTCCGGCAACACGTACTGCTGCGCCATTGTCCTCATCCCTTCCGCCGATCATCTGCGATCGACGAAAGTCTCAAACTTCAAGCGCGCTGCAGGTCAATGACACGATGGTGGTGTTCTCGATCACGTTTCACCCTGTTCGACCGATGTTCGGCCGACTACTCTCCGCTTCTTGCACGGTTACCCGGAGGCATCATGTCGGAACACGGTCAGCTCCCGCAGGACCTCGACCCGGACCGCCCCAGCGGCGCCCGGGTGTACGACTTCTTCCTGGGTGGCGGCAGCAACTTCGCCGCCGATCGCGAGCTGGGCCGGCGCGTGCTGTCGGTGGCCCCGGACATGCGGCTGAGCGCGCTGGCCAACCGCGCCTGCCTGCACCGGGTGATCCGGATGTGCCTGGCCCAGGGCGTGCGGCAGTTCCTCGACGTCGGCTGCGGCATCCCGTCGATCGGCACCCCGCACGAGCTCGCCCAGCGGCTCGACCCGACCGCGCGCGTGGTCTACGTCGACAACGAGCCGGTCGCCGTGACCCACGGCGAACTCATCCTCGAGGGCAACCCGAACACCGCCATCGTGCAGGCCGACCTGCGCGACATCGACGAGGTGCTGGCCGCCACCGACGTCCGGCGGCTGCTCGACCCCGACCAGCCCACGGCGGTGCTGATGTTCGCGGTGCTGCACCACGTCTCCGACCACGACGCCCCGTCCGCGCTGATCCGCGCCTACCTGGAGTCCTTCGCGCCCGGCTCGTTCCTGGCGCTGACCCACCTGACGGCCGACCACGCGCCGGAGATCATGCGAGCCGTGTTCGACCTGCTGCCGGCCAACCCGCATCCCTGGACGCCGCGCAGCCGGGCCGAACTGGAGGCCCTGCTGACCGGTCTCGACCTGGTCGATCCGGGCGTGGTGCCGATCGCGCAGTGGCGGCCGGAGCGCGGCGACCTGGACCTGCAGCCGGCGGCGCCGCTCGGTTACGCCGCCGTGGCGCGGAAGCCGTGACCAACCCGACAGCGCACCGACGAACCGCTGCTCGTCGTGATCAAATCGATCGAAATCCGGTCATAAGCAGACAAAACTCCCTGGTACGGTGGCGGGCGTGCCCGAGATGACCACCGCGAAAACCCGCCAAGCCTCGGGCCGGAGCACTCGCAAGATCAGCTGGGACGTGGTGCGCACTGGCTGCGTGGTGCTCGTCATGTGCTACCACTCGACGTTCCTCGGCACCTTCCTGCACCCCGAGATGACGCCGCGCGACATCGTCTTCCCCTACCAGGTCGGCGCGAGCCTGCTGCTGGTGATCTCGGCGTACTTCGCCTGCGTGACCATCGGCCGCGGCACCGTGCTGCGCTACTGGTGGGGCCGCATCGCGCGGCTGCTGCCACCGTTCCTCGGCGCGGTGGTGGTGATCTTCGTGGTGATGCGCTGGGCGGCGATCGAGGGCTGGTTCTACCCGAGCTTCAACGACCTCTGGTGGAACCTGCTGATGCTGTGGAACTGGAAACCGGCGGACTACTGGTTCATCGACGGATCGCACTGGACGGTCCCGCTGCAGCTGATGGGCTTCACGGCGGCCGCGCTGCTGTTCCGCACCAGGTGGGGGCACGGGCGGCGGATCATCGCGGTGCTGTGGGCGGCCGTGCTGGTGCCGATCGCGCAGTGGCCGATCCGGGTGGCCGACAAGTCCGAGCTGTACCGCACGATCGTCGACGGCATCGGCGTGCACCGCTGGCACCTGTTCGTCGCCGGGGTGGCGATCTGGCTGTGGTCGACGCGGCGCATCCACCTGCTGCACTTCGCGGCGATGCTGGCGGCCTGCATGCTCGGCCAGGCGCTGCACAACTACAGCGAGACGCCGGAGGGCCTGATCGCCGACTGGGGCTCGACGGTCGCGGTGTGCATCGGCATGGTCGTGGTGGCGCTGACGGCCTTCGGGCCGGACTGGAACCGGTTCGTCCCGGGGTGGCTGGCCGGCCGGATCACGTGGTTCGCCGGGATCTCCTACGGCGTGTTCCTGGTGCACCAGACCATCGGCTACATCGTCATGAAGGAGCTCGACGAGGTCGGCGTCGACCCGCTGTTGCAGACCGCCGCGATGCTGGTCATCGGCACGGCGCTGGGCTGGGCGCTCACCCGCGTCGTCGAGCGCCCGACGCACAAGTTCCTGATGCGCGCCTACGACTCCCTGGCCGGCCGCCGCACGCGGTCGAGCGGAGCGTGAGGGGCGCCCGCCACCGGCCGAGCCGGTGAGACGCCCCTCGCGCGTCAGATCGGGCGCTGCGTCATGGGCTCCGCGTCTAGCGGGGTTAGAACGCGGGCGGGTGGCTGGACGCCGGCCCAGCGGCGGACCGCCGCTTCCGCCTCGGCTCGCTGCTGATCGGGCAGGCCCTCGATCTTGGCCCCGTGGTTGGCACCCGGCACCAGGTAGCTGTAGGAGTCTGCGGTGCCCTGCCCGAGCTCGAAGGGTTCCGCGCTCCACGGGTCGCGCTCGCCGTTGACGAACATCAGCTCCGCTCCCCTGCTGCGCACCCACGCGTCGACCTGCCGCATGACGCCCGGCTCGAAGCTCATCGGGATGTCGCGCGACACCAGGTTGCGGGGCTGGCTGAGCTCGCGGTGGTGCAGCAGGTCGGCCAGCGGCTCGTCGGAGACGCCGGGCCAGCCGAGCTGGGTTCCGGCCTGGTAGTAGTACGGCGCGTACGGCTCGATGCCCTGGTCGGTGTAGAAGGAGAACTGCACGGTCTCGTCGAAGAACGCGTAGATCTCGTCGGTGCTCGCGGTGGTCGCCGGGACCTTCCCGCAGTCCTGCTGGCCGCGGTACTGCCAGAACGCGAACGGCGCGTCGAACACGACCATCTCCAGACCCCGGTCGATGTCGCCGATGATGCGGTCGAAGGTCAGCCCCTCGGCGTCGGCGTAGGCGCGGAACTTCGCGAGCATCTCGTCGCGCCGGACCAGCGCCTCGCGCTGCACCGCGAGCAGCGCGCCGCGGCAGGCCGGGTCGGTGCCGACCGAGGCCAGGAACTCGTCGTAGACGTCCCGGTCGTTGTCGACGTCGTTGGGCGCCACGTAGGCCACCGTGCCCGCCACGTCGTCGGGGTAGAACCGGCGGTGGTAGACGGCCGTCATGCCGCCCTTGCTGGCGCCGGTGGTGAGCCATTCGCGCTGGTAGACGGACTTCAGCGCGGCGATCACCCGGTGCTGGTCGGTGGCCGCCTGCCAGATGTCCAGGTCGTTCCAGTCGGCGGGATCGGGCCGGGACGGGGTGAAGAACCGGTGCTCCAGGTCGACCTGGTTGCCGTCGACCAGCCGCGTCGGCTCGGTGCGGGCGGTCCGGCCCGGCAGCTCGTACCCGCTCGTGTAGAGCACCGTGGGCCGGTCGAGGTCGCGGTGCAGCAGGGTCAGGCGCTGCTGGAACTGCCCGGCTTCCGGGTGCCGGTGGTCGTCGGGCTGCGTGAAGGTCAGGTCGAACAGCCGGAATCCCGGCTCGGTGGGCCGCTCGCCGACGACGGTCAGCCCGGGCACCGCCGCCAGCCGCTCCCCGATGTCGTCCGGCGGAGCCGCGCCCACCGGCGCCCCGACGAGCAACATCCCGCACACCACCGCGAAGGTGACCAGACCGCGCCAGTTCATTCCGCCTCCTGCTGGGCCCGAGATCAGGCCGAACCTAGTTCCACCGGGCGGCAGCGGGAAGGTCGCGGCGTGTTCTCGCCGTTTCCCGCTGCGCCAGCTGGAATCCTCGCGGCAGGTAACGAGAACCGCCTCCCGGAAGGAAGAATCGATGCCGAAGGAAGACCTGCCTGCGGACGTGCAGGAGCTGCTGTCGCGCCCGAACCCGGCGGTGATCGCCACCCTCAACGCCGCGGGCGCGCCGGTCTCGGTGGCCACCTGGTACCTCTGGGACGGCGGAAAGGTGCTGGTCAACATGGACGCGGGCCGGGCGCGGCTGAAGCACCTCCGGGCCGATCCGCGGGTATCGCTGACGGTGCTGGACGGTGACAGCTGGTACCGCCACGTCAGCTTGCGCGGCCGGGTGATCGCCCTGGAGGACGACCCGGACCTGACCGACATCGACCGGCTGGCCCGGCACTACACCGGCGAGCCGTACCCGGTCCGCGACCGGCCGCGGATCAGCGGCTGGATCGAGGTGACCTCCTGGCACAGCTGGGGCGGCTGACCCGGTCGTGAGTGATCGTGCCGGTGAGAACCGGCACGATCACTCACGAGGCGAGCCCTCGCCGAAACCGCAGGTGTCAGGCCGTGGCGGCGGCGTCCGCCTCCTGGGGCACCGGCTCCTCGTCGCGCTGCTTGGGCACGTTCACGTCGTCGAGCGGCACCTGTCCACTGTGGACCACCTTGGCGACGTAACCGTCCGCCTCCTCGCTCCCCGCGCCGGCCTCCGTCGCCGCCAACAGCGGCTCCGCCGTCGCCAGGACCTGCTGCGCAGCCCGGACCCGCTCCGCGACGTCCTGCCGCATCCGCAGCATCGACTCGGCGTACTCGTCCGCCTCGCGGATCAGCCGCTCGGCCTCGGCGGTCGCTTCGCGGACCCGCCGCTGCGCCTCATCGCGGCTCTTCTGCTCGCGCTCGGCCTGGATGCGCATCGCCTCTTCGCGGCGCGCCGCCATCGACACCTCGAAGTCGTGCTCGACCTGGGTGCGCCGCTCCTCGGCCTCGGTGTCCAGCCGGCGGCGGCACTGCTCCGCCTCGCGCGCCATCGCCTGGACCTCTTCGCGGGTGCGCGTCAGCATCTCGCCGCGCTGCTGCTCGGACTGGC
This sequence comes from Saccharopolyspora sp. NPDC050642, assembly GCF_040654735.1. NCBI lineage: Bacteria > Bacillati > Actinomycetota > Actinomycetes > Pseudonocardiales > Pseudonocardiaceae > Saccharopolyspora > Saccharopolyspora sp. NPDC050642. The sequence continues at coordinate 75,289 of NZ_JBFAIN010000008.1, read as the reverse complement.
GGCGCCACTCGTCGGCCTCGGCGACCAGCTTCTCGTAGCGTTCCCGGAGCTCGGCGGCGGCCTGCTCGGAGCGCGCCCACTCGTGCTCGGACGCGGCCTGCGCGGCGGCGACCACATCATTCGCCTCGTCCTGCGCGAGCCGGACCATCCGGCGTAACCGGTCGGTCAGCGCGGCGGCGTCGATCGGCGTGCGCGCCTGCTCGTCGAGCTGCTCCTTGAGCGACTCGATCTCGGCTCGCGCCTGGTCCAGCTGCGCCGACAGGTCGCCGACCTGGCTGAGCGCCGAATCCCGGTCCTCCGTGATGAGCCTGATCTCGTTCTCGGTCTGCTGGATGTAGAACTTCACCTGCGATCGGCGAAACCCGTACCACACTGTGTCGAAATCCGACTTCAGCGGCACCAGTTCGCGGTCTTCGATGTGCCCCACGGTCTCACCCCGCTCGATTGATCAACTTTGCTGGGAGCGAGCCACGCCCCGACGCGGCAAGTCCGTTGTACACCTGGAGAACGTCCCCGCGATGTGCTCCGCCGGACTGAAATCCGCCGGAGTGCACGCGCGGACGCGAGGCGCCACGGATCGCTGCGCCCATTGTCGCCCCCAGCGGCGATCGAGATCAACTGCCCGGAATCCGGTGCAATGCAACGGTCATCGGATGTTGACCATCCGGTCACCGGGGCGGAATTGCCTGCTGGAATCAGGTTTTCGCGCCCGGGCCGAGCACCCGGCGGAATATCGTCTCGATTTCATCTCGGCTCGGCACCGATTCCCGGACGATGCCTTGCAGCAGCAAACCGCAGAACAGAACGGACAATGCACGCCCGGTGGACGGATCGGTGTAGGAGGCGAACAACTCGGCCAGCGCGGTGTCCCATTCCTGGCTGATGCCGCGCAGCGCCGGCTTGTGCAGCGAGGCGATGTAGAGCTCGTGCTCGACGGCGGTCTGCGGGCGGGCCGGGCCGAGGTAGTGCAGCACCAGGTCGGTCAGCGCGACGGCGAGATCACCGCCGCGCTCCAGCCGCTCGGCCCACTGCCGCAGATGTTCGACGTCGTCCTCGGCGGCCTGCCGCAACGCGCTGGCCAGCAGGTCGTCGAGCGTCGCGAAGTAGTAGGTGGTCGACCCCAGCGGAACACCGGCCGCGGCCGCGACGGCACGGTGCGTGAGCTTCTCGACCCCGCGCTCGGCGACGACCGTGATCGCGGCGCGGGCGATGCGCTCGCGGCGGGCCGGGTCCTTGCGGCGGGCGGCGGGCGCGGGCTCGGTGGTCGACATTCGCTTCAGCGTTCCTCCCGTGAACTCCACAACGGTGTCCAGCGTGCCATGTTGACCACCCAGCGCGATGCGGTCCAGGTCACCGGAACGGCGTTCCGCCTGTTCATCACGCCTTTTTCGGCGATTCATCCCGGGGCCTCAACCCCGATGATGTACAGATGTACAGGAACGGTGTTAGGGTCTTCCGCGGCACTGCGCCGGGACACAAGCGTTAGTCCGCCACCGAATGGACCGCCAGGAGGTGAATTCCGCGACTCGCGGGTCGATCGGTCCCCATTCGGCGAATAGCGCGCCGCCCGCGCTTACCAGCGGCGCAATCGGCGAACGCGCTTTAGTGTGGCGGAGCGAAACGGATCGCGGCCATGTGCACACCGGTACCAGAAGTGCGCAGCGGTGCGGTTCCGGCGCGAAAAGCACAATCGACATCACGGGGAAACGAGCCATGTCGCAAGCAGAGAATTCGACAGCCTCGCTGTTCATCGATGGCGAGTGGACGTCGGCCGCCGACGGCCGAACCCGCGAGATCCGCTGCCCCGCCGACGGCTCGCTGGTGGCCACGGTCGCTGAGGCCGGGCCGGCCGACGCCGAGCGGGCCATCGCCGCCGCGCGCCGCGCCTTCGACGATGGCGCCTGGGCGAACACCTCACCGTGGGAGCGCGGTGACCTGCTGCTGCGGGTCAGCGACATCCTGCAGCGCGACAAGGCGGAGTTCGCCCGCGCCGAATCGCTGGACACCGGCAAGCGGCTGGTCGAGAGCGAATTCGACATGGACGACATCACCGCGTGCTTCCGGTACTTCGGCAAGATCGCCGGCACCGACGCGGGCCGCCTCGTCGACACCGGATCGCCGGACGCCATCAGCCGCGTGCAGTACGAGCCGGTCGGCGTGTGCGGCATGATCACGCCCTGGAACTACCCGCTGCTGCAGGTGGCCTGGAAGGTCGCCCCGGCGATCGCGGCGGGCAACACCTTCGTGCTCAAGCCCAGCGAGCTCACCCCCAGCACCGCGATCCTGCTGATGCGGGCGCTGACCGAGGCCGGGCTGCCCGCCGGGGTCGGCAACCTCGTGCTGGGCACCGGCGCCGAGGCCGGCTCGGTGCTGGCCGAGCACCCGGACGTCGACCTGGTGTCGTTCACCGGCGGCCTGCACACCGGCCGCAAGATCTCGGCGGCCGCGGCCGCGACGGTGAAGAAGGTGGCGCTGGAACTCGGCGGCAAGAACCCGAACGTCGTGTTCGCCGACGCCGACTTCGAGACCGTGGTGGACTACGCGCTGACCGCGATCTTCCTGCACTCCGGGCAGGTCTGCTCCGCCGGGGCGCGGCTGATCGTGCAGGACGAGCTGCACGACGCGCTGGTGGACGAGATCGTCCGCCGCGCCGAGCGGATCCGCATCGGCGGGCCGTTCGACTCCGACGCCGAGACCGGGCCGCTGATCTCCGCCGCGCACCTGAAGAAGGTGGACGACTACGTGGCCAAGTCGGTCTCCGAAGGCGCCGTGCTGCGCACCGGCGGCCGCCGCCCCGAGGGCGAGCGCTACGCGAACGGTCACTACTACCTGCCGACCGTGCTCGACGAGGTCAAGCAGGGCAGCTACGCGGTCAACGAGGAGTCCTTCGGACCGGTGCTGACCGTCGAGCGCTTCACCGACGAGGACGACGCGGTGCGCATCGCCAACGACACCTACTACGGCCTGGCCGGCGCGGTGTTCAGCGGCGATCCGGGCAAGGCCCAGCGGGTCGCCAACCGGCTGCGGCACGGCACCGTCTGGATCAACGACTTCCACCCCTACCTGCCGCAGGCCGAATGGGGCGGCTTCAAGCAGTCCGGCATCGGCCGCGAACTCGGCCGCGCCGGCCTCGGCGAGTACCAGGAAGCAAAGCACGTCTACCAGAATCTGCGGCCCGGACCCCAGAACTGGTTCTCCGGAGAATAAGGAGGAATTCCCCTCGCCCCGCGGCGGTGACCAAGCCACCGCCGCGGGAACCGCGCGACCGATCGGGTCGCGCTTCAGCTCGAAACCGCCGGCGTAGGCGGTGTTCTTCGCGCGACGCAAACAACCACCCGATTCGTTCCCCTCCCCGCATCCGGCGGGCGGGGAGGATCGGGAAAGGAGTCGGGGCATGAGCGCGCCCAATTACGACGCCGAGCTCAACGAGTTCGGCTACACCAACAAACTGAAGAGAAGCCTCGGCGGATTCTCCACCTTCGCCGCCGGGATCAGCTACATCTCGGTGCTCACCGGCACATTCCAACTGTCCTACTTCGGCCTGTCCTTCGGTGGCCCCGCCTACTGGTGGTCCTGGCCGATCGTGTTCGTCGGGCAGTTGCTCGTGGCGTTGAGTTTCGCCGAGCTGGCATCCCGGTACCCGATCGCGGGTTCCATCTACAACTGGGCGAAGAAGCTGGGTGGTCAGCACGTCGGCTGGCTGGCCGGCTGGATGATGCTGCTGGCCTCCATCGTGTCGATCTCGGCCACCGCGCTGGCCTACCAGAACACGCTGCCGCAGATCTGGTCCGGCTTCCAGCTCGTCGGCGACGGCAGCACCGGCACCGAGCAGGCCGTCAACGGCATCTTGCTGGCCCTGGTGCTGATCCTGTTCACCACGCTGGTCAACGCCTTCGGCGTGAAGCTGATGGCCCGGATCAACAGCGCCGGGGTGTTCATCGAGCTGGTCGCGGCAGTGCTGCTGATCGTCGCGCTGGCGCTGGTCGTGGTGAACCCGCCGACGATCGTGTTCGACACCAACGGCACCGAGTCCGCCTTCGGCGGCAACTACCTGAGCGCGTTCCTCGTCGCCGGGATCGCCTCGTCGTACGTGATGTACGGCTTCGACACCGCCGCCTCGCTGGGCGAGGAGTCCATCGACCCGCACCGCAACGCGCCGAAGGCGATCCTGCGGGCGCTGATCGCCTCGTTCATCCTCGGCGGCCTGATCATCCTGCTCGGCCTGATGGCCACCAAGGACTTCTCGGCGCCGCAACTGGCCGAGAGCGGCCTGCAGTACGTGCTCAACGACGCGCTGGGCCCGCTGGTGGGCCGGCTGTTCCTGCTGTCGATCTTCGTGGCGATCACGGTCTGCGTGCTGGCGGTGCACACCGCGGCGATCCGGATCGCCTTCGCGATGGCCCGCGACAACGCGCTGCCCGCCGGTTCGCTGCTGGCGCGGGTGAGCCCGCGCTTCCAGACGCCGATCGTGCCGGCCGTGGTCATCGGCGTGCTCGCGGTGGCGCTGCTGGTGGTCAACATCGGGCAGCCGCAGATCTTCACCGCGGTCACCAGCCTGGCGATCATCCTGATCTACATCTCGTACCTGCTGGTCACCGTGCCGATGCTGGTCGCGCGGCTGCGCGGCAAGTGGTCGGTGCCGCGGGACGAGGCCAAGCGGCAGGGCCGGTTCACCCTGGGCAAGCTCGGCCTGCCGATCAACATCCTGGCGGTGCTCTGGGGCGTGGGCATGACGGTCAACCTGGCCTGGCCGCGCCGCGAGGTCTACAACGCCGAGCCGCCCTACCACTGGTACCTGCAGTACAGCTCGGTGCTGTTCGTCGGAGTCGCGGCGGTCGGCGGGTTCGCGTACTACTGGTTCGTCCAACGCCACAAGGTCGGCGTGCTCGCAGACCACGCCGCCCGGTCCACCTCGGACGACGACACGACCAGCCCGGTCGCCTGAGCGGAAACGGAGTTTCGATCCATGACTGACCAGTTCGACTACGTCGTGGTGGGCGGCGGCAGCGCCGGCGCAGCGGTCGCCGCGCGGTTGTCCGAGGACCCGGACGTCACCGTGTGCCTGCTGGAGGCCGGGCCGTCCGACGTCGGCGACAAGGCGATCCTGGAGCTCAATCGCTGGATGGCGCTGCTGGAGTCCGGTTACGACTGGGACTACCTGATCGAGCCGCAGGAGAACGGCAACTCGTTCATGCGGCACGCGCGGGCCCGGGTGCTCGGCGGCTGCTCCTCGCACAACTCCTGCATCGCGTTCTGGGCCCCGGCCGAGGACCTCGACGAGTGGGAGTCGATGGGCGCCACCGGGTGGGGCGCCAAGGACATCTTCCCGCTGTACAAGCGGCTGGAGACCAACGACGGGCCGGGCGAGCACCACGGCCGCAGCGGCCCGGTGACCATCCGCAGCGTCCCGCCGGAGGACCCGTGCGGCGTCGCGCTGCTGGAGGCCTGCGCCCAGGAGGGCATCCCGACCACGGAGTTCAACTCCGGCAAGACCGTGCTGCACGGCGCCAACTGGTTCCAGATCAACGCGCGGGAGGACGGCACCCGGTCCTCGTCGTCGGTGTCCTACCTGCACCCGAACCTGGACCGGCCGAACCTGGAGATCCGCACCCAGGCGTGGGCCAAGAAGGTCACCTTCGACGGCACCCGGGCCACCGGCGTGCAATACCTGGACGCGGACCTGATCCACACCCGCACGGTGACCGCGCGCCGCGAGGTGGTGCTGTCCGCCGGCGCCATCGACACCCCGAAGCTGCTGATGCTCTCCGGCATCGGGCCGTCTGAGCACCTGCGGGAGTTCGGCATCGACGTGCTGGTCGACTCCCCCGGCGTCGGGTCCAGCCTGCAGGACCACCCGGAGGGCGTGATCAGCTGGGACGCCAAGCAGCCGATGGTCACCGACTCCACGCAGTGGTGGGAGATCGGCATCTTCACCACCACCGAGCCGGGCCTGGACCGCCCGGACCTGATGTTCCACTACGGTTCGGTGCCCTTCGACATGCACACCGTGCGCCAGGGCTACCCGACCTCGGAGAACAGCTTCTGCCTGACCCCGAACGTCACCCGCGCCCGGTCCACGGGCACGGTCCGGCTGCGCAGCCGGGACTTCCGGGACAAGCCGAAGGTGGACCCGCGGTACTTCACCGACCCGCACGACATGCGGGTGATGACCGAGGGCATCAAGCTGGCCCGCAAGATCGTGGCGCAGCCGGCGATGCGGGACTGGGCGGGCGCCGAGCTGTTCCCCGGCCCGGACGTGCGCACCGACGACGAGATCGCCGACTACCTCAAGCGCACCCACAACACCGTCTACCACCCGTCGGCGTCGGTGCCGATGGGCGCCGAGGGCGACCCGACGAAGCCGCTGGACCCGCGCCTGCGGGTGAAGGGCGTGCAGGGCCTGCGCGTGGCGGACGGCTCGGCGATGCCGTTCCTGGTGGCGGTGAACCCGAACATCACGACGATGGCGATCGGCGAGAAGTGCTCCGACATGCTCAAGGAGGACAACCGCTGAGGTTCCCGGCATCCGGTGGGTCACGGTTTCAATTGAAACTGTGATCACCCCGGGTGCCGGCGCCGGAACCACGGTTTCAATTGAAACTGCGGAGACCCCGGTACCGGACGTCCAGGTCGTTCCCCGAATCCCGACTTCGTGCCCGGCCGTGCCGAAGGCCCCTCCGGTCCCCCGTCCCGGAGGGGTCTTCGGCTTTCACGCCGTGGTCATGACCTCGTAGAGGTTCCCGGTTTCGTCGGTGAAGAACAGGCCGCGGGGGCACAGCGGGTGGTCGGTGCGGCCGTTGGCGGGATCGCGCGGGCTGTTGCCGTAGGACACGCCTCGCGCCTGCAGCCGCGCGACGATCTGGTCGAATTCCGCCGGTTCCACGTCGAACGCGAGGTGGTGCGGTTCGGCCCCCGGCAGGGTCATGAACTGCAGGGTCAGCGAGTCGTTGACCGCGACCGGCGCGAACTTCCCGTCGATGCCGTCCGGCGGCAGGCGCCGCAGTCCCATGATCCCGGCGAAGAAATCCGCCTCCGCGTCGTTGTCCCGCGCCGGGACGATCGTGTGGTTCAGGGTGACCGTCATTCCGCCTCCTCGATCGCGCCGTGCAGGAAGACCTCGACGATCTCGGCGGTTTCGACGGGCGCGGGCTCCGCCATCCGCGGCCGCACGAACAGCAGCCCGAGGAACATCGCCGCCAACTTCTCCGGCGGCAATCGCAAGGATCCCCGCTCCGGCTCGAACAGCTCCGCTATCGCATCGCGGACCTGCCGCATGGACTCCGCCCGGTCGTCCGCCGCCGGCCGCTCCCGGTCCGCGCCGCGCTGGCCGCGCAACTGCCCGGAAGCGTGCAGGGATCCGACCACCGCGCCCATCCGCTCCAGGTGCGCGGCCAGCGCGTCGGCCGCATCGACGAGCCTCTGCGCCAACGGCTCGTCGATCGAGATCGAGCCGATCTCCCGCACCACGTGGTCCGGCCGGACGGCTTCCGCCACGCATGCCCCCAGCAGTTCGTCCTTGTCCGCGAAGACGCGGAAGATCGTCGCCTCACCGATCCCCGCGGCCCGCGCGATGCGGCTCGTCGTCACGGCCGCCCCGTACTCCGCGACGAGCGGCACGGCCGCCGCGATGATCATCGCCCGCCGCTCTTCCGGACTCATCCCCGGCGCCCTGCGCCGCGTCTTCGTTTCCGTCATGCCCCCAAAGTACGGAGTGAGCACTCACTCCGTCAAAGGTGAAGTGAGTGCTCACTCCGATCAATTTCGCCGCTCGATGTGGAGCGAACGGCTCGTTCGCCTCGCTAGGCGAGGCGAACAGTCCGTTCACTTCATCCACCCAACGCCGGCGACCCAAGACGCGCGCGAAACCGGATGCTTCAAGCCGGGTCGACGTAGCGCATGACGAGCGTTGCGGAGACGTCATCGTCGAGGGCCTGGTAGACGTGGTCGACGCCGCCGTCGAAGCGGATGTAGTCGCCCGGGCCGAGCGTTTCCGGCGCGGATTCCGGGCCGGCGACCAGGGTCCCGGAGTGCACCAGCAGCTGCTCGATCACGCGCGGCCGGTGCGCGGCCGAGACGTACCGGCTACCGGCGCGCACGTGCAGCCGGTACACCTCCAGCTGCTGGCCGCCGCTGAACACCCGGTCCATCAGCTGCACGTCCACCGTCCGCCCGGAGAGGTCCGAGCCGCTGGCCCGGCTGACCACCGCCGCCGGCTCCGCGACGGCTTCGGGCTCCGCGACGAGCAGCCACCCCAGCGGCACGTCGAGCACCGTCGCGAGCGAGTAGAGCGTCTCCAGCGTCGGGTTGCGCCGCCCCGCCTCAAGCTCGGACAGCGTGCCCTTGCCGATGTCGGCCCGGCGGGCGGTCTCGGACAGCGACAGGCCGCGCAGGGCCCGGGCGGCGCGCAGGTTCGCGCCGACCACCTTGACCAGCTCCACCGCTTCCTCCTAGCATCACGCCGTTCCATAAACAGAACGGAAGCACAAAGTGCAGTTGCGGCAACAGCTCCCGACCGCCCCGCCGATGTCCACATTGGTCTCCGGTGCCATCACCACGCTGGTCGGCGTGGTGAGCTCCGCTGCCATCGTCTTCCAGGCCGCGCGGACCCTCGGCGCGGGCCCCGCGGAAATCGGCTCGTGGATCCTCGCGCTCGGCGCGGGCATCGGCGTCACCTCGATCGCGCTGTCCCTCCGCTACCGCGCGCCGGTCGTGCTGGCCTGGTCCACGCCCGGCGCCGCGCTGCTGGCCACGAGCGGTCAAGGTACCTCGATGGCGGAGGCCGTCGGCGCGTTCCTGATCGCCGCGGCGCTGACGGTGCTGGTCGGGCTCACCGGCTGGTTCGAGCGGGCGGTCAACCTGATCCCGTCGTCGATCGCATCCGCGCTGCTCGGCGGCGTGCTGCTGCAGTTCGGGCTCGGCCTGTTCACCACCATGCAGACCCAGTTCTGGCTGGTGCTGGCGATGCTGGTGGGCTACCTGCTCGGCAAGCGGCTGCTGTCCCGGTACGCGGTGCTCATCGCGCTCGTGATCGGCGTGGTGTTCGCCGCCTTCCAGGGCTCGTTGCACTTCGGCGGCGTCGACTTCGCGCTCGCCACGCCGGTGTGGACCTGGCCGAGCTGGTCGCTGCACGCGACGATCAGCCTGGCCGTGCCGCTGTTCGTCATCACGATGACCTCGCAGAACCTGCCGGGCATGGTGACGCTGCGCGCCCACGGCTACTCGACGCCGGTCTCGCCGATCCTGTCCTGGACCGGGGCGGTGAACGTGGTGCTGGCGCCGCTGGGCTGCTTCGGCATCAACCTCGCGGCGATCACCGCCGCGCTGTGCATGGGCCGCGATGCGCACGAGGACCCGGCGCAGCGCTACAAGGCCAGCATCGCCTCGGGCGTCTGCTACCTGCTCTTGGGGATCTTCGGGGCGATGCTCGGCAGCCTCATCGCCGCCTTCCCGATCGCGCTGGTCACCGCGCTCGCCGGGATCGGCCTGCTGGACACCATCGGCGGCTCGCTGGCCAAGGCCACCGAGGACCCGGGCAGCCGCACCGCCGCGCTGATCGCGTTCCTGGTGACGGCCTCGGGCGTGACCGCCTTCGGCATCGCCTCGGTGTTCTGGGGCCTGCTCGCCGGCCTCGCCACCCACCTGATCACCAGGAGAGGATGATGCGGAACGGCCTGCCCGCCTCCGTCGCCGAGGCGGGCAGGCCGTCTCATCGCAGGGTCAGCCGATCGTCGTGGTGGTCAGGACCGGGTTGGGGTTCGGGAAGCACCGCGATGGCACGTTCTGGTCGCCGATGATCGACCCGACCACGGCCGTGAAGGTCAGGCCCGGGTCGTCGTGGCTGGTGCCGTGCAGCTTGGTCTCGATCGTGCCGGAATCACCGGCCGTGAGGTGCGCGGTCACGGTGGGCAGCTCGAACTCCGAACCGCCGGCGATCGGACCGTCCAGGTGGATCGTGGCGACGTTGCCGTCCACCGTGAACGTCGGCGGGTTCGGCCCGAGACCGGAGCCGCCCGCCAGGTCCGCGGAGACGAACGTGGTGTTCGCCGGGATCGGGATCTTCAGGTCCATGCCCTCGATCCGCTTCACGGTGTACCCGTTGACCTCGGCGGGCACGGTGTTCGGACCCGGGTCGATCACGATGTCGAGCGCCCCGCCGGGAGCGACCGAGGCCGGCGCGGTGACGTCGGCGGCCTGCTGCAGGGCGAACTTCTGCTCCCCCACCGGGGAGTCACCGGCGCAGTCGAAGTTGATGTCGAATGCGGCGGCCATGGCTTGGGGGGTCAACGCGAGCGCCGTGGCCGCGGCGACCGCCGCGGTGATGGCGGCACGTCTACCACGAAGAAGGGACTTCATTGGCCTCACCTCGCAGAATCGGTGAACGAAAGGGGCGAGCCGCGCGGCGACCGAAATACTTACTGACGAGTAAACTCGGCGTCAACGCGAAGGCTTTTCACAGAATTCACAGCCCGCACCGAGCACCACGGCCCGCTGTCCCCGGCTCCGCGCGCAACCGCCGATGGACTGGACCGCGTTGCGACATGCGTGTTCCGGCGAAGCTCGATCGGCTCGATTCGCGACGCGGTGTGATCGTGGAGCTCCATTGGTGGTAGTTACACGCTCACCCGGGGCAAGGCCGCGGCCCGCGGCGCGCGCTCGCCCGAACGCCGACCAGGTGCACCCGTTCCGACCAGCGCCATCCCGGATCGACAGGAGGATTTCCCATGCGTCTCGGACTCGCCCTCCCCCAGTTCGGCCCCTTCGCCGACCCGACCCTGGTGCCGGCGATCGCGACCGAGGCCGAAGCGCTCGGCTTCGAAAGCCTCTGGACCGGCGAACGCGTGCACGCCGCCACCGCCCCGAGCACGCCGTACCCGGGCGGCACCATGCCCGAGCAGTTTCGCAGCGGCCTCGACCCGATGCTCGTGCTGACCCTCGCGGCGAACGCCACCACGCGCCCATCGTTGGGCACCAGCACGCTCAACGCCCCGCTGCACCCGCCGATTCACCTGGCCCGCAGCCTCGCCGGGCTCGACCGGCTCAGCGGCGGCCGGGTCATCGCCGGGCTCGGGCTCGGCTGGTCGCGCGACGAGTACGACGCCGTCGCGGTGCCGTGGCGGGAGCGCGGCGCCCGGCTGGACGAGACGCTGGACGTGCTGGAAAGCCTCTGGGCGGCCGACCCCGTGCAGCACGACGGCAGGTTCTGGACCATCAGCCCCGGCGACTTCCGGCCCAAGCCGGTGCAGCAGCACCTGCCGATCTACCTGGGCGGACTCTCCCCCGCCGCGTTCCGGCGCGTCGGTCGCCGCGCGGACGGCTGGCTCGGCGTGGCGCTGCCGGCGGAGGCGCTGCGGGGCGCGCTCGCGAGCATCGGCGACCAGGCGCGGGACGCCGGGCGCGGACCGATCGCCACCGCCCTGCGCATCAACGCCGCGGTCCACGCCGCGGCGACGGAGAGGCCGGGGGCCGGCCCGGTCGAGCGGCTCGTCGACTACCTGCACGAGGTGGCGGAGCTGGGCATCGACGACGCGTTCGTGGACCTGCAGTTCACCACCTCGACCCCGGCCGAACTCCTGGGCCTCGCGGCCAGGATCCGGAACGCCTTCGAAACCACCACCTGACGAACCGCACCGGATCTTGCCTGGAGTCGGGCGGGTTCAGGCGAAGCTCCGGCCGGCCGAGGCGCGGTAGAGATCGCGCAACAGGCTCACCTCGGCGCCGTGGTGGAACAGCTCGCGGTTGAGGTGCAGCGCCAGCGCCACGTAGCTGCGGTCGGCGAACGGCCCCTCCGCCGGGCCGACCGGCTTCTCCCAGCCTTCGACGTCGAGCCCGTCGATCCCGTTGCGCCACAACGCCTTCTGCTCGTCCAGGTAGGCCAGCGCCGCCGCCGCGGTGCCCGGGTAGTCATGGTTGTCCATCCGGTACGAGGCGTCGCCGAAGTGGTTGTTGGCGCGCATCGCGAAGACGTGCCCGGAGATGTGGCTGAGCCGCCAGGCGATCGTGGTGAACGGCGGCGGCACCGGCTCCGGGTAGCTGAAGTCCATCGCCCAGCCGTCGTCGACCCGTCGCAGCGACCAGCAATCGGCGACCGGCTCCCAGAAGTACTCCTCGTCGGTCAGGCCGTCGAGGCCGGGGCGCCACATCGTCCAGTAGAAGTCGAGCTGATCCAGCACTTCCGCCCGCCAGTCCATGCCGCGAGCCTAGACGAGCAGCACCGATGTGCCCGGTGGCCAAAGGCGATCAGTGATCGTGCGGCGCGTGGGCCGGTGTGGTGGTCGTGCCACATGGCGGCCACCTTAATGGCAGTTTCTGCCACTAAGGGCTACGATGGGCACATGACCAGGCAGGCGCTTGATCGGGACGAACTGCTAGCGATCTCTCGTCGTTGCGCAGCGGTCTTCGCCGAGGCCGGCGATTCGTCGCCCACCGTGGCGCGGCTCGCGGAGACGGCCGGGATGTCCCAGCGGAGCTTCTACCGGTACTTCCCCACCAAGGAGGACTGCCTGCGGCCGGTCTTCGACGAGGGCAGCCGGGCGTTCGCCGACGCGCTCGCCGCGCAACCGCCGGGCACCGGCCTTGCCGATGCGATCCTCCAGGCCTTCGACCTGGCCTTCTCGACCAGCACCGATGAAGAGGCACGCGCGCTCATGGCGGTGGTCTTCACCGATGACGTCCTGCGAAGGGTTTGGCTGCAGGCCACCTACGAGATCACCGAACTGCTCAGGCCGAGCGTGGCCGCGTTGCTCGGCACGCCGGAGGACGACTTGCGCACCACCGTGGTGTGCGGGCAGGCGGCACTGCTGACCATCGTGGCCCTCGAGCATTCGATCCGGGACGGAACCCCGCTGGCGGTCGCCGCCCGCGCCGCAGCCGCCGTGATGTTCGGCCCGCTCGCCGAACCCCAGACCGCGACGCCGCCCGGCGCCGCACGGATTGCAACGAAGTAGGAAATCATGGATTTGTCGAACAAGGTCGTCATCGTCACCGGTGGCGCCCGCGGGCTCGGTGAAGCCTTCGCGCGCGGGATCGTGGCGGCTGGCGGCGAGGTGATGATCGGCGACATCCTCGAAGCCGAGGCTGCGGCCGTGGCTGCCGATCTGGGCGATGCCGCCCGGTCGATGCACCTCGATGTCACCGATCCCGAGTCCTGGCAGGCGATCGTCGCGGCGACCGAGGAAGCATTCGGCTCGGTGACCGGGCTGGTGAACAACGCCGGGGCGGTCGCATCCGGGGTCCGGCTCGTCGACGAGCCGCTCGACACCTTCCAGCGCATCATCCAGACGAACCTCGTCGGTGTCCACATCGGAATCCAGGCCGTGGTTCCGGCGATGCGGCGGGCCGGCGGCGGGTCGATCGTCAACATCTCGTCGGCCGCCGGCCTGGTCGGCATGGAGCTGACCGGCGCGTACGGCGCGGCCAAGTGGGGGGTGCGCGGCATGACGAAGCTCAGCGCCGTCGAGCTCGCGCCGGAACGCATCCGGGTGAACTCGGTGCACCCGGGCATGGTGCTCACCCCCATGACCGCCCCGACCGGGATCAGCCTTGACGAAGGCGGTTTCCCCAGCGCTCCGGCCGGACGGGTCGGCCGTCCGGACGAACTCGTCGGAGCGATCACCTACCTGCTCGGCGACAGCGCGAGCTACACGACGGGCGCGGAGCTCGCCGTCGACGGCGGCTGGACGGCCGGCCCGCCGATGCCCGGCCGCTAGGAATGCCGGGACCACCGGGCGCGGGGACCGCGCCCGGTGGTCCCCGCCCCGTACGAGCGCCCAGCCGAGAAAGGTCGAGCCGCATGCCCAAGGCAGCCATCTACCAGGAGTACGGCGACAGCAGCGTGCTGCAGATCGCCGAGATCCCGACGCCCGCACCGGAGCCGGGAACGGTGCGGGTTCGCGTCGCGTACTCGAGCGTGAACCCGGTGGATTCGAAGATGCGCAGCGGCTTGCTCAGCGACGGCACGCCGCGACCGCACCGGTCGTGACCCTGGTCGACCCGGCATTCCCCGGCCCGGGCGGCATCCTCATCACGGGCCTCGAACCGGGCTTCGACCACGCCCTGCAGGACGTCATCGACGCGGTCGCCAGCGGCAAGGTCCGGATCCCGATCTCGCAGACCTTCCCGCTCACGGAGATCGCCGCAGCGCAGGACCTGTCGGCGCAGGTCCTCTCGATCGCACCCCAGCTCTGACAACACCGGCGAGCACCCGGCGAAACCGACGGCACAGCCCGCAGTTCGCCGGGTGCCCCGCCGGCAGCCTCCCGAACGAATCGCCGCTGAACAGCACTCCCGGCCTGCGCGTTCACACCGGAACCACTCGTCCGGGTCCGACCTGGGGCGACCGCCCGGATTTCGCGGAACACCGCCCGACGTGAGCAGCGGGGTCTAGCGCACATACCGTCTAGTCGGTACGGTCCTGGGCATGGGTTCCAGTGACGCGACCCCGGAGATCCGGGCGGCGATCTTCGACTACGGCGGCGTGCTGACCACGCCCGGCCGCACCGCCATCCGGGCCTGGACCGAGCACGAGCGGATCCGCCCGGAGACCTTCTCCATCGCGATCAAGGACTGGCTGTCCCGCAACGCCCCCGCGGGCACCCCGATCCACAAGCTGGAGACCGGCGAGATCACCGCCGACGAGTTCGACCGCACCCTGGCGCAGCGACTGCGCACCGTCGACGACGGACCGGTCGCGCCCGACGGGCTGATGGGCCGGATGTTCGCGCGGATGCGCAGCGAGCCCGCGATGCTCGACCTGGTGCGTCGGCTGCGCGACTGCGGCGTGCGGACCGCGCTGCTGTCCAACAGCTGGGGCAACAACTACCCCTGGGAATTGCTCGACGGGCTCTTCGAGTGCACGGTGATCTCCGGCGAGGTAGGACTCCGCAAGCCCGATCCGCGCATCTACGAACTGACCCTGGACCGGCTCGGCCTCACCGCGGGCGAAGCGGTGTTCGTCGACGACGGCGCCCCGAACATCGAAGCCGCCGAGCGCCTCGGACTGCACGCGGTGCTGCACACCGACGTCGCCGCGACCCTCGCCCGGCTCACCGAGCTCGTACCGGCCCTGCGCCGGAGCGTCCCGCAAGGCAAGGAGAGTTCATGAACGCCCAACCGTCGCCCGGCGAGCTGCCCGGCCTCGACCTGGACCGGCTGCGCGCGCACCTCGACGCCGAGCTGCCCGGCCTGGTCGGCGGCCCGCTGACCGGCGAACTCGTCCAAGGCGGCCGGTCGAACCTGACCTACCTCGTCGGCGACGGCGCGAACCGCTGGGTGGTGCGCCGCCCGCCGCTGGGCCACGTGCTGGCCACCGCGCACGACATGAGCCGCGAGTTCCGGGTGATGTCCGCGCTGGCGGGCACGCCCGTGCCGGTGCCCGAGACCCACCTGCTGTGCCAGGACGAGGACGTCATCGGGGCCCCGTTCTACGTGATGGAGTACGTGCCGGGCACCGTCTACCGCACGCCGAAGCTGACCGATCAGCTCGCCCCGCAGCAGCGCGTCGACCTGGCCTGGCAGCTGATGGACGTGCTCGCCGACCTGCACTCGATCGACCCGGGGTCCGTCGGGCTGGGCGAATTCGGCCGCCCCGAGGGATTCCTGGAGCGGCAGGTGCGCCGCTGGAGCAAGCAGCTCGCCGCCTCGCACAGCCGCGACATCGACGGCATCGACGAGCTCTCCACCCGGCTGGCCCGGACCGTCCCCGGCACGCCGCGCGCCGGCATCGTGCACGGCGACTACCGACTGGACAACGTGATCGTCGGCGACGACCAGCGCATCCGGGCCGTCCTGGACTGGGAGATGGCGACCGTCGGCGATCCGCTCACCGACCTCGGGCTGCTCGCCGTGTACTGGGAGGGCTTCAACGGCGTCGAGCGCAACCCCATCGCCAAGGGCGTCGGCCCCGAGTACGGCTTCCCCACCGCCCGGCAGCTGCTGGACCGCTACGCCGAACGCAGCGGCACCGATCTGTCCGAAATGGACTGGTACCTGGCGTTCGGGTTCTTCAAGATCGCCGTGATCCTGGAAGGGATCCACTACCGCTTCATCCACAACCAGACCGTCGGCGAGGGCTTCGAGCACGTCGGCGCTCTGGTGGCACCACTGGTCGCCCAGGGTCTCGCCACCCTCAAGGAGGAATGAGATGGATTTCGGCTACGACGAACGCACCGAGGAGCTGCGCAAGCAGCTGCTGGACTTCATGGACTCCCACGTCTACCCCGCCGAACCGGTGTTCCTCGAACAGCTGGCCGCGGGCGACGACCCGTGGTCGGCGCACCCGCCGATCATGGAGGACCTCAAGGCCGAGGCCCGCAAGCGCGGCCTGTGGAACCTGTTCCTGCCCGGTGAGCACGGCGCCGGGCTGACCAACCTCCAGTACGCGCCGCTGGCCGAGATCATGGGCCGGGTCGGGCGGCTGGCCCCGGAGGCCACCAACTGCGCCGCGCCGGACACCGGCAACATGGAGGTGCTGTCGCTGTTCGGCACCGAGCAGCAGAAGAAGCAGTGGCTGCAGCCGCTGCTGGACGGCGAGATCCGCTCCGCGTTCTGCATGACCGAACCCGACGTCGCCTCCTCCGACGCCACCAACATCGGCACCCGCATCGAGCGCGACGGCGACCACTACGTGATCAACGGCCGCAAGTGGTTCTCCTCCGGCGCGATGAGCCCGCGCTGCAAGATCCTGATCGTGATGGGCAAGACCGACCCGGACGCCGAGCGGCACCGCCAGCAGAGCCAGATCCTGGTGCCCAAGGACACGCCCGGCGTGCAGGTCATCCGCAGCATGAACGTCTTCGGCTACGACGACGCCGACCACGGCGGGCACGCCGAGATCGTGTTCGACAACGTCCGGGTGCCGGCGGAGAACATCATCGCCGGCGAGGGCGAGGGCTTCGCGATCGCCCAGGCCCGGCTCGGGCCGGGCCGCATCCACCACTGCATGCGCGCCATCGGGATGGCCGAGCGGGCGCTGGAGCTGATGTGCCGCCGCGCCAACGAGCGCATCGCCTTCGGCAAGCCGCTGGCCGAGCAGGGCGTGGTGCAGCACTGGATCGCCGAGTCGCGGGTGAAGATCGAGCAGGCCCGGCTGCTGGTGCTCAAGACCGCGTGGCTGATGGACACCGTCGGCAACCAGGGCGCGCACACCGAGATCCAGGCGATCAAGGTCGGGGTGCCGGAGATGGTCACCTGGGTGATCGACCGCGCCATCCAGGCGCACGGCGGCGGTGGCGTCAGCCAGGAGTTCCCGCTGGCCAACCTGTACGCGCACGCCCGCACCCTGCACATCGTCGACGGTCCCGACGAGGTGCACCGCCGCTCGCTGGCCCGCCGGGAGCTGAAGAAGTACCGCTGATCGCTCGTGAGTGGTAGTGGTCGTTGGAACGGCCACTACCACTCACGACCCCAACCACAACCAAACCTGCGAGGAGATCAAATGGCAGACAGTCGTGTCGCGATCGTCACCGGTGCCGCGCGCGGAATCGGGGCGGCCACTGCGAAGCGCCTGGCCGAGGACGGCTTCGCCGTGGCGGTCATCGACCTCGACGAGAAGCAGTGCGCCGACACGGTGTCGGCCATCGAGTCCGGCGGCGGCAAGGCGCTGGCGGTCGGCTGCGACGTCAGCGACGCCGGGCAGGTGCAGGCCGCGGTCGACCGCATCGCCGCCGAGCTCGGCGGGCCGACGGTGCTGGTCAACAACGCCGGCGTCATCCGGGACAACATGCTGTTCAAGATGTCCGAGGACGACTGGGACACGGTGATGAACGTGCACCTGCGCGGCGCGTTCCTGATGAGCCGCGCCGTGCAGAAGCACATGGTCGAGGCCAAGTGGGGCCGGATCGTGAACCTCTCCAGCACCTCCGCGCTGGGCAACCGCGGCCAGGCCAACTACTCCACCGCCAAGGCCGGGCTGCAGGGCCTGACCAAGACGCTGGCCATCGAGCTCGGCAAGTTCGGCGTCACCGCCAACGCCATCGCGCCCGGCTTCATCGCCACCGACATGACCAAGGCGACCGCCGAGCGGGTCGGGATGGGCTTCGAGGACTTCACCAAGGCCGCGGCGAGCCAGATCCCGGTGGCCCGCGTCGGCCAGCCGGAGGACATCGCCAACACGGTGTCGTTCTTCGCCGACGAGCGCTCCGGGTTCGTCTCCGGCCAGGTGATCTACGTGGCCGGCGGACCGAAGGCGTGATGACCGTGGACGCCGACGAACTCCGCGGCAAGGTAGGGGAATTCCTCGCCGCGAACGATCCAGCGCAGATGGACCGGCTGGAGTTCCTGCGGGCCCGCTTCGACGCCGGGCTGGCGTGGGTGCACTTCCCCGCCGGCCTCGGCGGCCTGGGCGCCGCGCGGGAGCTGCAGCCGGTGGTGGACGCCGCCTTCGCCGAGGCCGGCGCGCCGGACAACAAGCCGCAGCTGAACGTCATCGGGCTGGGCATGGCCGCGCCGACGATCCTGCGCTTCGGCAACGACGAGCAGCGCCGCCGCTACCTCCGTCCCTTGTGGACCGGAGAAGAGATCTGGTGCCAGCTGTTCAGCGAGCCGGGCGCGGGCTCGGACCTCGCCGCGCTGTCCACCCGGGCGGTCCGCGATGGTGACGAGTGGGTGGTGGACGGGCAGAAGGTCTGGACGTCGCTGGCGCACCAGGCCCGCTGGGCGATCCTGGTCGCCCGCTCCGACCCGGACCAGCCCAAGCACAAGGGCCTGAGCTACTTCATCTGCGACATGACCGCGCCGGGCGTGGAAGTCCGCCCGCTGCGGCAGATCACCGGCGAAGCCGAGTTCAACGAGGTGTTCCTGACCGGGGTGCGGATCCCGGACTCCCAGCGCCTCGGCGAGGTCGGCCAGGGCTGGCAGGTCGCGCTGGGCACCCTGATGAACGAGCGGGTCGCCATCGGCGGCCGCGCGCCCGCGCGGGAAGGCGGCATGATCGGCCTCGCCGCGCAGGCCTGGCGCGAGCACCCCGAGAAGCGGACGCACGGCCTGCACGACCGGCTGCTGCGGCTGTGGGTCGAGGCGGAGGCGACCCGGCTGACCAGCATCCGGCTGCGCCAGCAGCTCGCCGTCGGCGAACCCGGCCCCGAGGGCTCCGCGGTCAAGGTCGCCTACTCCGAGCAGAACCAGGCGATCACCGGGTTCGAGCTGGAGTTCCTCGGCGAACCGGGCCTGGCCTACGATGACTGGACGTTCCGCCAGCCCGAGTACACCGACTTCGTCAAGCGCGGCCCCGGTTTCCGGTACCTGCGGGCGAAGGGCAACTCGATCGAGGGCGGCACCACCGAGATCCTGCGCAACATCATCGCCGAGCGGGTGCTGGGCCTGCCGCCGGAGATCCGCACCGACAAGGACCGGCCGTGGAAGGAGCTGCCGCGATGAGCGCCCCGGACCTGCTCTACAGCGAAGTCGAAGAGGACCTGCGCTCGAACGTCCGCCGGCTGCTGCGGGACCGGTGCGACTGGACCGCGGTGCTGGCCCGCTGCGAGACCGACGAGCCCTACGACCTCGCGCTGTGGCGGACCCTCGCCGGCGAGCTCGGGCTCGCCGCGCTGCTGGTGCCCGAGGACCTCGGCGGCGCCGGGGCCAGTGCCCGGGAGCTGTCGGTGGTGGCCGAGGAGATCGGCCGGTCCGTCGCGCCGGTGCCGTTCCTGAGCAACCTGCTGACCACCGCCACCCTGGTGGCCTGCGCGGACGAGCCGCGGGTGCGGGAGATCCTGCCGCAGTTCATCGACGGATCGCAGCTCGGCACCGTCGCCGTCGGGCTGACCACCGTGCCCTACGGCGCGTTCCCGCAGTCGGTGAAGGCCGACGGCGCCGCGCTGACCGGCTCGGTGTCGGCGGTGGTGGACCTGGAGGTCGCCGACTACGTGGTCGTGCCCGCCGCCGACGCGGACGGCGCGGCGTTGTACCTGGTGGACACCTCGGTGTCCGGGGTGTCGCGGACGCCCACGACGTCGCTGGACCTCACCCGGCGGATCGGCACGCTCGCTCTGGACGGGGCGGTCGGCGAGCGGATCGCGGCCGGCTCCGACGCCGAGCGGATCCTCCGGCAGGCGCTGGTGACCGCGGCCGGGCTGCTGGGCGCCGAGCAGGTCGGGCTGTCCCAGCAATGCCTGGACGCCACCCTGGAGTACGCCAAGACCCGCTACCAGTTCGGCCGCCAGATCGGCTCGTTCCAGGCGGTCAAGCACCGGCTGGCCGACCTGTGGGCGGCGGTGAGCTCGGGGCGGGCCGTGGCCCGCAACGCCGCCGACGCCCTGGCGCGCGGCGACGAGTCGGCGGAACTCGAGGTCGCCATCGCCCAGGCCTACTGCTCCGAACTGGTCGTGCGGGCCGCGGAGGAGCACCTGCAGCTGCACGGCGGCATCGGGATGACCTGGGAGCACTCGGCGCACCTCTACCTGGGCCGGGCCAAGAGCTCCCAGCTCACCTTCGGCATCGCCGAGGCGCACCGGCAGCGCATCGGCGAACTCGCCGACCTGCCCACGCCGTAGGTCTGCGCGGATCGGGGCTCGTGAGTGCGAAAGCCGGTTCCTACCGCATGACCGCTCACGAGCCCACGCACAGCTTTTCGTTGTCGCTCAAGGAGGTTTTGCGTTGCGGGTATTCAGCAGCAAGGAAGAGATCGTCGCGGCCAAGGGCGAGAAGCTCGGCACCAGCGAATGGCTCACCGTCACCCAGGAGCAGGTGAACCTGTTCGCCGACGCCACCCTGGACCACCAGTGGATCCACATCGACGTCGAGCGCGCCGAGCAGGGTCCGTTCGGCGGCCCGATCGCGCACGGGTTCCTCACCCTGAGCCTGCTGCCGAAGCTGAACTCCCAGACCTACAGGTTCGAGGGCGCCAAGATGGGGATCAACTACGGCCTGAACAAGGTCCGCTTCCCCAGCCCGGTCCTGGTCGGCTCGCGGGTCCGCTCCACCACGGAGCTCGCGGACGTGACCGAGGTGGCCGGCGGCCTCCAGCTGACGGTCAAGTCCACCATCGAGATCGAGGGCGGCGCGAAACCGGCCTGCGTGGCGGAGGGCCTCACCCGGGTGATCTTCTGACCGATCCTCCCGCCGAAGGGGTGTCGCCGACCGGTCGGTGACACCCCTTCGGGCTTCTTCCCGCAATTTCAATGGAAATCGAACCTCTGATTTCCATTGAAATTGCGGACCCGGTACCCCGTCCGGGTCAGGGTGCGATGTGGATGCCCATGCCGGGGCCAAGGGGCAGGTCCGCGAAGTAGAAGACCGTCAGGATCAGGGCCCACACCAGCCAGAACGGGACCACGAACGGAACCATCCTGGCCACCAGGGTGCCCATCCCCGCGTTCGGTTCGTAGCGGCGCAGGTAGCCCAGGATGATGATCATGTACGGGTTCAGCGGTGTCATGATCTGCGTCGCCGAGTCACCGACCCGGAACGCCGCCTGGGCGAAGCCCGGCTCGAAGCCGAGCAGCACGAACATCGGCACGAACACCGCCGCCATCAGCGTCCACAGGCTCGAACCCGAGATGATGAACAGGTTCAGCGTCGACGCCAGCACCATGAACCCGAGGAACGCCGGGTAGCCGTCCAGGCCGAGCGCGCGCAGCAGGTCCGCGCCCGAAACCGCCACCCACGCGCCGAGGTTCGTCCAGTTGAACAGCGCGATGAACTGGCCCAGCATGAACGCCAGCACCAGGAATCCGGTGAGGTCCCGCAGCGCGGCGGCCATCAGCCTCGGCACGTCGGCCGCGCGGCCGATCGCCCCGACGATCGCGCCGTAGACGATGGCGGGCACCGCGAAGCCGAAGAAGATCAGCGTCGTCACCGAGTCCAGCAGCGGCGACTTCGGCAGGAAGCCGCCGGTTTCGTTGCGCAGCGGCGAATCCGGCCACAGCACCAGCAGCAGCACCAGTCCGAACGCGATCAGGAACGCCACGCCCGCCCAGATCAGCCCGCGCCGCTCGGCGGGCTCCAGCGCCACCGCGGGCACCGGCTGGTCGGCCACTTCGGACTCCTCGCGGGGCACCCCGGTGCGCGCCAGCCGCGGCTCGATGACCTTGTCGATCAGCACCCCGGCCAGCAGCCCGAGCAGGATCGAGGACACGACGTTGAAGTAGTAGTTCGACACCGGCGTGACCGCGGTGCCGGCGTGCGGCAGGGTTTCGGCGACCTTGTTGCTGATCCCGGCGAACAGCGCGTCCAGGCTGGTGACCACCGGCGCGGTGGAGTACCCGGCGCCGGTGGCGGCGAAGCCGCCGAGCAGCCCGGCGACCGGGTGCCTGCCCGCCGCCTTGAACACCAGCGCGGCCAGCGGCGGGATGATGATCATCGACGAATCCGCCATCACGCTGGACGAGATCCCGACCAGCCCCACCGCGTACGGCAGCACCCAGCGCGGCGCCCCGCCGAAGGCGGCCCGGATCATCGCGGTGAGCAGCCCGGTCCGCTCCGCGAGCCCCACCGCCAGCATGATCGTGACCACGGTTTCCAGCGGCGGGAAGCCGATGAAGTTCTCCGCCATCTTGGTGAACAGGAACTCCAGGCCCTCGCCGCTGAACGCGCCGCGGATCCGCGTCACCTCGTCGGCGCCGGGGATCTGCACCGTGACGCCGAAGGCGGCGACCACCGTGGACACCACCGCCACCACGAGGAACAGCAGGCCGAAGAGGATGAACGGTTCGGGGAGCTTGTTGCCGACCCGTTCCACCAGGTTCAGCACTCGGTCGAGCCTCGGTGGCCGGGCGGCCCGGGTTTCACTGCTCATGCTGGCTCCTGCAGCCGGAGGGAAAAGCGCAAGCAGCAGCGAACCTGCCGGGACCGCCCGGCGCAACCCCCGGCGGCGGATTGATCGATCCGCGCAACACGACCGAAACCGACGACCGGTCGTGAGTGCTTTCGGCTGCTGCAGCGACCAAAAGCACTCACGACCCCCGGCCGCTACTGGGGCGCGATGCGCTCCAGCACCACCACGGGAATGACGCGCCGCGTACGCGCCTCGTACGTCCGGTACACCGGCGCCATGTCGACCATCAGCTGCCAGAGCCGCTCGCGCTCCGCACCCTCCGCGGTGCGGGCACGCACGGCGAAGCGCTCGCCGCGGATCTGGACCTCGGCCTCGGGATTCGCGGCCAGGTTCAGGTACCACTTCGGGTGCGTGTGCGTGATCGCCGAACCCGACGCCACGAGCACGTACCGACCGTCGTCCTCGCCGAAGAACAGGCCCGTCCGGTACAGCTTCCCGGTCTTGCGGCCGCGGTAGGTGAGCACCAGGTTCGTCGCCCCGCCCTCGCGGAAGCCGCTCTCGCCGTTGGTCGCGAGGTACCGGCGCACGTGCTCGGCGACCGACGGGTCGGGGCTGTCCAGCACCTCGGCCATGTCAGTGACCTCCCAGTCCCTGCGCGAAACCGCCGTCGACCGCCAGCTCGACGTTCGTGGTGAACGTCGCGCCCTCGGCCAGGAAGAGCGCCGCGGCGGCGACTTCCTCGACGGTGCCGTTGCGGCGCAGCGGGGTCGACTCGTCGCCCTGCCGCTCGAACTCCCGGCGCTCCTCGTCGGACAGGTCCGCCACGCCCATCGTCGGCGTCTTGATGTACCCCGGAGCCACGCTGTTCACCCGGATCTTCTTCGGCAGCAGCTCCACCGAGAGCACGTGGGCGAACGCGCGCATCGCTTCCTTCGACGCCGAATAGGCGCTCAGCCCGGGGAACACGACGTCGTTGGCGACCGTGGTGAACACAACCGCACCGCCCTCGTTGAGCAGCGGGGCGAGCCGCTGCACGGTGAAGAACGCGCCCTTGGTGTTGACCGCGAAGTGCCGGTCCCACGCCTCCTCGGTCACCTCGGCGAGCTCGGCGAACTGCGCGATGCCGTGGTTGACGAAGAGGTAGTCGAGGCTGCCGAGGTGCTCGCCCACGAAGTCACCGAGCGCGGCGATGTCGGCCATGCTGGCCGCGTCGGAGCGCACGACGTGCGCCTTCTCGCCCTTGAGCGCGGTGCGCGCTTCCTCGATGTTCCGCTCGTTGCGGCCGGTGAGCACCACCTCGGCGCCGCGGGAGAGCAGCTCGCGCACGGTCGCCAGGCCCATGCCGTGGGTGCCGCCGGTGACAACAGCCTTCTTCATGACCAACTCCGTTTCGTCGTTGACGAGACGAAGGTGCCCGGCGGCGCTCTCGGTCTGCTGTCGATCCGCTTGCGGTTATCGTGATCGCATGCGTTTCGGGGTGCTGGGGCCGCTCGCGGTGTGGACGCCGAGCGGTGATCCGGTCGCGGTGCGCGAGGCTCGCGTTCGCGCGCTGCTGGCGTCCCTGCTCGTCGCCCCGGGACGTGTCGTATCCGCCGACCGGCTGGTCGACGACCTGTGGGGCGACGTGCTCCCGGCCAACCCCTCGGGCTCTCTGCAGACCCTCGTGTCGCGCCTGCGCCGCGCCATCGGCGCCGGCCTCGTCGTGCACCGCCCGCCGGGCTACCTGCTGGACGTGCCGCCGGACACCGTGGACAGCGGGCGGTTCGCCGAGCTCACCGGGCGCGCGCGGCGCACGACCGACCCGGGCGCCCTGGTGGCGCTGCTCGCCGAGGCGCTCGGCCTGTGGCGCGGAGAGGCGTTCGCCGGGTTCGCCGACGAGCCTTTCGCCAGCACTGCGGCCGCCGCCCTGGAGGAGCAGCGGCTGGTGGCCTGGGAGGACTACGCCGGGGCGCGGCTGCAGCTGGGTGACCACGCGGTGCTGGCCGGCGAACTGGGCGAGCTCATCGAGCGGCATCCGCTGCGCGAACGCCTCCGCGCCGCGCACCTGCGCGCGTTGCACGGCGCGGGCCGGACCACCGAGGCGCTCGACAACTACCGCAAGCTGCGCCGGCTTCTCCGCGACGAGCTCGGACTCGAACCGGGTGCGGAACTCACTGCGCTGCAACAGGAAATGCTGCGCGCCGAGCCACCCGCACCGTTGCGGCGGCAGACCCCTCCCCCGCCGTCACCCGCACCTCAGACCGAGCTAGTCGGCCGCGACGACGCCGTCGCCGACGTCCGCGCGCTGCTCGGCACGCATCGTCTGGTGACGCTGACGGGACCGGGCGGGGTGGGCAAGACCAGGCTCGCGCTCGAAGTGGCCCGCGCCGAGGACGAGGTGTGCCTCGTCGAACTCGCCGGCCTGCCACGTGAGACCACAGTGGATGGTCTGGCCGACGTGGTCGCCGCCGCGCTCGGCATCCGCGACGGCACCCGTCAGCAGTCATCGGTCGAACGCCTCGCCGACGCGCTGCGCGGCAGGCGACTGCTTCTCGTGCTGGACAACTGCGAGCACATCGTCGAGCCGGTCGCCGCGCTCGTGCCGCTGGTACTGCCGGCGTCGGATGTGCGGGTGCTGGCGACGAGCCGGGAACCGCTCGGCGTCTCGATCGAGCACCTGTGGGAGGTGCCGCCGCTGGACGTCCCGACGCCGGGCGCACCGTCGGCGGACGTGCAGCGCTCCGGGGCCGTGCGGCTTTTCGCCGTGCGAGCAACGGCAGCCTCGCCCGGATTCGCGCTGTCCACCGAGAACGCCGAAACCATCGCCACGATCTGCCGCCGCGTCGACGGCATCCCGCTCGCCATCGAGCTGGCGTCGGCCCGCGTCCGCGTGCTCGGCACGGCCGAACTGGCCGAACGCCTCAACGACCGG
The DNA here is from genome assembly GCF_040654735.1 of Saccharopolyspora sp. NPDC050642. NCBI lineage: Bacteria > Bacillati > Actinomycetota > Actinomycetes > Pseudonocardiales > Pseudonocardiaceae > Saccharopolyspora > Saccharopolyspora sp. NPDC050642. The sequence continues at coordinate 49,670 of NZ_JBFAIN010000008.1, read as the reverse complement.
TTCGCCGTGCTCACCGGCGGGCCTCGCGACGCGCCGCCGCGCCAGCGCACGTTGCGCGCGGTGCTCGACTGGAGCTGGGAGCTGCTGACCGCGGCCGAGCGGACGGTGCTGCGCAGGCTCGCGGTCTTCGCCGACGGCTGCACGCTCGCCGCTGCGGAGGCCCTGTGCTCCGGCGACGGCGTGCGGCACTCGGAGGTGCTCGACCTGCTGGCGCGCCTGGTCGACCGCTCGCTGGTCGTCGTCTCGCATTCCGCCGACGGCCCGCGCTACGGCCTGCTGGAATCGGTGTCCGCGTACGGCGAGCGGCAGCTGGAACCGCAGGAGCTCGCCCGGCTGCGGCACGCGCACGCCGCGTACTACACCTCGCTCGCCGAGGAAGCGGCCGAGCACTTGCACGGCCCGGAGCAGCAGCGCTGGCTGGGCCGCCTCGACGCCGAGACTGGCAACCTGCGCCGCTCCCTCGGCGACGGCGAGTTCGCGTCCCGCCTGGCACGCGCGATGGCGTGGTACTGGTTCCTGCGCGGACGGCTCACCGAGGCGCGGCGGGCCACCGAAGCCGCGGGATCCGCGGTAGCCGCCGCCTGGCACACCGGTTTTCGGCTGCTCACCGGCGAACCCGTCGACAGCCGCACCGCACTGCGCCTGCGCGACGCCATCACCGATCCCTGCGAGCGCGCGATGGCGGGCTGGTTCCTCGGCTACGCCGCGACGCGGTTCGGCGACATGCCGGTCGGCGAGGAGCTCATCCGCGCGGCTCTGGCCGAGTTCGAGGACCTCGACGACAGCTGGGGCGTGGCGGCCGCTCTGAGCGTGCGCGCCGTGCAGCGCCACGTCCGCGGCGACCTGAATCAGTCCACTGTGGAGGCCGAACGGAGCCTCGCGCTGTTCCGCGAGACCTGCGACCGCTGGGGCCGGGTCCAGGCCTGCGCCGTGCTCGGCAGGCTCGCCGAGATCGCGGGCGACTACCCCGCGGCGGCCACCTGGCAACGCGAAGGGGTCGAGCTCGCCGAGGAACTCGCGCTGTGGCCGGACGCCGCCATGCGCTGGTCCGAGCTGGGCCGCATCGCGCTCCTGGAAGGCGACCACGACCGCGCCGACGAACTGCACGAGCGGGGACGAGCGCTGGCCGTCGAGCACAGCGACTCGGCGGGCCAGGAGTTCGCCGAGGTGGGGCTCGCGCTTTCCGCCCGCCGCCGCGGCCGGTTCGCCGAGGCCGAAACCCTGCTGCGGCCGTGGCTGGAGTGGAACCGGCGGTTCGAGGCGGACAACGGCGCAGCGCTGATCCTCGCCGAACTGGGCTTCGCCGCCGAACAGCGCGGGGACGCGGACGCCGCGTTCGACCTGCACGGGCAGGGTCTCGCCGCGGCCCGGCGCACCGGCGACCCGCGAGCGGTCGCGCTGGCGCTGGAGGGCCTCGCCGGTGCCCGGTTGCTCACAGGCCAGCCCGGGCGGGCGAAGGGCCTGCTCGGGGCGGCGGCACGCCTGCGGGAATCCGCCGGCGCACCACTGCCGCCCTGCGAGCGCGGGGACGTCGACCGCATCGAGAAAGCGCTGCACGGCGAAGTCCCCGGCAGCGACCGGGAATTGCAGGAATGCCGGTAGCGACTACGGGCGCAGGGACGAGATGAGGAGATCGGCGAACTGCTCGCCGACCTCCTCGCCGGTGAGCTTGCCGTCCTTGCGGAACCAGGTACCGAGGTGGTGCACCGCGCCGAAGAAGAAGTCGACCACCAGGTCGGCGGCCTTGTCCTCGCGGAACACCCCGGAGCGCTGGCCCTCCTCGATCAGCGCCCGCACCCGCTCGTGGTAGCGCCGCCGCTGCGCCCGGACCTCGGCCTGCTTGTCCGGGTGCAGCAGGTGCATCGAGCGGAAGAAGATCACCGTGTCGTCGAGGTTCGCCGCCGTCGTGGCGACGACGTCCGCGGCGACCGCGTGCAGCCGCTCCTGCACCGGAGCCTCGCTTTCGGCCGCGCTCTCCATCCGCGCCTGCTGGACCCGCAGGACCCGCGCGTAGATCTCGTAGAGCAGGTCGTCCTTGGAGCCGAAGTAGTGGTACATCGCCCCCTTGGTGACCCCGGCCGCGTCGACGATCTGCTGCACCGAGGTCATCTCGAAGCCCTGCTCGGCGAACAACCGCGTGGCCACGGCCAGCAACCGCTGCGGAACCGGTTCGGCGCCCACCGCCGGTCCGGCAGTAGTGCGACCGTTCGCCGACCGCGCCATGTCAACCTCCCCTGTCGATCTACACCCAGCGTATCGACCCGCCGGCTCGAACCGGCGGCGACACCTTCTCCTACTGCACCTTGCGCTGGAGCTTTCGCATCCCGGCTTGCCAGCGCTGCGGCTCGGCGGCCCGCAGCGCGTAGTAGTCGGCGACCTCCGGGTGCGGCAGGATCAGGAACTCACCGCCGCCCAGCGAGTCGGCGACCACGTCGGCGACCTCCTCCGGTTCGAGCGCGCCCTTCGCGAGGATCACCTCGCCGGCGTTGCTGCTGGTGCCGAGCATGTTGGTGCGCACGCCCTGCGGGCACAGCGCCTGCACCGTGATGCCCTGGTCGGCGTAGCTGATCGCCAGCCATTCGGCGAAGCCGAGCGCGGCGTGCTTGGTCACCGAGTACGGCGCCGCCTTCAGCATCGTCAGCAGCCCGGCGGCCGACACAGTAGCCAGGAAGTGCCCCTGGCCCCGCTCCAGCCAGTGCGGCAGCACCGCGCGGGCGGCGCGGACGTGCGCCATGACGTTGACCTCCCAGGACTGCGCCCAGGCGGCCTCGTCGGCCTCCGGCCCGCCGCCGCGGGAGATCCCGGCGTTGGCGCAGAACAGGTCGATCCGCCCGTGCTCGCCGAGCGCGGTGTCGACCAGCGCGCGCACGCCGTCCTCGCTCGCCGCGTCGCCGGGCACCGCCGTCCCGCCGACCTCGGCGGCCACCTTCCGCACCCCGTCGGCGTCCACGTCGCCCAGCACGACCTTCGCCCCGGATGCCGCGAACTTCCGGGCCATCGCCGCGCCGATGCCGTTGCCGGCACCGGTGATCACCACGACCGCATCAGCGAGCTGCAACTCGCACACCGCCCTTCCCGAGTCTGGTTCCGCTTGCACCAGCGGCGATTTCGTGTGAAATCGCCGATTCCCACGCGTGCCGGATGGCGATTTCGCGCGAAATCGCCAAGAGCTCACACACCGCCCTTCAGGGTCACGCCGCCGTCGAGCACGAGGACCTGTCCCGTGATCCACGAGGCCTCGTCGGAGAGCAGGAACGCCGCCGCGCCGCTGATGTCGGCCGGAATTCCCAGTCGCTTCAACGGATAACCCGCCGCGACCTCGTCCTCCTTGTCCTCGTACAGCGCGGTGGCGAACTTCGTCTTCACCACGGCCGGGGCGACGCCGTTGACCCGGACCTTCGGGCCGAGTTCCACCGCGAGGTCCTTGGTGATGTACGCCAGCATCGCCTTGGTGGCGCCGTAGAAGCCGATGCCCGGCGCGGGCCGCAGACCGGCCACCGAGGACACGTTGAGCACCGAGCCGCCGTGCTCCTTCATCCACGCCTGGTGCACCTGCTGGGTCCACGCCAGCGCCGCGAGCACGTTGACCTCGAAGGTCTTGCGCGCGATGCCGTGCTCCAGCTCGATCAGCGGGCCGTAGGCGGGGTTGATGCCGGTGTTGTTGACCAGCATGTCCACCCGGCCGAACGTCTCCACGGTCTTGGCGACCGCTTCCGCCTGGTGCTCCGCGTCGTCGGCCTTGCCCGCGATGCCGAGCGCGTTCTCCGCTCCGCCGAGGCCCTGCACCGCCTCCGCCAGCGGCTCGGGCTTGCGCGCGGTCAGGGTGACCTTCGCGCCCTCGGACACCAGGCGCTCGGCGATGGCCAGGCCGATGCCGCGGCTGGCGCCGGTCACGATCGCCACCTTGCCGTCGAAACGCTTGCTCATGAATTTCCTTCCTCTCCAGGCTCTTCCGGTGCCGAACGGCCCTTCACCGCGCAGCGGTTCGGGCGGTGTCCCGCAGTTCGCGGCGCAGGATCTTGCCGGTCGCGGTCTTGGGCAGCTCGTCGAGGATCTCGATGCTGCGCGGGTACTTGTACGCGGCGAGCTGCCGCTTGCAGTGGGCCACGAGCTCCTCGGCGGTGGCCGACGCGCCCGCGCTCAGGCTGACGTAGGCCTTGACCGTCTCGCCCCGGTAGGAGTCCGGCACGCCGACGACGGCGACCTCCCGCACCGCGGGGTGTCCGTAGAGGACGTCCTCCACCTCGCGCGGCCAGACCTTGAAACCGGAGGCGTTGATCATGTCCTTCTTGCGGTCCACGACGTAGAACCAGCCCTGCGCGTCCATGAACCCGACGTCGCCGGTGTGCAACCGGCCGCCGCGGATGCCCGCCGCGGTCTCCTCGGGCTTGTTCCAGTAGGACGGCACCACCATGGGCCCGTCGACGACGATCTCGCCGACCTCCCCGACCGGCAGGTCCTGCCCGGCGTCGTCGACGATGCGCAGCACCGTGTTGTAGGTGGGCACGCCGACGCTGAGCGTGCCCGACTCCTCGTCGACCGGCGCCTCCAGGTGCGCGGGCACCGACGTCGCCGTCGCGGTCGTCTCGGTCAGGCCGTAGCCGTTGCGGATGTAGTGGCCGTACCGCGCGCGGAAGGCCTCGACAACCGCCGACGGCAGCGGCGCGCCGCCGGAGTACACCAGCTCCAGCGAGGAGAAGTGGCCGGCGGTCACGTCCGGGTGGTTCATCAGGGCCATGTACGCGGTGGACGGGCCGACCATGTAGCAGGGCCGGTGCTCGGCCAGCGCGTCGAGCACCACGCCCGGCTCGAAGCGGTACACCAGGTCGAGCTGCCTGCCCAGCGCCAGCGCGGCGCCGAGCTCGCAGACCAGGCCGGTGATGTGGAACAGCGGTGCGAGCCCGAAGATCCCGTTGCCGCCGAGCTTCTCGACGCGGGTCCGCATGCCTTCGGCGTTGAACACGACGTTGCCGTGCGTGTTGGTGGCGCCCTTGGGCACGCCGCTGGTCCCCGAGGTGTAGACCAGCAGCGCGACGTCCGAGCTCGACAGCTCGACCTCCGGCGGCCGCCGGCCGGCGTGCGCCCGCGCGACCGCCAGCAGGTCCGCGCAGCCGGCGGCCGGGCGGCGTTCGAGCTTGGCGAACAGCCGCGGGTCGTGGCGGGTCTGCAGGTCGAGCTCGCTGGTGGTGATCGCGACCCGCACCCCGGCGGGGCCGGCGAGCTCGCCGAGGACGTCGTGCCAGCCCTGCTCGGAGGAGACGACCGCAGCCGGCTGCGCGTCGGCGAGGATCTTGGTCAGCTCGCGGGTCCGGTACATCGGGTTGAGCGGCACCACGATCGCGCCGGCCTTCCACCCGGCCAGCAGCGCGATCGCGAACTGCGGCACGTTCTGCAGGTACAGCGCCACCCGGTCGCCCCGGCCGACACCGTGTTCGACGAGGTGGCAGGCCAGGCCGTCACTGAGCTCGTCGAGCTCCCGGTAGCTGAGCCGGCCGTCGAAGTAGGTGATGGCCACGCGATCCGGATGGTCCCGGCAGGCCGCGGCGAACAGCTCGAGCATGGTGCCGAACCGCGGCTCGATCGCCACGGGCACGTCGCCGTCGTAGAGCGCCAGCCAAGGCCGTTCGTCGTACGCGCTGCCCAACACGCCACCTCCACGTTGAGACCGACCAGTCGGTACGTCCAGTCAACGGCTCACGCCCCGTCTCGTCAACCCTCGGCGGCATGCCGTGCTCCAAGCGGCGCAACTCCGGCGTCGCAACCTCGCCAAAACCTTGACCGGACAACTGGTCCAGTCCATTTTTCGAGGACATCATCGGCTCTCACCCCACGGAGGCCCGCATGACCGGAAGACTGGCCGCGCTCGCCGCGACCGTCCTCACCACCGCACTCGCGTTCGCACCGGCCGGCTCCGCCGCCACCCCGGAGGCCGTGCCCAACCACCACCTCACCGGGTACTGGCAGAACTTCGTCAACGGAGCCAAGCCGCTGAAGATCAGCGACGTCCCGGCGAACTACGACGTCATCGCGCTGGCCTTCGGCAACGCCGATCCGGCCAAACCCGGCGCGGTCACCTTCAACGTCGACCCGGAGCTGTCCACCGCGCTCGGCGGCTACACGGACGAACAACTCAAATCGGACATCGCCGCGAAGAAGGCCGAAGGCAAGTCGTTCGTGCTGTCCATCGGCGGCGAAAAGGGAAATGTCGATCTGGGCAGCGAAGCCAACGTCGCAAATTTCGTCGACTCGGTTGGAAAAATTTTAACTGATTACAGCATCGATGGGTTAGATATTGACTTGGAGCACGGGCTCAACGTCGCCAACACGACCAGCGCGATCCGCCAGCTGCGCGAGCGCGTCGGCGACGGATTCGTGCTCACCATGGCGCCGCAGACCCTCGACGTGCAGCCCGGCGGCTCCTACCTGCAACTCATCGAGAACGTCAAGGACATCCTCACCGTCGTGCACACCCAGTACTACAACTCGGGTTCGATGAACGGCTGCGACGGCCAGGTCTACAGCCAGGGCTCGGTCGACTTCATCACCGCACAGGCGTGCACCCTGCTGCAGACGCTGCGCCCGGACCAGGTTTCGCTGGGCCTACCGGCGACCGCATCGGCGGCCGGTAGCGGGTACGTCGATCCGTCGATCGTCAACAACGCGCTGAGCTGCCTGGCCGCGGGCACCGACTGCGGCCAGTACACCCCGGACCAGCCGCGCCCCGAGATCGGCGGCGTGATGACCTGGTCGATCAACTGGGACGCCAGCAGCGGCAATGCTTTCTCGGATCCGGTCCGGACCCATTTGGACAGCCTGCCGTAGCCACATCCGACTCCGGTCGGGGCCTTCAGATCCACGATCACGCCAAAGAACACCCCGACCGGAGTCGGCCCGCGGTCACGTTGTGCAATCCACATGCTACGACAAGTGATATTTGGCACTGGGCGCACGTTCGCGCACACATTTCCCGAATCCCGCGCTACCCTGGAGTCATGTCAGCCGCGCTGGAGACCGTGTTGGCACGAGCCGGTTTAAAGGTCACCGCCAACGAATTCCTGACCCTGGTCGAGGACGCCGCGAAGAAGCTCACCTCGCCGCAGGTGGACCCAGCCGCGCACTTCACCGAGGCGGAGCGACGGGCGCTCACCGAAGCAGGCCTGGACCTGACGCCGCTGAGCGACTCCGAAGTCGACGCTCGGGCGCGGACCGTCGCCGAACAGGCGGTGCTGCGCGACACCGCGCTCTCGGTCAACCAGGCCGCGGACCGCGTGGGAGTGGACAGCAGCCGGATCCGCCACCGCATCAGCGAACGACGGCTGATCGGCTGGAAGGACCGCGGTGGATGGCGACTGCCCGCGTGGCAGTTCAGCGACACCGACGTGCTGCCCGGCCTGGACGCCGTGCTCGCGCTGATGCCCGCAGACCAGCCGGCGCTCGTGCTGGCCAACTTCATGACCACGCCGCAGGAGGACCTCGAAATCGGGGACCGGCCGGCGAGCCCGCGCGAGTGGCTGCTGGCCGGCGGCGATCCGCAGCGGGTCGCCGAGCTCGCCGCCACCATCGGCACCCCGGCCTGAGCGCACTCCCCAACCTTCGAGACCCCAACCCAGGACCTCCATGGCACGGCTACCACAGCCGCCAGCGCCCGCTGCGCTGCAGGCGATGCTCCGGCGCACCGAAGACGTCATCGCGGTGCCCGCCGGCACTCGCCTCGTGCGCGTGTTCACCTCCGGGGGCAACCACCCGCAGCAGTGGAACAGCTTCCGCTACGCCGGCCCGCTGCCGCACGCCCGGTTCGACCCGCACCTGCCCAACTCCCAGGGCGGCCCGACGGTCACCCGGGAGCACGGCGTGCTGTACTTCTCGCTGTCGGTGCAGACCTGCATCGCCGAGGTCTACCAGGCGACCTCCACAGTGGACCGCCGGACGCGCAGCCCGCACCTGGTGCTGTTCCGTCCACGTCGGACGCTCCGGCTGCTGGACCTGACCGGCCTGTGGCCCACCCGGGCCGGCGCCTCGCAGGCGATCAGCAGCGGCCCCAAGCTCCGCACCCAGGCGTGGGCCCGCGGCATCCGCGCGGCCTATCCGGAACTCGACGGCCTCTGGTACCGGTCCTCGATGGACGCGGGGAACCCGTCGTTGTGCCTGTGGGACCCGCCGGCGGCAACGGCGCTCCCGGATTCCCCGGACGTCCTGTTGCCCCTGAGCCACCCGGGACTGGACGTCCCATTGGGACGGGTCTGCAAGGAACTCAGCTACACCTTGCTCGACTGAGTGCCTGAGTCCACTTTGTTGCCGTAGAGGCTGTTCTGAACGTGGTGACCCGTGGTGCCTCAGAGCGTGCTGTTGTCTTTAAGGCGCCTGAGGTTCCGCGACGCGGAACGAGTCTGGAAACAAAAGAAGTGCCCGGAGTTCTCGTGTGGAACTCCGGGCACTCGCGTGTCAGGTCAGGCGTTCTCGGCCGGTTCCTGTTGCTGCGACTCGGTGTCCTTCTTCGACTTCGCCAGGCTGGCCCAGGTGGTGATGCCCAGGACCACGATGATGAAGCCCAGCGACATCCAGTTGGTGATCTCCAGCCACTCCGGCACCAGGTGGTACTCGTGGAACGCGTGCAGGATCAGCTTGATGCCGATGAACCCGAGGATCACCGCCAGGCCGACCGACAGGTAGATCAGCTTGTCCACCAGGCCGCCGAGCAGGAAGTACAGCTGCCGCAGCCCCATCAGGGCGAAGGCGTTGGCGGCGAAGACCAGGAACGGGTCCTGGGTGATGCCGAAGATCGCCGGGATCGAGTCCACCGCGAACAGCAGGTCGGCGCTGCCGATCGCGACGATCACCACGAACATCGGGGTCAGGAAGCGCTTGCCGTCGATCTTCACGGTCGACTTGGCGCCGTGGTAGTCGTCGGTCACCGGGAACACCTTGCGGACCCAGCGGACGACCGCGTTCTCCTGGTACTCCTCGTCCTCGTCCTTCTTGCGGACCATGCTGACCGCGGTCCAGATCAGGAACGCGCCGAAGATGAAGAAGACCCAGACGAACTGGGCGATCAGCGCGGCGCCGACCGCGATGAAGATGCCGCGCATCACCAGCGCCAGCAGGATGCCGATCAGCAGCACCCGGTGCTGGTGGATGGACGGCACCGCGAAGCTGGACATGATCACCATGAAGATGAACAGGTTGTCCACGCTCAGCGAGTACTCGGTGATGTAACCGGTGAAGTATTCGATCGCGAAGTGCGAGTCCCCGAACACCCAGACGCCGATCCCGAACAGGATCGCGCAACCGACGTAGAACACGACCCACTTGGCTGCTTCGGCGGTGGTCACCTCGTGCGGCTTGCGGTCCACGATCACGAGGTCGAGCAGGAGCAGCAGGGCCAGGCCGCCGAGCGTGGCCGCCCAGATCCACCAGGGAACGTCCAGTCGATCGACTGCGGGCTGTGCCTGTTGGGCCAGCAACGTCACGGCACCCAATTCATCACCTCCGGTTCAGGGCATGCGCCAGGGACCGGAGGTCTCTTCCACCGGCCTTCGGCCGGTCGACGGCACCGGGCTTGTCCGAGCAAGTTCCGTGATGACGACACCGCCGCGAAGGAATACTCCCCTCCACTTGCCAAGATTGTCACTTATGCGTGGGTCCGCACACCACCCCGGGGTCGCACAAGCAACGAACATCACGTCGCGAACCGTACGGGGGACCGCTCAGGGCGGCAACGGGAGCCATCGGGGCATCACACCGACGGCCGCCACGAGATCATTGCGTCTCACCCGATCATCGCTATGATCACCACCGCCCGGTCGCACCGGGACCGCACGCGGGGATGCGGAAGCGGCCTCGGCGGTCGGCACGACGACGTGTCCGGTTGCTGTTTGGTCTCTGGTTCATAGCGTCTTGCCTTCGCCCCCGTCTGGAACGAATCCGGTGCCGTCGTCTTCACCTACTGTCGAATGCGTGTCCGCCTCCCCCCGTCGCCGCAAGGGCCTCGCGCTGATAGCCCTTACCTGCGTTGCTCTCGTGGTGTTCGGTGCTTTCCTGTGGTCCGGTGACGAGAAACCGGCCGCCACGCCGGAAGCGCCCCGGGAAGCGCTGCTGGACGTGCTCGACGGCCCCGGCGCGAACGAGCGGGTGCAGATCGACGTCACGCTGTTCGCCCCGGCGGACACCCCGGCGCCGTCGATCCTGCTCGCGCACGGCTTCGGCGGCAGCAAGGACGACACCGCGGCGCAGGCGCAGGAGCTGGCGCAGCGCGGGTTCACCGTGCTCACCTATTCCTCCCGCGGTTTCGGCCGCAGCACCGGGAAGATCGCGCTGAACGACCCCGACTACGAGGTGACCGACGCCCGCCAGCTGCTGGACTGGCTGGCCCGCCAGCCGGAGGTGCTGCGCGACGGCGAGGGCGATCCGAAGGTCGGCGTCACCGGCGGGTCCTACGGCGGCGCGCTGAGCCTGCTGCTGGCCGGCACCGACCGGCGGGTCGACGCGATCGCGCCGGTGATGACCTACAACGACCTCGGCCAGGCGTTGCTGCCCAACGCCGGCTCGCGGGACCTGATCGACGGCAGCACCCCGGCCCGCGGCGCCGCGTCCGCCCAGGGCGTGTTCAAGCAGGCGTGGGCGGGGCTGCTGTTCTCGGCGGGGAGCTCGCCGGAGCATCGCGCCGAGGACCCGCCGCAGGGCCCGCCGACGTCGGACGGCGCCGCGGCCATGCCGACCGGGCAGCCGCTGACCTGCGGGAGCTTCACCGAGCAGGTGTGCGCGGCCTACACCGAGGTGGCGCAGACCGGCCGCGCCGGGCAGTCGACGCTGGACCTGCTCGACCGCGTCTCCCCCAAGACCGTCACCTCCCGCATCAAGGTGCCGACGCTGCTGGTGCAGGGCGAACGGGACACCCTGTTCGGCCTCGACCAGGCCGACGCCAACGCCCGGCAGATCTCCGCCGCCGGCGGCAAGGTCAAGACCATCTGGTTCGCCGGCGGTCACGACGGCGCCTCGCCGGACGCGGCGCTGCGGGGACGCATCGCGGACTGGTTCGCCTTCCACCTCGGCGGGGTGCCGCCGGTGCCCGATCCCGGCACGGCCTTCGAGTACGACATCGCGGGACGGCCGCAGCGCAACGGCGAGATCCCGGTGCGCACCGTGTCGGCACCCGCCTACCCGGGCGTGCACGCCGAGCGCACGCCGCGCTTCGCGCTGCAGCTGCACGGCGCGGTCACGCAGGTGGTCAACCCGCCGGGCGGCAGCCCGGCCGCGACCAGCTCGCTGCCCGGCGCCGGCGAGGTGCTCGACGCCGCGGGCAGCCTCGGCCGCTCGCTGGCGCGCGACCTGCCCGGCCAGGTGGCGGTGTTCCGCACCGATCCGCTGGACAGCCAGCTGCTGGTCTCCGGCACGGCGCAGACCCGGATCTCGGTGGCGTCGGTGCCCGGCCAGCCCGCGACCGGGAACGCGGTGCTGTTCACCAAGCTCTACGACGTCGGCCCGGACCAGCAGCGCAGCCTGATCGGCAACGCCGTGTCGCCGCTGCACGTGACCGGCCTGCCGGCGGACGGCACGCCGGTCGAGGTGGACGTGGCGCTGCCGGGCGTCGTGCACCCGCTGGAGACCGGTCACCGGCTGGAACTGGCGGTGGCCACCACCGACCAGGCCTACGCGGTGCCGCGGGAGCCGGCGGTGCACCGCATCGGCCTGGCCGGCGACGGCTCGGTGTCGATCCCGTCGGTGCGCGGCGAGACCACGACCGGCAACTCGGTGCCGGTGGCGCCGCTGGTCGGCATCGGCATCATCATCGCGGCGGCGCTGGCGGCGTGGGTGATCTCGCTGATCCGGCGCAAGAGCACCGACGACGTCGACCCGCTCCTGACCGACACGCCGCTGCTGATCGCCGGGCTGACCAAGTCGTACCCGGAGAAGCCCGCCGCGGTCCAGGACCTGTCGATCCGCGTCGAGCGCGGTCAGATCGTCGGGCTGCTCGGCCCCAACGGGGCGGGCAAGACGACGACGTTGCGGATGCTGCTGGGGTTGCTCAAGCCGAGTTCCGGGCAGATCCGGGTGTTCGGCCACCGGGTGGTCGGCGGGGCTCCGGTGCTGTCCCGGGTGGGTTCGCTGGTGGAGACGCCGGGCTTCCTGCCGCACCTGTCCGGCCTGGACAACCTGCGGTACTACTGGGCGGCGACCGGGCGGCCGATGCTGCAGGCCCGCTTCGACGAGGTGCTGCAGATCGCCGGCCTCGGCACGGCGGCCCGCCGCCCCGTCCGCACCTACAGCCAGGGCATGAAGCAGCGGCTGGCGATCGCGCAGGCGATGCTGGGGCTGCCGGAGCTGCTGGTGCTCGACGAGCCGACCAACGGGCTGGACCCGCCGCAGATCCACCAGATGCGCGAGATCCTGCGCCGCTACGCGTCCACCGGCCGCACGGTGCTGGTGTCCAGCCACCTGCTCGCCGAGGTCGAGCAGACCTGCACGCACGTGGTGGTCATGCAGAACGGCCGGCTGGTGACGGCGGGCAGTGTGGGCGACATCGTGTCGGTCAACGGCGAGGCGACCTTCCGGGTCGACCAGCCGGAACAGGCCGCCGAGGCGCTGTGCACCATCGAAGGGCTCGGCCCGGTGGAGACCGACGGCGACCTGGTGCACGCCGACCTCGCCGGGCATTCGACCGCGGTGGCGGTGAACGTGCTGGTCGCCTCCGGGATCGGAGTGCACCAGGTGGGGCCGCGGCGGCGGTTGGAGGACGCTTTCTTGCAGCTGGTCGGGGAGGATCACCGGTGACCGACGACGCCGAAGGACCCAAGGTCGGGCAGCTGGACACGGCCGAGACCGCGGTGGTCCGGTCCGGCCGCCGCCAGCCGACCCAGGCCGATGGCAGCGTCGAGGGCTACCGCGCGAAGCGGACCCTGCCGGTGCGGGTGGAACTGGCGCGGCAACTGCGGCGCCGCCGCACCCGGCTGGCGCTGGGCTTCCTGGCCGTGCTGCCGTTCCTGCTGCTACTGGCCTTCGAGCTCGGCGACGACGGCGGGCGGCGCGGCCGCACGCTGGCCGACATCGCCACCGCCAGCGGCCTGAACTTCGCGGTGTTCACGCTGTTCGCCTCGACCAACTTCCTGCTGGTCGTGGTGGTGGCGTTGTTCTTCGGCGACACCGTGGCCAGCGAGGCGTCCTGGTCGAGCCTGCGGTACCTGCTCGCCGCGCCCATCCCCCGCACCCGGCTGCTCCGGCAGAAGGCGGTCGTTTCGGCGCTGCTGTCGGGTTTCGGGCTGCTCCTGCTGTCGGCGGTCGCGCTCGGCGTGGGCCTGGTGTGGTACGGCGGCGGCGACCTGGTCAGCATCACCGGCGAGACGGTGCCGTTCCCGACCGGGGTGGTCAGCCTCGCGGCGGCCACGGTCTACCTGGCGGTGCACCTGGCGTGGATCGCCGGGCTGGCCCTGTTCCTGAGCGTCAGCACGGACGCGCCGCTGGGCGCGGTCGGCGGCGCGGTGGTGGTGTCGATCCTGTCAGAGATCCTGGACCAGATCACGGCGCTGGGAGACCTGCGGAACTACCTGCCGACGCACTACTCGACGGCCTACTCGGACCTGCTGGGCCACGAGGTCGACTGGACGGCGATGACGCACGGGGCGTTCTCCGGCCTGGCCTACGCGGCGGTCTTCACCGCCCTGGCGATCTGGCGCTTCAACCGCAAGGACATCACCAGCTGACGAAAGCTGTTTTCAGACTCGTTTTGCGTGGCGGTGCGGGTTGCGCCGGAAGTGCTCGCGATCCCGTCAGGGCAGCTCGGTGGGCAGGTCGAAGGGCGGGAAGTGGTCGCGGCCGATGAACGACGTGATCTCGGCGATGCGGTCGTCGCGCAGCGTCAGCACGTTGACCGACCAGGCCAGGTGGGCGCCTGCCTCGTCGTCCCAGAGGTAGCAGCCCACCGCGGGCTGGCCGTTGGCACTGGTCCGGAGGTGCCGCCAGGCGCCGCAGACCAGCGGGACGTGCACGGCGAAGTCGGTGACGGCCTCGATGCCGCGGTACCAGTGCCGCATCGGCGGCATCGACCAGGTGACGTCCTCGGTCAGCAGCGCGACCAGGGCGTCGGCGTCGCCGTGTTCCAGCGCGGCGGCGAACCCGCCGACGATCTCGTGCAGGCGCGCGTCGTCGATCTCCCGCAGCGCCTGCTGCTGGGTGCGGGCCGGGACGCGCTCCGCGACGACCTTGCGGGCGCGTGCCAGGGCCGAGTTCACCGACGTCGTCGTGGTGTTCATGATGGCGGCGATCTCGGCGGCGGAGAAGCCGAGCACCTCGAAGAGCAGCAGCGCCGCCCGCTGGTTGCCCGGCAGGTGTTGCAGCGCCGCGACGAAGGCGAGCTCGACGGCTTCGCGCTGTTCGTAGCGCGAAGCCGGCCCGGCCGGGCCGTCGCCGAGGCCTGCGTCCGGGTAGGGCCCCAGCCAAGCGACTTCGGTCACCGGAACATCGCCGGTCACGGCGCGGTCGCTGGCCGGGCCGAGGTCGACGGGCAGCGCCCGCTTGCCGCGCGCTTCGATCGCGTCCAGGCAGGTGCGGGTGGCCACGGTGTAGAGCCATGAGCGCAGCGAGCTGCGGCCCTCGAAGCGCGCGAGGGCGCGCCACGCCCGCAGGAGCGCGTCCTGCAAGGCGTCGTCGGCGTCGTAGGTGGAGCCGAGCATGCGGTAGCAGTGCGCGTGCAGCTCGCGGCGCAGCGGCTTCACGAGCCGGGTGAACGCGGCATCGTCACCGCCGCGCGCCCGCGCCAGGTCGTCCTCCGCCACCGGATCCGAAGTCCGCGCGGAAAAAACGTCGCTCACGATCGACGATTCTGCCGCATCGCGGGAGTCCCTGTGTCGACCTGACATCGACCGCTTGCGCAGGAGACGATCCACAATGGCCGAGGCAGACTTGAAAACCGATCTCCACCGGTACCTGCGGGAGGCGCGCGCGGCGCTGCTGTGGAAGCTGGACGGGCTTCCCGAGCGCGACATCCGCCGACCGCTGACGCCGACCGGCACCAACCTGCTGGGGTTGGTCAAGCACCTGATCACCGTCGAGCTGCTGTACCTGAGCCACGTCTTCGGCGAGCCCTTCGACGAGCCGGTGGCCTGGTTCAGGCCGGACGCCGAGCCCAACGCGGACCTGTGGGCCACCGCCGACGAATCCCGGGAGTACATCGTCGGGTTGTACCGGCGGGCGTGCGAGCACTCGGACGGCACGATCGCGGCGCTGCCGCTGGATTCGGCCGGTTACGTGGAGTGGTTCGCCGAACCGGACCGGGAGACGACGCTGCACGGGATCCTGCTGCACATGATCGCGGAGACGAACCGGCACGCCGGGCACGCGGACGTCGTCCGGGAGCTGATCGACGGCGCCGTCGGCCTGCACGAGGACATCCCGATGATGGCCCCCGGCGATCAGGAGTGGTGGGCGGACTACCGGAACCGGCTGGAGCGGATCGCCGCCGGCACCGCGCAGAGCTGACCGGTTCGGCGGGCTCGGCCGTGGAACGCCCGAGCCCGCCACCGCGTTCCGGCGTTCCATTTCGGAACCGCCGAACCGAATCGATCCACTGTGGACCGAAGATTCGAAGGCCCGGCTCGATCCGGATCGACTCCGCCGGGCGCTTCGAAAAAGATCAAGAACAATTTGGCGACGGATCGGTTTCGCGGACATCTGCCGTACGAAGATCGGCCGAGCGCCGGATCGTATATACCCGAATGGAGCATCGGAGCGTCGTCACCTGCGAGGACACCCGCCGTCGTCGCCCGCCCAGGCCAAGGATCCCTGCAGCTCAGCAGCCGCTCGACCGGATGCCCGGACAACGCGCGGAGCCTCTCCCGGCAGGCGTCGCACCCGGGTGAGCGGAGCCGCGGATTCCGCATCCGGGCGGGGAGTTTCGCCACGTCGCGTCGGGTAATCCGCATTCTTCCAATAGGTCGACCCCCTGCCTATTCAGCTCCCTTTAGTGTCGCTAGGATCACCCTCGGTGATAAAGTTGATCAACTAGTGAGCACCAGTAGTCCCACCGGTGACGCCCCGACCTCAGGCACTCGTGCCCGTCGCCGAACATTCCCCGTACCAAGGACGCTGATGTCAGAGTTCTCCCCATCCGCCGCGAGATCCGAGCACCCGCCCGGACCGCGGCGCAGCACGGACGACGACCTGCGGAGTCGATTGTTGCGGCTGGTCATGGTGCACCTGGCCGCCATGGCCGTGTTGGGGATCGCCGCCGCTGCCGTGCTCGCCACCAACCCCTCCGACGTGCTCCGCTACTCCGTGCTCGGCGGCGGCCTGGTCGGCTGCGCGGCCATCGCGATCATCGCCTTCAACCGGGTCAACGCCACGGCGGCCGCCGTCGACCAGGAGATCGCCGAATCCTCCCAGCGCTCCCAGCAGTGGGTCGAGGAGTCCGCGCAGCACACGCAGCGGTGGATCGAATCCCTGCGCGCCACCGTCGAGCAGGGCAAGAACGAGTTCCCCCGGCTCGTGGAGCAGGTGCGCGCGGGCGAGCCGCCCGCGCCGCGGTGGCCCGCCGACGACCCCGCCCCGGGCAGCCATCCCTTCGCGCTGCTCTCCCACGAGATCCGGCAGGCGCAGGCCGCCGCCGAGTTCGCCGTGGCCCGGATGCAGCAGGCTCCCGGCGCCACCGCCGACGCCCCCGAGCCCAGCGTCGCGGTGTTCGCCAACATCGCTCGGCGGGTGCAGTCCCTCGCACACCGGGCGATCCAGCGGCTCGACGAGCTGGAGCAGCTGGTGGAGGACCCGGATCTGCTCAAGGGCCTGTTCGCCGTCGACCACCTCGTGACCGGCATGCGCCGGCAGGCGGAAAGCCTCGCCGTGCTCGGCGGTTCGATGCCGCGGCGGCAGTGGAGCCGGCCGGTCCCCATGTACACCGTGCTGCGCTCCTCGGTCGCCGAGGTCGAGCACTACGCCCGCGTCAAGGTGCTGCCGCCGGTCGGAGGCACGCTCCACGGCCACGCCGTCGCCGACGTGATCCACCTGATCGCCGAGCTCGTCGAGAACGCCACCGCCTGCTCGGAGCCCGACACCCAGGTCACGGTCAGCACCCAGCGGGTCACCGCCGGGCTGGCCATCGACATCCGGGACCGCGGGCTGGGCATCAGCCCGGCCGACCGGGCCAAGCTGAACGCGCTGCTCGCCGATCCCAGCGGCGTCGACCGCGATGAGCAGCTCAAGGACGGGCGGATCGGCCTGTACGTGGTCGCGCAGCTGGCCCAGCGGCACCACGTCGCCGTCGAGCTCGAGAACAACATGTACGGCGGAACCGACGCCCACGTCGTGGTTCCCCTCAGCCTGATGGGCGACACCGACGAAGAGCAGCACCAGCCCGCGGTCGTCGAGGGCGTCGCCGAGGAGCCCGAGCCGCAGCCGGTCATCGCCTCGGCTCCCGCGCTGTCCGCCGCACCGAACGGCGAGCGCGGCGGCGCGCACCGTGCCCCCGTCGAGCGGGTACCGGTCCGGCAGTTCGATGCCTCGGTGCCCACCGCGTCGAACGGGACCAGCACCGTGCAGTGGTACGGGCGGCACACGGGAATCGTGCCCGAGGCCGCGGCCGAGGACGTGATCGCCACCCCGCCGGGCAACACCGAACGCCCGCCGCTGCCCAAGCGCGACCGCGCCAAGTCCTACGTGGCGCCCCAGCTCGCCGGTGGCCCCAAGCCCGCCGAGGCTCCGCGCGGCGGACCGAACCCCGGCTTGTGGGCCGCATACCGACATGGCGCCAAAGGCGGCGCCCGCGACAACGACGGTCCGGGCGACCACGGCGCCTGACCCCGCCTCGTCCGCACCGCATTGAACTCAAGGAGACGTTACCCATGGCCAATGACCTGCCCGCTGGCCAGGCGTCGGACCTCGGTTGGCTGCTCGCCGACCTGCTCCGCCGGGTCCCGCACACCCGCTGCGCGCTGCTGGCTTCCACGGATGGGCTCAAGCGGCACTACCACGGCCTCGACGCCGACGAGGCCGACGCCCTCGCGGCGTGGGCCGCCGCGCAGTGCTCCCTCGCCCGCAACGGCGGGGCCCGCTTCGGCGCGGGCGACGGGGTCCGCCAGGTCGTGGTGGAGTTCGACGAACTGCTGTTCTTCGTCTCCGCCGCCGGCGTCGGCGCGGTCCTCGTCGTGATCGCCTACCCGGACGCCGACGCCAGCGTGCTCGGCTACGAGATCGCCCAGCTCGTCAAGCGCGTCCCGTCGCACCTGACCACGGCCATGCGCCAGCCCACAGCCGCCGCGCGCGCGGGCGAGGTGGGCGGCTGATCATGTCGGTTCCGCCGGACAAACCCTGGCTCGACAGCGAAGCGGGGCCGCTGCTGCGCCCGTACTCCCTCACCAACGGCCGGACCAAGCCGACCGCAACCCTGACGCTGCAGTCGATGGTCCGGTCCACCGGCAGGATGGCGCCCGAACGCATCGAGCCCGTGCACGCCAAGATGCTGGAGCTGTGCCGGTTCGCCACGTCGGTCGCCGAGGTGTCGGCGCACCTGCACCAGCCCGCCGTGGTCACCAAGGTCCTGCTCTCGGACCTCATCGACTGGGGTGCCGTCACCACCCGACTGCCCGACGACCTGCCCGACCGAGGACAACTGGAGGCGTTGCTCCATGGTCTCCAACAACTCTGACCTCTTCCCGACCGCGTTCAAGTTCCTCGTCGCGGGCGGGTTCGGCGTCGGGAAGACCACGTTCGTCCGGTCGGTCAGCGAGATCGAACCGCTGACCACCGAGGAAACGCTGACCGTCGCCAGCATCGGCACCGATGACCTGGCCGGGGTCGGCGACAAGAGCACCACCACCGTCGCCATGGACTTCGGGCGCATCACGTTCGCGCCGCAGAACATCGTGCTGTTCCTGTTCGGCACCCCGGGGCAGGAACGGTTCTGGTTCATGTGGGACGACCTGGTGCACGGCTCGCTCGGCGCCGTCGTGCTCGCCGACACCCGGCGGCTGCAGGACTGCTTCGCCGCGGTCGAGTTCTTCGAACAGCGCGGCGTCGACTTCCTCGTCGCGGTCAACCAGTTCCCCGACGGCTTCCGCTACGAACCCGATGAGGTCCGGGAAGCGCTGGACATCAAGCCCCACGTGCCGATCGTCCTGTGCGATGCCCGGGACCGGCGCTCCGCGGCGGCGGCCCTGGCGCGCCTCACCGAGCACGTCCTCACCAACCGTCGCCTGTAGCCGAAACCCGCACTGCGGAAACGGAGCCTGCCTTGACCACATTCGACACGACCGGACACCGCCACTTCACGCCCGTGGACAACAACGCGCCCCAGCGCGCGGCGCGCCTTCGGCAACTCGACCTCGGTGAGCGAGCCGAGCCGGCGTTCGACGCATTCGCCCAGCACGTCGCGAAAACGCTCGGCGTCCCCAACGCCATGGTCAACTTCATCACCGACAGGCACCAGTACCTGGGCGGGTTCTACTCGGCGGTGCTGCCTCCGGAACCCGCCGGGATGCCTGCGGATTTCGATCCCCGCAAGGGCCCCATGGAAACCGGCTACTGCCCGCACGTCATCGCCCGGGGCATCGCGCTGGTGCTGGAGGACGTCTGCGACTACCCGAGGTTCGCCGGGAACGACATCGTGGACCGGATGAACGTCCGCTCCTACCTGGGCGCACCGCTGATCGACCGCACCGGCATCCCGCTCGGGACGGTCTGCGTCATCGACACCGAACCGCGACCGTGGGGGCGCGACGGCCTGCAGGCCATCAAGACGCTCGCCGGCGAAGGGGTGCAGCTGATCCACCAGCACGAGCGGGAGAGGCTGGCGCGGTGAGTCCGCGGCGGCGCTGAAACCGCGGCGAACGGGCCGCGCGGCGATGTCCGTGCGGTCCCGTTCCGGTTCGTCAGCCCCGCCGCAGCAGTGCGTCGAGTCCGTGCTCCTCGCCCGGGCGGCGCTGTTCGACGTTGCCGATCTTGCCTTCGTAGGCCGCGATGTGCCTGGCGATGGCGTCCACCGTGGGCATTTCGCCGAACGGCAGATCGTTCTCGATGGCGCGCAGCCGCTCGCGCAGGCGCTGCTCGCACCAGGAAGCGGTGTACGAGTGCATGTCGGATCGATGCCGGACCTCGCTGGTCAGCGCTGCCAGGATCGCCCAGCACGACAGCTCGCCCAACGCGTTCGCGAGCGCGTGCCCTTGCGGGGTGCTGGCGGTGGCCCTGGTGGTCAGCTTGGCGACCGCGGCGGCGAGTTCCTGCACCTGCGGCGCCGCGTCGAACTCGTCGAGGAGGGTGACGAGTTTCTGCGGGTCGGCGAGGAACGCGGTGCCCAGGTAGACCGTGAGGGTATCGGTCGCGCCTTCGAAGATCCGGAAGAGCCGGTAGTCGCGGAAGAACTGACCGACGATGTTGGTGTCGAGGTAGCCGCGCGCGCCGAGCAGCTGCACGCACCGGTCCACGACGTGCCACATGAGTTCGGCCCCGAGCACCTTCGCGGTGAAGTACAGCGGTTCCGGTACGCGTTCGTCGCCGTCGAGGCGCGCGGCGATGTTGTCCACGAGCGTTTCGACCGCCTGGGTCGCGGCCGTGCATTCGGCGAGGATCTGCTGGGTCCGGCCGTTCTCCGCCAGGTTCCCGGTGGCGACCTCGCGCCGGCACGCGAATCGGTGCGCGAGCTCCAGCGAACGCATCATCGCCCCCAGCGACCCGGCGGCGATGGTCAGCCGGCCGAACGCGAACGCGGTCTTCGCCACGCGTAGTCCCTGTCCTTCGGAACCCAGCAGGGCTTCGGCGGGCACGCGCAGTTCGTTGAAGGTCAGGCTGTTCTGCGGCACGGCCTTCAGCCCGAGGGTGAAGACCTCCGGCCCGTGCTGGAACCCGGGGTTCGCGGAATCGACCAGGAAACCGGTGATACCCGCGTCCTGGCCGCGTTCATCGGTCAGCCGCGCGAACACGTTGACGTACTTGGCATCGGCGCCCAGGCTGATCCACTGCTTTTCCCCGTTGAGCACATAGGACCCGTCCGGCTGCTTGGCCGCGCGGGTGGCGATGGCGTGCACGTACGACCCCTGCCCGGGTTCGCTGATCGCGCTCGTGATCAGCTGCCTGCCCTGCGCCAGTTCGGGCAGGACGGCTCGCTTCACCGCCTCCGGGGCGAAGTTCTGCACGGGTGGGACGCCCAAGGTGCTGTGCACCCCGACCAAGACGAACACGTTCGCGTCGATCGCGCCGAGCTGCGTCATCACCCGGGCCATGTCCGAATGCGAGAGCCCGAGCCCCTGGTACTCCCGGGGGATTCGCAGGCCGAACAGGCCGGCGGCGGCCAAGTCCGGCACCAGTGGCAGCGGTACCGAACGGCGCTCGTCCATCCTCCGCGAGTCGAGCCGTTCCCTGCTGTACTCGCGCAGGAAGTCCAGCAACCCCGATACGGCGTCCGGGTGCGGCGCGCCTCTACCGGTCGAGTCCATAGATCCCTCCTATGAGGACCGCTCAGCGGTGATCGTTGCGACGCCATGACGGAGGTCCGGCCGGTTCCGGGGTGGGGGCGTGCCGGGTGCGGGTCGTCAGGGCGCGAAAAATCCCCTGCAGGACGAGATTCCACGCAGGTGAGTTGCGAAGTGTCCTACGGCGTAAAGGCGACTCCACGGCCGTTGGCCGCTCGGCCTGCGAAGGTCGGCTGCCGGTCGACGCGGGGCCGGTCGACGAGCGGGGAGACCGGGTTCGGCCCGCCGCGCGCACCGACCGCCGGCAGCGGCGCCGTTCGGGACGGTGGAGAAGCGTGCCTGCACCCACGGGGAACGAGAACGCGAAGCGGCAGGACGACGTCCATGCACATCTCCGATCCGACTTGGCTCACTGCACCTGTTCAGCTACGAACAGTGAGATTAAACTAGCTCGCCTTACTTCTTACGGGTACCACCTTTAAGGTGACCGAACCGGCATTTCACCCGAACTTTGTTACATAGAGCGATATTCCCTTTTCCTCGCGGGATTGCGACATCGCCTCGGACGACCTGGATGATCATCAACGAGACGATCATCACTCTCCTCCCCGCCGCAGGCGGCGGACGCGCTCGCGCGCCCGAGCAGCGGAGTAACCTACTGCTTGATGGAGATGTTCCACCTGCGCTACTTCGTGGCGGTCGCGGAGAACCTGTCCTTCTCCAAGGCCGCCCGGCAGCTGCACATGGCGACCTCGCCGCTGAGCCAGCGGGTGCGGGACCTCGAACGCGACCTCGGCTCGGTGCTGTTCGAGCGGGACTCGCACCACGTGCAGCTGACCGACGCCGGTGCGGCGCTGCTGCCGATCGCCAAGGACGTGCTCGGCCGCTTCGACGACATCCCGTGGCGGCTGCGCGAGGCGATCAGCCCGCAGCGCGCCGTCGTCTACATCGGCATCCCGCCCGGCCTGCACTCGTCGATGCGGCAGCGGCTCAGGTCGTTCGAGGACCGGTGCGCCGCCGAGTGCGACATCAAGCGCTGGCCGAGCGGCAGCGACGATCTGCTCGCCGGGGTGCAGCGCGGCGAGCTCGCGGTGGCGCTGGTGCACCTGCCGGTGCACGCCGAGGGCATCGAGGTGTTCGAGCTGATGCGCGAGCCGCTCGGGGCGGTGCTGCCGGCGGCGGAGTTCGGCTCCCGCAGCTCGGTCTCGCTCGCCGAACTGGTCGACTACACCTACGTCAGCCCGGCGCCGCGGATGCTGCCGACGTACTACGGGGAACTGCTGGTGCGGCTGGAGGCGGCGGGAATCCACCGGCGGATCACGCTCGACACCGGCGATTACGGCAGCACCAGCGAATTGGTGGCGAACGGATCGGCATTCTCCATTTCGATGCTGGATCCGGAAAGCGGGATGCACAAGCACCGCAGCGAGAACACGGTCGTGCTGCCGTTCGAGGATTTCGACCCGAGCCTGGCGACGGGCATGATCTGGCGCCGCGACCGCGCCGAAAGCCAGCCCGATCTCCGCCGGCTGATCGACGAGGCCAAGCTCGCCCTCCGCTGATCACCCGCCGGGTGCGCAATTCAGCGAGGAATTGACCATCACCCGGATGAAAGTCGAATTAATTGCGCCCCTCCCGCACGGAGCGACCATCAGATCGGCGTGACCGCTGCGGTCATGCCATTGTTCGCGCATCGGTGCCGCTGATCAATTGAACCACCACCCCATCCCGGCCTAACGTAGTTAGCGAAGCAAACAAAAGTCGGGGCAGCTCCCCTTTCCCACCTGGAGCGGCGATGATGACGAATTCCGCACCGAGCACCGAAGGCAGGTCCGGCCCGCTGGCCGGCGTCCGCGTGATCGACATGGCCACCGTGGTGATGGGGCCCTACGCCGCGCAGATCCTCGGCGACCTCGGCGCCGACGTGATCAAGATCGAGTCGCCGAAGGACACCGCGCGCTTCGGCACCCTGCACCGCACACCCGGCATGACGCCGCTGGCCCTCAACGTCAACCGCAACAAGCGCAGCGTCAAGCTCAACCTCAAGGACGACGCCGACCGGGAACGCGCGCTGGAGCTGATCGGCGGCGCCGACATCCTGATCACCAACATGCGGATCGGCGCCCTGCGCCGCCTGGGCATGGACTACGAGAGCCTCGCCGACGCCAACCCGCAGCTGATCTACGCGCACGCGCAGGGCTTCCGCCCCGACTCCGACCGCGCCGACCTCGCCGCCTACGACGAGACGGTGCAGGCGGCCTCCGGGCTGCTGGACGTGGCGCAGCGCGCCGGCGACATCGGCGAACCGGTGGTGCTGCCGAGCATCTTCGCCGACAAGGTCGCGGCACTGACCATCGCCTACTCGGCACTCGCGGCGCTGGTGCACCAGCGGGCCACCGGGCGGGGCCAGCTGGTCGAGGTGCCGATGGCCGACACGCTGCTGGCGTTCAACCTCGTCGAGCACCTGCAGGGCCGCACCTTCGAGCCGCCGATGGGCCCGACCGGGTTCGCGCTGTCGATGAACAAGGGCCACCGGGCGCGCCCCACCAAGGACGGCCTGGCCATGATCATCCCCTACTCCCCGCAGAACTACCGCGACCTGTTCTGCGCCGCCGGCCGACCGGACCTGGCCGAGGACCCGCGGATCAACGGCGAGTTCGTCGACGCCCGCCGCGACGGCGAGGCGATCTCCGAACTGGTCGAGTCGGTCACCCCGAGCCTGACCACCGAGGAGTGGATCGAGGTGTGCACCAAGCACAGCATCCCGGTCGGCCCGGTGCTCCGGCTCGACGAGGCGGCCGACGACCCGTACGTCCGCGAAGGGCACCTGCTGGACGTCGCCGAGCACCCCAGCGAGGGCAGCTACCGCGTCGTCGGGGTGCCGATGAACTTCTCCGCGACGCCGGCCTCGGTCCGCAGGCACGCCCCGCTGCCCGGCCAGCACACCGACGAGGTCCTCGCCGAACTCGACGCGCGGAGGCTCGCATGACCGCCCCGAACACCGCGGTGCAGACCGAAACCGTCGGCTCCGCGCTCGTGATCACCATCAACCGCCCGGCGGCGCGCAACGCCATCGACGCCGCCGCGGCCCACGGCATCGCGGCCGCCATCGACGAGCTCGACGCCAACCCCGACCTGCGCGTCGGCGTGCTGACCGGCGCGGCCGGCACGTTCAGCGCGGGCATGGACCTCAAGGCCGCCGCGCGCGGCGAGTCGCCCACCGCGCCGGGCAAGGGCTTCGGCGGCCTCACCGAGGCCGAGACCGGCAAGCCGCTGATCGCCGCGGTCGAGGGCTACGCCATGGGCGGCGGGTTCGAGCTGGCGCTGGCCTGCGACCTGGTGGTCGCCGCCGAGGGCGCGCGGTTCGCGCTGCCCGAGGTCAAGCGCGGGCTGATCGCCGGTGGCGGCGGCGTGATCCGGCTGCCGAAGCGGATCCCGCACCACCTGGCGATGGAACTGCTGCTCACCGGCCGCGCCATCGACGCGGCGCGGGCCCGCGACCTCGGTCTGGTCAACCGGCTGGTGGCCGACGGCGAGGCCGTTCCGGCCGCGCTGGAGCTCGCCGCCGAGGTCACCGCGAACGCGCCGCTGGCGCTGGCCGCGGTCAAGAACGTCGTCCGGCTCGCCGACGGCATCTCGGACGCCGAGGCTTTCACGTTGCAGCGCAACGAAACTCGCACCCTCCGGGAGTCCGCGGACTTCGCCGAAGGCGTCCGGGCGTTCACCGAGAAGCGGACTCCGAAGTGGACAGGCCGATGAACCGCGAACAGATCCTGCACAGCCTCAACACGCCGCTGACCAACCCGGCCTACGCGCCGGCCGTGGCGCGGTTCACCGATCGCGAGTACCTCAACATCGTCTACCGCACCGATCCCGAGGCGCTGCGGGCGGTGGTCCCGGAGCCGCTGGAGTTCGACGAACCGCTGGTCCGCTTCGAGATCATGAAGATGGGCGACGTCACCTCGTTCGGCCCGTACGTCGAGGCCGGGCAGGCGATCCCGGTGCGCCTCGGCGACGAGCACGGCGAGTACCTGCACGCCATGTACCTCGACAACTTCCCGGCCACCGCGGCCGGTCGGGAGGCCAGCGCCTTCCCGAAGGTGATGGGCAGCCCGACGCTGTACGTCGACAACGCCGCGCTGGTGGGCACCCTGGACTACGGCACGCTGCGAGTCGCGACCGCGACGATGGGCTACAAGCACCACCCGCTGGACCTCGACGAGGCCAAGGCGCAGATCACGACGCCCAGCTACATGCTCAAGATCGTGCCCGGCTACGACCACCGGCCGCGCGTGTGCGAGCTGGTGCGCAGCCGGATCACCGACGTCGTGGTGAAGCAGGCCTACACCGGCCCGGCCCGGCTGCAGCTGTTCGAGCACGTGCTCGCGCCGGTGGCGGACCTGCCGGTGCGCGAGATCGTCTCGGCGAGCCACATCCTCACCGACCTCACCCTGGGCGGCATCGAGCCCGTCCACGACTACCTGGCCTGACCGGGAGGACATCATGCATCCACAATGGACGAAGGTGGCGGTCGTCGGGGCCGGGACCATCGGCCTGTCCTGGGCCGCGCTGTTCGCTTCGCGCGGCATCGAGGTGCGCATCAGCGATCCGCGCGATGACCTCGCCGACGTGGTGCGCGACGCGATGCCGATGCTGGCCGCGAGCATTCCCGGCGCCGACGCCGACGACCTGCTCGGCCGCATCCGGCTCACCGGCGACCTCGCCGAGGCCGTCGCGGATGCCGAGCTGGTGCAGGAGAACGGCCCGGAGCGGCTGGAGTTCAAGCAGCGGCTGTTCGCCGACATCGCCCGCCTCGCACCGGAGAACGCGGTGCTCGCGTCCTCCAGCTCCGGCATCATCGCCTCGGCTATCGCCGCCGAACTGCCCGACGAGGTGGCCGCCCGGCTGCTCATCGCCCACCCCTTCAACCCGCCGCAGGTGGTGCCGCTGGTCGAGATCGTGCCCGGCGAGCGCACGGCGGAGCCGGTCGTGGCAGCCGCGATCGAGTTCTACCGGGCGCTGGGCAAGACCCCGGTGCGGCTGCACAAGGAGATTCCCGGCTTCGTCGCCAACCGGCTGCAGAGCGCGATCATGCAGGAGTCGATCTTCCTGGTGCAGGACGGGGTCGTCCGCGCCGACGAGCTCGACGAGGTGATGAAGGCGTCGCTCGGCGGCCGCTACGCGGCGGTCGGCCCGTTCGAGAGCTTCCACCTCGGCGGCGGCCCCGGCGGGATCCGGCACATGATGGCCCACCTCGGCGTGGGCATGGCGGAACGCTGGAAGGACCTCGGCCACCCGGAGCTGGCCCCGGAGACGATCGCCGCCATCGCCGACCAGACCGAAGCGGCCTACGGCGCAGGCCCCGAGGCGTACCGGGAGCGCTCCGAACTGCGCGACCGCAAGCAGAACGCGCTCAACACCGCACTGCAGAACATCAACTGATTTGAGGATCATCGCAATGCCCAAGCCCGCCAACGCAAATCCTGACTTCTTCGGCTTCTACGACCTGCTGAGCGAGTCCGAGCGCGCCGAGCTCGCCGAGATCCGCGCGTACCTGGAGCGCGAGATCAAGCCGCTGGCCAACGCCGCGTGGGACAAGGCCGAGTTCCCGTTCGAGGTCGTCGAGAAGTTCGCCAAGCTCCAGCTGGCCGGCTACCAGTACCCCGAGTACGGCGACGGGAAGCAGCGCAGCCCGCTGTTCACCGGATTCCTCAGCCTGGAGCTGAACCGGATCGACCCGTCCCTGGCGGTGTTCTCGGGTGTCCACACCGGACTGGCGATGGGCAGCATCTACAACGGCGGCGACCAGGAGCAGCGGGACCGCTGGATCCCGGACATGGCCGACATGACCAAGATCGGCGCGTTCGCGCTGACCGAGCCGGAGGGCGGCTCGGACGTCGCCGGCGGCATGCGCACCACGGCGCGCCGCGAGGGCGACGAATGGGTGCTCAACGGCGCGAAGCGCTGGATCGGCAACGGCACGTTCGCCGACCTCATCGTGGTGTGGGCGCGCGACGAAGCCGACGACCAGGTCAAGGGGTTCGTCGTCGAGAAGGGCACGCCCGGCTTCACCGCCACCAAGATCGAGGGCAAGATCGCGCTGCGGACCGTGCAGAACGCCGACATCGTGCTCGACGCCGTCCGCATCCCCGAGGCCAACCGGCTGCAGAACATCAACAGCTTCCGGGACACCGCCAAGGTGCTGGCCAAGACCCGCGGCGGCGTGGCGTGGCAGGCGCTGGGCGTGGCGGTCCGCGCCTACGAGCTGGCCCGCGAGTACGCGGTGCAGCGGGTGCAGTTCGGCAAGCCGATCGGCGGGTTCCAGATGATCCAGGACCTGCTGGTGAAGATGCTCGGCAACGTCACCGCGATGTTCGGCATCGTGGTGCGCCTCAACGAGCTGGTCGCGCAGGGCCGCGGCGGCGCGGAGCAGGCGGCGCTGGCCAAGGCGTTCACCACCACGAAGATGCGCGAGGTGGTGGCCTGGGCGCGAGAGCTGTTCGGCGGCAACGGAATCGTGCTCGACTACGAGGTCGCGAAGTTCTTCTCCGACGCGGAAGCGGTCTACTCCTTCGAGGGCTCCCGCGAGATGAACACCCTGATCGTCGGCAAGTCCATCACCGGCCTCAGCGCCTTCGCCTGATCGCCGTCCCGTGAGTGCTTCGGGGTGCCGCAACGCCCCCGAAGCACTCACGTCCGGCTGCGGTGACCTACTTCCGCAGCGGGCCGAGCTCCTCGACGACCTCGGCGAAGGCCAGCACCGCGTCGGTCTCGGAACTGGTGCGCCAGATCGGCGACCACTGCGCGGGGTCGGCGTCGCGGATGGGGCGGTAGGCGATGTCCGGCCGCGGGAAGTAGCGGATGGCCTGGTGGTGCACCGGCGACATGGCCTCGCCGGTGGCGAGGATGGGCAGCATCTACAGGAAGTCGCTCGCGGGCGGCCCGACGGGGATCGGCCGGCCGCTGGGGGCGCGGGACGGCACCATCGCCTCGCGCCAGTACCCGGGCTTGCAGCCGCCGATGGTGACCTGATCGGCGAGGTCCTCGTACGAGACGGACTCCTGCTGCGCCAGCGGGTGGGCGGCGGCGAGGGCGAGCACCACGGGCTCGATGTGGATGACGGGCCCGACGGTCAGATCGGGTTCCTGGACGGGCAGCCACAGCATCGCCACGTCGATCTCGCCGGCGCGCAGCGCGGCGAAGGGGTCGGCGAAGCCGATCGTGCGGATCTGCACGTCGACGCCGGGGCGTGCGGCGGCGAACGCGTCGAAGAAGGGCTGCAGGTCGCTCACGTTGACGGCGATCATGCCCACCCGCAGCACGCCGGTCGTCCCCTTGGCCGCCTGCTCGGCGCGCTGCAGGCTCTGGTGCAGCTCGCGGTGGACCGGCCGCAGGTCGTCGACCAGCTGCTGCCCGATCGGCGTCAGGACCACCCGGCGGCTGGTGCGCTCGAACAGCGCCGCACCGACCCTGCGCTCCAGCGCTTTGATGCACTGGCTGACCCGGCCCGTGGTGATGTGCAGCCGCTCCGCGGTCCTGCCGAAGTGCAGCTCCTCGGCAAGCGTCAGCAGTACCTCGACATCCCGCAGCTCCACGTCTCCCCCCACCGAAATCCGGCCGCCAAGCCGACCGGTGCCACAGTAGTGCGGCTCGCCGGGTGGCCGCGGTCGAATGCGCTCATCCTCGTTCGCGCCCGAGGCCGAACCGGACCAGCGCCAGCACGGCGGCGGCTCCGACGAGGGAGACGACGCCGGTGAGGACGGCGACGTGGTTCCAGCCGGACAGCCGGGCGGCGATGTCGTCGTGCGGGGCGGCGGCGAGGACACCGACGACGGTGACCCCGATCGAGGCGCCGACGTAGCGGGTGGTGTTGTTCATCCCGACCCCCACCGCGGCCCGGTCGGGCGAGACGGTCGCCGTGGCCTGCCGTCCCAGCCCGGCGTTGAGCACCCCGGTGGCGACGCCTGCCACGAGAAGGCCGGGAATCAGCTGGCCGGCGGTCGAATCCGCGCCGAGCCCGGTGAGCATCAGCAGGCCGGCACCCGTGGCGGCGAGCCCGATGGCCAACTGCGCCGTGCCGGTCAGCCGCGCGACGAGCCGGCGGCTGAGCACGGCCGAAACGGCGCTGGTGCCGGACCACAGCCCGAGCAGGGCACCGGCTTCCAAGGTGCTCATCCCCATGCTGGTGACGAGGAAGGTGCAGGCGAACGACATCAGTGCGATCACCCCGGCGCCGGTGACCGCGGCCGCCATCGTGGCCGCCGCGAAGTCACCTCGGCGGAACAGCGCGAACTCCACCATCGGCGACCGGCTCCGCAGCTGGCTGATGGCGAAAGCCGTCAACGCGACCGCCGCACCACCGGCGCAGAGCAGTGCCGGCCGGAGTCCGCCTTGGCGCACTTCGACCAGCGCGACCAGCAGCAGCCCCAGCCCGCCGGTCATCAGCGCGGCGCCGAGCAGGTCCAGGCGCCGGCCCAGGATCACCGCCGTCTCGGGGAAGCACCACCGCGAGGCGATGGCGATGCTCACGCCGACCGCGGCCAGCAGCCAGTACGGTGCGCTCCACAGGCCCGCGAGATCGAACAAGCCGGTCATCAGCGGGCCGAGCGCGATGCCGAGGCCCATGCTCGCTCCCCACCAGCTGGCCGCCGCCGAGCGGGCCCCAGCGTCGCTGTTCACCGCGGCGACGAGCCCCAATCCAGTAGCGATGACACCGGCCGCGCCAACGCCTTCGACGAGCCGCCCGATGACGAATTGCGTCGCCGTGGCCGAGGTGCCGCACACCGCGGAGCCGACCGCGAACACGTACGCGCCGAGTTCGAAGACCCGGCGGCGGCCGGACTGGTCGGCCAGCGCGCCCGCGGCCAGCAGGCTCACCGCGAGGCCGGTGCTCATCGAGCTCAGGATCCACATGGTGGCTCCCGGTCCGGCGGCCAGCGCGCCGGTGAGCGTCGCCGCGTTCCCCAGCGGACCCGAGTAGGCCAGCATCGCCCCGAACGTGCTCAGCGACGTCAGGACGAGCGCCGCCGCGAACGACCTGCTCGCACCGCCGGTGCGCCGGTTCGTGGCATCGCGAAGACTTAGTCTGTTCACCAGACTATGTTCGCACGGAGATGGTCTGGTGAACAGACCGCATCGCGGTACAATCGCGTCGTGGCACTCGGAACCGGATACGACCAGCAGGGCTGCTTCCTGGCCCGCGCACTGGAAGTGGTCGGCGAGCGCTGGACCCTCCTGATCCTCCGCGACTGCTTCTACGGCGTGCGCCGCTTCACGGACCTGCGCGAGCACCTCGACATCTCCCGAGCCGTGCTCACCGACCGGCTCGACACCCTGGTCGAGGCGGGCGTGCTGACCCGGGACGATGCGGGCGGACACCCGGAGTACCTGCTCACGGAGGCCGGCCGGGCGCTGTGGCCGGCGATCTTCGCCCTGTCCAAGTGGGGCGAGCGGTACACCAGCGGGCCGCATCCCGCCCGGATCTTCAGCCACGCGGCATGCGACGCCGACATCGACGAGTCCGGACGATGCCCCGCCTGCGACCAGCACCCGGACCCCGACGACCTCGTCGTCCGCCCCGGCCCCGGAACCAACGCGATGCACCGCAGCGACCGCGTAGCCCGAGCCCTGCAGAACCCCCACCGGATGCTGACCCCGATCGGCACCGCGACCGAGTAAACGACTCTCCGAGGCCAACCTGGGACGCCGACCGGGACGACGGCCCCGGCCTGCCGCCGCGGCGAGGTCACCAGCGACCGACCACAGTGGACACGGCCGTCCGGGCCGACGGCCGCCGTCCCGTCACTGCACGCAGAACTCGTTGCCCTCTGCGATGCCCGAGTTTCGGCACTGTTTTAGCGCACGAAGTCGCGGCACCGTTCTCGCGGCGCCGTTCTCGATGCGGGTGAGTAATCCGCGGGATGACTCCCTCCCTATGATGCGGCGAGAAACGCCGCAGGCGGAGGAGATCCCCGGTGAGTGACGACGGAAACCAGACCAACCCCTGGCATTGGTACGAGTACGAAGTCGGGCTGGCCGGTGAGACCGCGCGTGCCTGCGTTCACTCCCTGACCTCGTTCCTGATCGGCCTGGGTTGCGCCTTCGCGCTGATCATGGGCGTTGGCCTTCTCGCCGAAGAGGACCTGCTCGATGATCCCGGCCTCGAGGAGGCCGTCGACCACCTCAGCCGCATGAGCATGGGCGTTCTGCTGGCGTTGGTGCTGGTCGTGTGTGCCGCTGGTGCGGTGGCCAGCTTCCTGCGGGAGTCGACCACGTCCAAGGCGATCGTCAACGCGGCCGCACGGGGCGCGTCCCGCTACGCCGTTCCTTCGCCCGACCAGGTTCGGTCCGTCACCGGCAAACCCGCGGAGGCGCTCGCCTTCTTCGGCTGGGGGAACGCGGCCCTGGCCGGCTTGCTGGGGGTGATCGGGCTGATCGTGGTGCTGGCGGAAGGAGACGACGCCGAGAGCATGCTGATCTTCTCCCTCGTCACCGGCTACGCCTTGATCATGGCCTTCGTCGGTTATGCCAGTTCCCATCTGCTCACCCCGGCCCACGAACGTCGCCATGCCCGGGTCGCCGCGCATTGGAGTTCGAACGACGAAGGACACGCCTGGAAGGCGGCGAAACAAGCACGCCGTGACGGTGCGGGCAAGAAGACTACGTCCAGGCCGTCGATCGCGAAGCGGTGTCTCTACGGTGCCGCGGGTCTCTGGCTCGGAGGCGCCCTCGCGCTGCAGATGTCGGTCTTGACGCGCTGCACGAGTACTCCGGGGATCGGGAGGTACGAGTGCGAGGAGACCACCTACTCCTCGCCGATCGAGACCCTGATCGCCGCGGGAGTCTGGATCTTCGCGGTCCTGATCTCGTTGGGCGTGCTACTCGCGGCCATCGGCGTGCTGTTCGACTGGAGGCAGCGCCGGTCCGAACGTGCCGAGCTGCGCACGAGGTTGGCCGACCCGAGATCCGAGCGCCCGGCCGAGGACCTGCTGGCTTACCACTCGCAGCGGCAGACCCATCCGCTGGCGCGTGTCGGCGCGACGATGTCCGGGGCGGGCCTGGTGTTCAGCACGTCCTCCTACCTGGTCGGCAACGGGCTGGGACTGGGCTCGGAGGACGTCTTCGCCGCCTATCGCACCGAATCGCTCGCCGCGATGGTCGTCTCGGTGGGCATGTTCGTCGCCGCCCTGCTCGGCACCGGCATCGTAAACGTGCGCGGTCGCGAACTCCGCAACGCGCTCATGGAACGCTGGCCCTCGCCCCCTTCGTGGTCGGCCGATAGCAACGGGAAGGTACAGCGCGCCAAGCGCGGCCCCGCACTGCACGGCTCGCGCGAGGTCAAGGTCGGCAAGAACAAAACCTCGGGCCAGCGGTGACGCGCACTTTCCTTGGACGGCGGCCGTCCGGGCCGACGGCCGCCGTCCCGTCACTGCACGCAGAACTCGTTGCCCTCGGGATCCTGCAGGACGATGCAGTAGCCGTTGGGTTCGTCCACCTCGCGGACGCAGGTGGCGCCCGCCGCCTTGAGCCGCTCGACGTGCTCGGCGATGATCTGGCGGCGCTCGGCGGTCTTGTCGAGCGCCAGGCCGCGCCGGCTGACGTTGACGTCCAGGTGCACCCGGTTCTTCGCGGCCTTGCCCTCGGGCACGCGCTGGAAGAAGACCCGCGGCCCCTCCCCCGCCGGGTCCATCACCGCGGCGAAGGCGTCCCACTTCTCCTCCGGCAGCCCGACCTGGCGCCCGAACTGCTCCCACGACTCGAATCCAGGTGGCGGCGGCTGGATCTCGTACTCCAGCGCGAGAGCCCAGAACGCCGCCAACCGAGCCGGATCGTGCGCATCAAAGGTCACCTGGAAACCCAGGCCCATCCCGACCACCTCCAGCACGGACCGTAGCTCCGGGCACCGACAAAGTCAGACGGCCGCGAGAACGACGTCGGTCCGCGGGAAGTCATCGCCGACGCAGAGCAGCGGCCGCCCGGTCACGCAGGCGATCGCGTAGGTCAGGCAATCGCCGAAGTTCAGCCCCGCCGGGTGCCGCCCCTTCCCGAATCGCTCGTAGGCCTCGACCGCGGTCTTCCAGTGCTGCGCCCCGCAGTCGACGACCTCCACGCCCGCCTCCTCGAAGAAGCGGGCGAGCAAGGTCCGTCCGACCACGCCGAGCCGAGCGGTGAGGACGATCCCGGTTTCGGCGGCGGTCGGCCCGCCGACGCCCACCTCGTCCGCCTGCGCGAGCGACTTGAGCAGGCGATCATGACCGTCCTCCTTGAGGAGGACGGCCACGATCGCCGAACTGTCGAGGATCACACGCCCTCCGGCCCGTAGCCGAGAATCGCCTCGCGTTCCGCCCGGGTGACCGACCGCCCCAGCTCGGAGTGCGGCACCTGCGGCCAAGCCTCGTGCTCCAGGAACCTCTTCAGCCGGGCCTCGCGTTCCGCCCGGCGAGCCTGCTGCAGGAGCCGTTCGAGGCGCTCCTCCAGCGATTGCCGAATCGCACCCGTCTTCGTCTCGCCCGCCAGCTCGGCGACCTTGGCAGCCAGCTCTTCGGTCCGCCCATCCTTGATGTTGAGCGCCATGGCACCATGGTACCGAGTTCGGCACCTTTACACCATTCGCGGTGTTCCAGACCCGGTAGCCGTCACTCGATGCCGGCGGCGTCCATGCCGCGGATCTCCTTCTTCAGGTCGTGGATCTCGTCGCGCAGCCGCGCCGCCAGCTCGAACTGCAGCTCGCGGGCAGCGTTCATCATCTGGTCGTTGAGCTGCTGCACCAGGTCCGCCAGCTCCGCGCGCGGCATCGACTTGATGTCGCGGTCCTCCAGCAGCCCGGCGCTGGCCACCGACTCCCCGGTCGGCTTCTTGCCGCGCGAGACGTTGCGGCCGGAACCGCCGACGGCCACCGACTCCTCGGTGTCCTCGGACTCGGAGTACACCCGGTCCAGGATGTCGGCGATCTTCTTGCGCAGCGGCTGCGGGTCGATGCCGTGCTCTTCGTTGTAGGCCATCTGCTTGGCGCGGCGCCGGTTGGTCTCGTCGATGGCGTGCCGCATCGAGTCGGTGATCCGGTCCGCGTACATGTGCACCTGGCCCGACACGTTCCGGGCCGCGCGGCCGATCGTCTGCACCAGGCTGGTGCCGGAGCGCAGGAAGCCCTCCTTGTCGGCATCCAGGATCGACACCAGCGAGACCTCCGGCAGGTCCAGGCCCTCGCGCAGCAGGTTGATGCCGATCAGCACGTCGTACTCGCCCAGGCGCAGCTGCCGCAGCAGCTCGACCCGCCGCAGCGTGTCCACCTCGGAGTGCAGGTACCGCACCCGGATGCCCAGTTCGAGCAGGTAGTCGGTGAGGTCCTCGGCCATCTTCTTGGTCAGCGTGGTGACCAGCACCCGCTCGTCGCGCTCGGCGCGCTCCCGGATCTCGTGCACCAGGTCGTCGATCTGGCCCTCGGTGGGCTTGACGATCACCTCGGGGTCGATCAGCCCGGTCGGGCGGATCACCTGCTCCACGAACTCGCCGCCGGCCTGCGCCATCTCGTACGGGCCCGGCGTCGCCGACAGGTACATCGTCTGGCCGATCCGGTCGGAGAACTCCTCGAAGGTCAGCGGCCGGTTGTCCAGCGCGCTGGGCAGCCGGAAGCCGTGCTCGACCAGGGTCCGCTTGCGGGACGCGTCGCCCTCGTACATGCCGCCGATCTGCGGCACCGTGTAGTGCGACTCGTCGATGACCAGCAGGAAGTCGTCCGGGAAGTAGTCGATCAGCGTCGCCGGCGCCGACCCGGCGGGGCGGTCGTCGATGTGCCGGGAGTAGTTCTCGATGCCGGAGCAGAACCCGACCTGGCGCATCATCTCGATGTCGTACTGGGTGCGCATCCGCAGCCGCTGGGCCTCCAGCAGCTTGTTCTGCTTCTCCAGCAGACCCAGCTGCTCCTCCAGCTCGGCCTCGATGCTGCGAATGGCCTTGTCCATCCGGTCCGGGCCGGCCACGTAGTGCGTCGCCGGGAAGATCCGCAGGTCGCGCACCTCGCGCACGACCTCGCCGGTCAGCGGGTGCAGGTAGTGCAGCCGGTCGATCTCGTCGCCGAAGAACTCCACGCGCACCGCGAGCTCCTCGTAGGCCGGGATGATCTCCACGGTGTCGCCGCGCACCCGGAATGTGCCGCGGGCGAACGCGATGTCGTTGCGGGTGTACTGGACGTCCACCAGCGCGCGCAGGAACACGTCGCGGTCGATCTCGCCGCCGACCTCCAGCGGGATGGCCCGGTCCAGGTACGACTGCGGGGTGCCCAGGCCGTAGATGCAGGACACCGACGAGACCACCACGCAGTCGCGGCGGCTGAGCAGGTTCGACGTGGCGGAGTGGCGCAGCCGCTCGACGTCCTCGTTGATCGACGAGTCCTTCTCGATGTAGGTGTCGGTCTGCGGGACGTAGGCCTCGGGCTGGTAGTAGTCGTAGTAGCTGACGAAGTACTCGACGGCGTTGTCCGGGAAGAAGCCGCGCAGCTCGTTTGCCATCTGGGCGGCCAGCGTCTTGTTCGGCTCCAGCACCAGGGTGGGCCGCTGGATGCGCTCGATCAGCCAGGCCGTGGTCGCCGACTTGCCCGTACCGGTGGCCCCGAGCAGCACGACGTCCTTCTCGCCGGAGTTGATCCGGCGCTCCAGGTCCGCGATCGCCTGCGGCTGGTCGCCGGCGGGCTGGTAGTCGCTGACCATGCGGAACCGGCCGTCGGTCCGCGGGATGTCGCTGACCGGCCGGAACTCGGAGCGGGCCAGTACGGGGTGCTCAGTCGCGAATGCCACGACAACCAATGTACGAGCCCACCCCGACATCGTGTCGCGTCACGGGGTGCTCAAACGGCCACCAGGGCAGATAATGGATTGCGTCACCCCAGTGCAGGAGGTGGTGTGATGTCGAGCAGCGCACCGATCGCTGGGCATCCGGATCTCACCGAGATGCGCCTGCGCTACGAGCGGGCGGCGGAAACTCCGACCGCTCAGGTGGCGGACGGCCTCACCGTGCTCGGTGGCCTGTTCGTCGCATTGTCGCCGTGGATCACCGGCTTTCACGCAATGACGCCGTCGTTGACGCTGAACAACCTGGTCACCGGTCTGACCGCGACCGTTCTAGGGCTCTCGTTCGCGGCCGCCTACCACCGCACGCACGGCATCGCCTGGACCGTTCCGGTGCTGGGTGTGTGGACGATCGTGGCCGTATTCATCATGAGCGGCACCGCCATCATGACCAGCAGCGTGCTCTGCAACGTGATCGGCGGAGCGGTCCTGATCCTCGCGGGTTTGGGCACGATGGCTCCGGCCTACGCCACCCGCGCGACGACCTGACCCCGACCGATCGGAGGTGAGGGAGCACAAGTGGTGAAGGAATAGCGGGCGCGACGACCTTCGGACGCCGCGCCCGCCCGCATACAGTGGCAGGGTGACCACGCAGCGCGAGATCGCCGAACAGCTCGGCCTGCCCGTTCACCCGCCGAAGGTCGAGGTCTTCGACCTCGTGGCGAACACCAACACCGACCCCAAGGGCCACGTGCGCACCGTGACGCACTACGCGCGCGAGCCCTTCGGCCTCTACCTGGCCCGCCCGATGCCCGGGCATCCCCGCATCGCCGCCCTCGAATCCTGGCTGCTCCCCTCGCTGGGGCTGCGCGTGACCCGCTGGTACTGGCATCCGGGCCACGAAGACGACGTGGACTTCTACATCGACGTGGCGGACGTCGAGCCGGGCGAACGGCAGTGGCGGACCGTCGACCACTACCTGGACATCGTGGTGCGGGACGGGCGCGCGGCGGAACTGCTGGACATCGACGAATTCGTGATCGCGGTGCGCGCGGAACTGCTCGATCCGGAAACCGCGGAACGCGCGATGCGACGCGCCTGCGCCGCCGTCGACGGCCTCGCGAGGCACGGGTACGACCTGCCGAAGTGGTTGCGCGACAACGGAATCGAGCTGTCGTGGCGCGGGCAACCCGTCCAAGATCCCGTACCGGACCAGCGGACGCTACCGCCATCCCGGTGATGATCGCACCACGCACCGAATCGATATTCGACGAGCTCCGAAAAGTTACGTTAAAAACTGGTGCTGTCGATCTTTCAACGCTGTTTTCCCGTTACTGTCTGACGCCGTGAGCGCTGCGATTTCACCCCAACTGGTTGAAGTTATCGACGTCTTCAGCTCGCAGCGTAGGCAGTCGTCCGGTGTCGTCGCGCCGCTGGAGGTCTGCCACGTCGAGCGCTGGGGACTCTCGGTGGAATGCCCGACACCGGACGCGGCGGACCACGCCGCCGAGATCACCTGGCTGCTGCCCGAACTCGGGCTGCGGCTGACCCGCTACCGCCCGCGCCGCAGGCACTCCCGCCGCGGGCCGAGCCTGCTCACCGCGGTCCACATCGAGCGCGAAACCCGGTCGTGGACCACCACCGACTTGCTGCTGGGCCTGGAGGTCGGAGAGCACGGCCGGCCGCGGATCACGCGCGCGGCCGAGTTCGCCGCCGCTGTCGACAACGGCCTGATCCGGCTCAGCGAAGCCGACTACGCGCTGCGCACGGTGCACCGCACGCTCGACGAGGTGACCCGCCACCGGGACATCAACCAGTGGCTGGCCCACCGGGGCATCTTCGACATCTGGTGACCAGAGCCTGTTTCCAGGCTCGTTCTGCGTAGCGGTGCGGGTAGCGGAACCTCAGGCGCCTTCTCGCTGTGGGATCCCCGACATCATGAATGCCAATTCACCACGTCGGGGCTGTCCTCGCGAGAAGACCCCTGAGAACCCGCAGCGGTGCCGGTTGCATAGGTGGGCTAAGCGGCTGCGCCGCTTCAAAGACAAAACCCCGCGGCACTACACCTCACACCACGACATCCAAAACAGCCTCTACAGCAGCATGAAGTACGCACGGGCCTGAGCTGCAGAGGCTCCTGTCAACGAGGCGGGGAATCGAGGCGGATGAGGCGGCGCTCGACCGCCGCGCTCACCGCCGCCATCCGGCTGTCGACCCCGAGCTTCGAGTAGATGTGCACCAGGTGCGTCTTCACCGTCGCCTCGCTGATGAACAGCTTCTTCGCCAGCTCCTTGTTGCCCAGGCCCTGCGCCAGCAGCTCCAGGATCTCCACCTCCCGGGCGCTCAGCGACTGCTCCGGCGCGCGGCTGCGCTGCAGCAGCCGGGACGCGATCTCCGGCGAGAGCATGGTCTTGCCCTGCGCGGCCGCCCGGATCGCCTGGAACAGCTCCTCCGGCGGGCCCGCCTTGAGCAGGTAGCCGGTGGCGCCCGCGTCGATGGCGCGGGTGATGTCGGTGTCGGCGTCGTAGGTGGTCAGCACCAGCACCCGCGGCGGGGTGTCCAGCGCCAGCAGCCGCCGGGTCGCCTCCACGCCCTCGACGCCGTCGCCGAGCTGGAGGTCCATCAGCACCACGTCGGGCCGGAAGGCGTCCGCCTGCCGCACGGCCTCCACCGCGGTCGCGGCCTCGCCGACGACCTCGATGCCCGCAGCCCCGGCGAGCAGTGCCTGCAGCCCGGCCCGCACCACCGGGTGGTCGTCGACCACCAGCACCCGCACCGCGTCCGTCACGAGATCCCCCCCACCGGCAGCGTCGCCGCCACCGCCGTGCCCTCGCCTGGCCGGCTCTCCACCGCCAGCGTGCCGCCCGACTGCTCCACCCGCGCCCGCATCCCGGACAACCCGTAGCCGCGCCCGGTGCCGGGGCTCGGGGCGGCGGGGTCGAAACCGGTGCCGTCGTCGCGCACGTCCAACGTGACCTCATCGTCCAAATAGGACAAAGTCACCCCGGCGATGCTCGCCGCGCTGTGCTCGCGGACGTTGGCCAGCGCGCCCTGGGCGACCCGCAGCAGCACCGCGTCGTCGGCCGCCCTGGTCGGCAGCGGCTCGCCCACCACCTCGAAGCGGACCTCCACGCCCGACTCCGCCGCGGTCCGGTCGGCCAGCTCGCGCAGCGCCTCCGGCAGCGACTGCCGTTCGAGCGCGGCCGGCGCGAGCCCGCGCACGAACCGGCGGGCCTCGGCGAGGTTGTCCTCGGCGACCTCGCCCGCGCGCCGCACGTGCTCGTTGGTGTCGCCGCCGCGCTCCGCCGCCTGCAGCAGCATCCGGATGCTGGACAGGCCTTGGGCGATCGTGTCGTGGATCTCGCGGGCCAGCCGCTCGCGCTCCCAGCTGATGCCCGCCTCGCGCTGGACTTCGGCCAGCTCACCGCGCGTGCGCACGAGCTGGTCGATCAGCGCCTTGCGGCGTTCGCTCTCCCAGCGCAGCTCCAGGAACACCGCGGTGGCCATCGTCGCGACGGCCAGCGGCACCAGCACGTCGACGACCTCGAACTTCGGCGCCAGCCGCAACTGCCCGAAGATCACCGTCGCGGTCAGCAGCACCACGGCGATGATCAGCGGCTTGGGCCGCAGCAGTCGCAAGCAGACGAAGAACAGCGGCACCGCGCACCAGCTGAAGCTCGGCGCCACCAGCACCAGCGCGCACCAGAGGGCGACCACCGCGGCCAGCCACAACTGCCGCACGCGCTTGCTCTGCCCCCAGAAGACCACACCGAGCACGTAGACCACGACCAGCGCCCCGGAAAGGCCCAGCAGCAGCGGTGTCACGCCCGCCAAGCCGTGCGCGGCGACATAGCGCGACGCCGAAGAGGCGAGCAGCACGAAGAAGCCCACGTGCATCGCGCGGTACAGCCAGCCTCCCGGCCGGAGGTCGTCGGTCAATGCGGTCCTCTCGTCACGTCGAAGACACGAACCTAGACGGCGCGCCCCGAGCCCGCATCAATGGATCGGTTGATCCGGGATCCACCGGGCAAGGCCGTCGAACGATCCTTTCCGACGACGTCCGGAGCCCGCCTGCGACGGAAGCTTGGAGCACAAGTCAATCGGACCTAGGAGCGAATCCCGATGCAGTCCACCACCCGCAACCGCGCCATCATCGGCACCCTGGTCGGCCTCGGCATCCTCGGCGGCGCCACCGGCCTGACCGTCGCGCAGGCCGACCCGGTCCAGCAGCAGGCCCCGCAGCGCCCGCCGGCCGCCGTCCTGCAGCAGCCGGTGCTGAGCATCGACGCCGCCACCAAGGCCGCGCAGGCCGCGCTCGACGCCGCCGAGGCCAAGGGTCAGCGCGTCACCGTGTCCATCGTGGACCGCGCGGGCAACGAGCGGGTGCGCCTGACCGGCGACGGTGCGGGCCCGCAGAGCGGCGAGTCGGCGAAGCGCAAGGCTTTCACCGCGGTCGCCTGGGGCCGCGCGACGTCCGAGCTGGGCAAGCAGGCCACCGGCGACGGCGCCACGCTGCGCGACATCCCGGGCACGCTGTTCCTCGGCGGCGGCGTCCCGGTGACGGCCGGCTCGCCGATCGCGGGCATCGGCGTGGCCGGTGCGCCCAGCGGCGACCTGGACGAGGAGTTCGCGCGCGCCGGGCTGCAGGCCATCCAGGCCGAGCTGCGGTAACACCCCCGGGCCGGTCCCCGGTGTCACCGGGGGCCGGCCACCACCCGAGCAGGAGGATCCGATGAGGACCGCGCACACCGGCGCGATCGGTCGACGAGTGGCGGTCGGGATGTTCGCCGTGATCGCGCTCGCCGCCTGCGCTCCGGTCGAGCAGCCGACGGCACCAGCGACTCCCCCGCCGCCCGCGGCACAACAACAGCCCGCCCCCGAGCAGCACGCGCCCAACCCCGCGGCGGATCAACAGCTGCTGAGCGCCGCCGACGACGGCGATCTCGAGCAGGTGCGCGCCGCGCTCGCCGCTGGCGCGAACGTCGAAGCCCGCGACGAGCGCGAGCGCACCCCGCTGCTGCTGGCCGCGCTCGCCGATCACGTCGACGTCGCCCGCGAGCTGGTCAGGGCCGGTGCCGATCCGGACGCGCAGGACGACCGCCGCGACAGCGCCTTCCTGGCCACCGGCGTGACCGGCAGCGTGGGCATGCTGGGAGCGCTGCTGCCCGCGAACCCGGACTTCGCGCTGACCAACCGCTTCGGCGGAACCGCGCTGATCCCGGCCGGTGAGCACGGGCACGTCGAATACGTGCGCGCGGCGGTGAAGACCGGCATCGACATCAACCACGTGAACGACCCCGGCTGGACGGCGCTGCTGGAAACCGTGGTGCTCGGCGACGGGAGCGAGCGTTACCAGCAGGTCACGCAGCTGCTCGTGGACGCAGGCGCCGACGTGAACATCCGCGACCGCAACGGGCTGACGGCGCTGCAGCACGCCGAACGCAACGGCTACACCAAGATCGCCGAGATCCTCCGCTCGGCGACCTGAGCCGGGCTCAGCCGGCCCAGCCGGTGTGCTCGGCCCACTGCCAGGCCCTGGGGAGCGCCTCCGCGAACCAGGGTTCCTTGGCGTCCGCGTAGGCGCCGTGGTCCGGGTCGGCGGCGTGCTCCGCCGCCACCTTCCGCTTGAGCGCGAGGTATTCGTCGCGGGCGGCTTCGTCGGCGCGCAGCCACGCCGGGAACAGCAGGGCGACGCGCTGACCCGGCGTTCCGTCGACCCGGACGTGCAGGTTCGCGTAGCGGCCCGGGTCGGCCGACGCGTGGATCCGCTTCTCCCAGAGCGCCGGATCGGGCGCGAAGGTGTGCGGAGTGTCGCCGAGGATGTCCGGCAGCACCGGGAAACCGGCCTCGCCCAGCGGCCCGGCGAGCGCGTCCGCGTCGGCCAGCGACCGGACCGTCAGCTGCAGGTCGATGATGTCCTTCGCGGGCAGGCCGGACACCGAGGTGGAGCCGACGTGGTCGACCCGCACCGCCTTGTCGCCCGCCGCGCGCTCGATCCGGGCGATCAGCCGCCGCGCCTGCCGCGGCCACTCCGGATCCGGGTCGACCAGCTTGGGCGCCCGCTTCGGCGCGCGGCGGCGCAGCCGCACGTTCTCCTCGAACGGCACCAACCGGTCCTGCCACAGCGCATCGACCTGGGCGCGCACGGCATCGACCGAACCGCTGTTGTCCAGCCACACGTCCGCGACCTCGCGCCGCTGCTCGGTGGTGGCCTGCGCGGCGATGCGGGCGCGGGCGTCGTCCTCCGACAGGCCGCGGTCGATCAGCCGTCGCACCCGGTCTGGCTCCGGCGCATCGACGATGATCACCAGGTGGTAGTTCGGCGCGTAGCCGACCTCGACGAGCAGCGGCACGTCGTGCACCACGACCGCGTCGGCGGGCGCTTGCGCCATCCGCTCGGCCGTCAGGTCGCGGATCTTGGGGTGCGTGATCGCGTTGAGGTCCGCGCGCGCTTCGTCGTCGCCGAAGACCTTGCCCGCCAACGCCGGGCGGTTCAGCGCGCCGTCGGCGTCCAGGATGTCCTCGCCGAACCGCTCCACGAGTTCGGCCAGCCCCGGCGTGCCGGGCTGCACCACCTCGCGGGCCAGCGCGTCGGCGTCGATGAGCACGGCGCCGCGCTCCACCAACCGCCTGGCCACCGTCGACTTGCCGGACCCGATTCCACCGCTCAGTCCCACCCGCAACACGAAACCCATCTTGCCAGCCCACCGGGCCGCCCGGACCGACGGTCGCGGAAAAGACTCACGGCCCCGCACCTCGGAAGGTGCGGGGCCGTGGTGTTGCCTCAGCCGCTAGGCGTCAGGCTCACGCGCCGCCGGAGAGCTTCTCCCGCAGCGCCGCCAGCTGCGCGTCGCTGGCCAGCGAGCCGCTGTCCTGCTCGTCGCTCGAAGCCGACGAGTAGTTGCCGCCACCGCTGGTCGGCTCCTCGCCGCCACCGGCCGCGGCGGCCGCAGCGGCCTCCGCGTCGGCCTGGCGGGCCTTGACGATCTGGGCGATGTGCTTCTCGTAGCGCGTGTGGGCCTCGGCGTACTGCCGCTCCCATTCCTCACGCTGCTTCTCGTAGCCCTCGGTCCACTCCTGGGTCTCCACGTCGAAGCCCTCGGGGTAGATGTAGTTGCCCTCGTTGTCGTACTCGGCCGCCATCCCGTACTGGGTGGGGTCGAACTCCGAGTCGGGGCTGAAGCCCTCGTTGGCCTGCTTCAGCGACAGCGAGATCCGGCGACGCTCCAGGTCGATGTCGATGACCTTGATCATCACCTCGTCGCCGACCTGGACGACCTGCTCCGGGATCTCCACGTGGCGCTCGGCCAGCTCGGAGATGTGGACCAGACCCTCGATGCCCTCGTCGACGCGGACGAACGCACCGAACGGCACCAGCTTGGTGACCTTGCCCGGCACGATCTGGCCGATCGCGTGGGTGCGGGCGAACTGGCGCCACGGGTCTTCCTGGGTGGCCTTCAACGACAGCGAGACGCGCTCGCGGTCCATGTCCACGTCGAGGACCTCGACGGTGACTTCCTGGCCGACCTCGACGACCTCGCTCGGGTGGTCGATGTGCTTCCAGGACAGCTCCGAGACGTGCACCAGACCGTCGACCCCACCGAGGTCGACGAACGCACCGAAGTTGACGATGGAGGACACGACGCCCTTGCGGACCTGGCCCTTCTGCAGCTGGTTGAGGAACTCGCTGCGGACCTCGGACTGGGTCTGCTCCAGCCAGGCGCGGCGGGACAGGACCACGTTGTTGCGGTTCTTGTCCAGCTCGATGATCTTGGCCTCGAGCTCGCGGCCCACGTAGGGCTGAAGGTCGCGGACGCGGCGCATCTCGACCAACGAGGCCGGCAGGAAGCCGCGCAGCCCGATGTCGAGGATGAGGCCGCCCTTGACGACCTCGATGACGGTGCCGCGCACGGGCTCGTCCTTCTCCTTGAGCTCCTCGATGGTGCCCCAGGCGCGCTCGTACTGGGCGCGCTTCTTGGAGAGGATCAGCCGGCCTTCCTTGTCCTCCTTCTGGAGAACAAGCGCCTCGACGAAGTCGCCGACGGTGACGACCTCGGCGGGGTCGACGTCGTGCTTGATCGACAGCTCGCGGGAGGGGATGACGCCCTCGGTCTTGTAGC
Source organism: Saccharopolyspora sp. NPDC050642 (assembly GCF_040654735.1). Lineage (NCBI taxonomy): Bacteria > Bacillati > Actinomycetota > Actinomycetes > Pseudonocardiales > Pseudonocardiaceae > Saccharopolyspora > Saccharopolyspora sp. NPDC050642. The sequence continues at coordinate 5,384 of NZ_JBFAIN010000008.1, read as the reverse complement.
CGATGTCAAGCAGCACCTCGTCGCGATCGACCTTGACGATGGTGCCCTCAACAATGTCCCCATCGTTGAAGTACTTGATGGTCTGGTCGACGGCGGCGAGGAAGTCCTCCTCCGTCCCGACGTCGTTCACTGCGACCTGCGGCTTGGTGGCGGCTGCAGTCGGGACGGTGGTGGTGTCGGTGGACATCAGGTGGGTTGCTCCGGTACGGATAGTTTGGTCGCTGGATCTACGTTGTTGCCGCGCCCCGGGCCGGGACCAGCTGACTCGCTGGACCAGCGAGATCCCGCTCCGTCGACCGCCCCCCACCACCGGTGCGACCCGGCAGTCGGAGCCGTCGGCGAAAGACCCACGACGCGGGCGGTATCGTACGCGCTTTCTCGATCGTCGGGCAAACCGCGGTACGCCCGAACGACCGACCGGTCCCGGGCGAGGAGAATGCCCCACGTCCGAGCAATACCCGATATCGGCGGGGAGAACCCTTGGCACGAGCCGATGACCCGGAACACGACGAGCTCCAGAGTAGCTCCGCGGAGCGGCTGTTGGGCACAACGGGTGTGAGCAAACGCACTGTCGACGCGGCGGAATCGCGGGGCGCGAGCCGGCTGTGGTGGGACGCCGACGCCGACGACTACCAAGCCGAGCATGGGGCGTTCCTCGGCGACAGCGACTTCATGTGGTGCCCGGAGCGGCTGCGCGAGGCCGACGCCGGACTGCTCGGCGACGTCCGCGGCAAGCGGGTGCTGGAGGTCGGCTGCGGCGCGGCGTCGTGCTCGAGGTGGCTCGCCGACCAGGGCGCGCACCCGGTGGGGCTGGACATCTCGGCCGGGATGCTGCGGCACGCGGTCGCGGGCGGCGAGCGCAGCGGGACCGCGGTGCCGCTGGTGCAGGCGAGCGCGGATTGCCTGCCGTTCGCCGACGCCTCCTTCGACCTGGCCTGCTCGGCGTTCGGCGGGGTGCCGTTCGTGGCCGATGTCGGCGCGGTGTTCCGGGAGGTCGCGCGGGTGCTGCGGCCGGGCGGCCGGTGGGTCTTCGCGGTGACGCACCCGATGCGGTGGATCTTCCCCGACGACCCGGGGCCGACCGGGCTGACCGCCACGCACTCCTACTTCGACCGCACGCCGTACCTGGAGGTCGACGACGCGGGCCGGGCCACCTACGTCGAGCACCACCGCACCCTCGGCGACTTCGTCCGGGAACTGGCCGGCGCCGGGCTGCGCCTGGTCGACCTGATCGAACCGGAGTGGCCGGCGGGGCACACTCAGACCTGGGGGCAGTGGAGCCCGCTGCGCGGACGCCTGTTCCCCGGAACCGCGATCTTCGTCTGCCACCGCTGAGGGAGAATAATTCTAGGCTCGTTTTGCGTAGCGGTGCGAGTTGCGGAACCTCAGACGCCGCCTGGACTGTGGGAGCCCCGACTTACGTATGACCAAATACGCGGCATCGGGGCTGTCCTCGCCAGACGAACGTCTGAGAACCCGCGGCGGTGCCAGTTGCGTAGGTGGGCCAAGCGCCTTCGGCGCTTCAAGAACAAACACCCAAGTCAACAGTCGAGACAGCGCTGAGGGGAAGTCGTGGCGACTGCACAGGAGTTGATGCGGGCGCAGCTCGCGCGGTTCGCCGCGCTGGACCCGCAGCTGCCCGACGCCCACCAGCTGCCGGCCGGCGCCGAGGCGATCGTGGCCCGGATCCCCGGCGGCGGCACGGTCGCCGGGCTCGCCGCGCGGAACTCGAGCCCGCCGGGGTCGGCCCAGAGCCTCTGGCAGGCCGGCGAGGTCTTCGAGCTCTTCCCGATCCTCGGCGAGCAGCCCCACGCCGGCATGGACGCGCTGCTGCACACCTGGCGCGAGTGGCTGGCGACGCAGGCGCCGGGGCCCAACTCGGCCTGCACGGTCGTGTGGCCGAGCCGGGACGTCGAGGCGACCAGGGCGTTGCTGGATCACGGTTTCCTGCCGCTGGCCTGCCTCGCCGTGCGCCCCACCGCACCGGTTGCATATACGAAACTATCTGGTACCGTAAACATACGTCGCGCCGGACCGGCCGACCTCGACGCCGTCGTCGAACTCACCCTCAGCGAGCTCGAATACGCTGCCATGGTCGGCACGTCGACGTACCGACCAGACGCTCCGCAGCTGAAGCGGACCGCTGCGCACGTGCGCCTGCACTCCAGCGATCCGGTATGGCTGGCGGAGCAGGACGGGACGCCGGTCGCGGTCGCGGAGTGCGGCTGGGTCGACACCGCCAAGTCACCCGGTGGCTCCCGGCTCAGGTCCGGCACGTGGGCGTACGTCAACTGCGTGTCGGTGCAGGAGAAGCTCCGCGGCACCGGCGTCGGCCAGCAGCTGATGGCCACGGCTCACAACGAGTTCGCGCGTGCCGGAGCCGTCGGCAGCTTCCTGTACTACAACCCGCCCAACCCGTTGTCCTCGGTGTTCTGGCCCCGCCAGGGCTACCGGCCGCTGTGGACGATGTGGGAGGTGCGCCCGGCCACCGCGCTGCGCTGAGGCTCGCGCGGCCGGCGCACCGGTCGTGAAAGTCGAGGAGACTGCGTGGAGATCGTCGCCACCGGCGTCGAGGTCATCGGAGCGCACGGGACGCTGCTGGCGCCCACAACGCTACGGGCCCGGACCGGGCAGGTCCTGCTGGTCGCGGGCGACCCGAACTCCGGCCGCACCGCGCTGGCCCTGGCCCTCTCCGGTCGGCTGCGCCCCACCCGCGGCACCGTGCGCCTGGACGGCGCCGTCGACGCGAGCGCGCTGCGGCGCAGCGTCGCGGTCGTCGACGCGCCGCAGATCACCGAGCCCGACGACGCGCTGGCGGTGCGCGACGTCGTCGCCGAAGGCCTGAGCCTGGCGGGCCGCAGATCCGGCCGCCGCCGGGTCCGGGACTGGCTGTCGGCCCGCGACTGGCTGCCCGAAGGCGCCGGCGAGCAGCGCTTCGAGCACCTGGCCGGGTACGAGCGCACCCGGTTGCTGACCGAACTCGCCTGCGAGGGCCGCGCCACCAAGGCCCTGGTGCTGGACTGCCCCGACCGCCACGGCGGCGACCCCACGGGCTGGTACTCCCTCGCCGCCCGCCAAGCCGAGCGCGGCCTGGCCGTGATCGCGCTCTGCTCCCCGCACTCCGCCGACAAGCTGGGCATCTCGCCCGCCCGCGTCGGCGCGGACAACCCCGAACAGTCCACTCTGGATTCTGCTGAAGGTCTGCGATGACTACATTCCGGCTCGCCGCCACCGAGCTGCGCCGCCTCACCTCGGGCAAACTGCCCAAGCTCGCGCTGCTCGCGGTCACCCTGGTGCCGCTGCTGTACGGCGCGATGTACATCTACGCGAACTGGGATCCCTACGGGAAGCTCGACTCGGTGCCCGCGGCCGTGGTCGTCGAAGACGCCGGCGCGCAGCGCGAGGACGGCACGCGGCTGGACGCCGGTCAGGACGTCTACCAGGAGCTCCTGGATTCCGGCACCTTCGACTGGACCCGCACCGACGCGCAGGAGGCGCAGGACGGCGTCGCCAGCGGCCGGTACACGTTCGCGCTGGTGGTGCCGAAGGACTTCTCCGGCGCACTGGTCTCCCCCGCCGACTTCGAGCCGCGGCAGGCGAAGCTGCAGCTGATCACCAACGACGCCAACAACTACCTGGTCGGCACCATCGCCGACAAGGTGGCCTCCGAGGTGCGCAAGGGGGTCGCGGCCAGCGCCGGGACCGAGGCGGCGAACCAGTTCCTGCTCGGGTTCAGCACCGTGCACGACAAGACCGCAGAGGCCGCCGACGGCGCGGGCCAGCTCGCCGACGGCGCGGGCCAGCTCCGCGACGGGCTCGGGGAAGCCCGGCAGGGCACCGACCAGCTGGCGTCCGGAGCCCACCAGCTGGTCGACGGCCAGACCAAGCTCGCCGACGGCGCCAACCGGCTCGGCGACGGCACGCAGCAGCTGCGCAGCGGCCTCACCGAACTGCAGCGGTCGACCGCGCCGCTGCCGGAGCAGACCGCCAAGCTGGCCGACGGCGCAGCGCAGGTCGCCGCCGGCAACGAGCAGCTCGCCTCCAAGGCGGAGACGCTCGGCGGGCTCTCGCAGGAGATCGTCGACAACCTCAGCTCGACCAAGAAGGACATCGCCGACCAGCTCCGCAAGAACGGGGTGGACGAGGACGCGGTGCAGCGCATCGTCGCGGGCATCGACGAGCTCAACAGGCCCATCACCGACGCCAACGGCAAGGTGCAGACGCAGGTCGGCCAGTTGCGGAAGCTCGCCGACGGCTCCCAGCAGGTCGCCGACGGCAACCGCGCGCTGGCCAACGCGATGCCGACGATGACCAACGGCATCGGACGCCTCGCCGACGGTGCCGTCCAGGTCGACAACGGCGCGCAGCAGCTCCGCTCCGGTGAGCAGCAAGCGCTGGCGGGCACCAAGCAGCTCAGCAGCGGTGCGGACCAGCTCGCGGGCGGCACCAAGCAGCTCTCCGACGGCTCCGGCAAGCTCGCGGACGGTTCGAGCACGCTCGCGACGAAGCTGGGCGAGGGCCTGAACGAGATCCCGAACCCCGACGAGGACACCCGCAACGCCACCGCCGACACCATCGGCGACCCGGTCGCCATCGACACCATGGCCCAGGTCAAGGCCGGCACCTACGGGGCCGGGCTGGCACCGTTCTTCATGGGCCTGGCGCTGTGGATCGGCGGTTTCGTGCTGTTCCTGCTGATGCGCCCGCTGTCCAGCCGCGCACTCGCCGCCGGGGTCGCGCCCTGGCGAGTCGCGATCGGCGGCTGGCTGCCCGCGGCGATCGTCGGGTTCGTGCAGGCCGTGCTGCTCTACCTGGTCGTGGTCTTCGGGGTGGGCGTGCAGCCGGCGCACACCTGGTGGACGCTCGGCTTCCTGATCCTCACGTCATTCGCCTTCACCGCGGTGGTGCACGCGCTCAACGCGGCGTTCGGGCCGAAGGGCAAGTTCATCGCCCTGGTCATCCTGGTGCTGCAGCTGGTCACCGCGGGCGGCACGTTCCCGTGGCAGACGATCCCGGAGCCGCTGCACCCGCTGCACCAGGTGCTGCCGCTGGGCTACGTCGTCAACGGCCTGCGCCACCTGCTCTACGGCGGGGCGGGCACGGCGGCGGCGACGACCGCGGCCGGTGTCCTGCTGTGCTACCTGGTGGCGTCGCTGCTGCTGAGCACGATCGCGGCCTGGCGCCAGCGGGTCTGGACGCCCACCCGCCTCAAGCCCGAACTGTCCCTCTGAGCTTGTTGTTTCCAGACTTGCTCCGCGTGCCTGTGGGGGTGGGGGGGGGGGGGGGGGGGGGGGCGGGGCGGGGGGGGGGGGGGCGGGGGCGCGGGGGGGGGGGGGGGGGTGGGGTGGTCGCTTCCGACCGCCTGCGCGGGGACGGGGCTGCGC